>CALWZD010000044.1 GCA_944385945.1 uncultured Anaerofilum sp. | reverse complement strand
GCCATCCTCATGTTTTTAAAACTGAACGCAGACCCCGAACGTGAACTTGCCTCTATTGAATTTTGGACGATGGGCAGTTTTGCCGATATGACCGCAGACAAGTTTTTAAGCACACTTCCATTTGCCTGTGTCGCACTGCTTGGTATCGTAATATTGCAGCGTCCTCTTTTGATGCTGCAACTCGAAGACGCCGATGCACAAATGCTTGGTTTACCTGTCACTGCTATGCGCTGGTTGCTTTTGTTGCTTGCCACTTTGCTCACCGGCTCAATCGTGAGCATGGTAGGGCTGATCTCCTTTATCGGGTTGCTTGCACCGCACATTTCCACCCTTATCACACGTTCCAGCCGCTTTTCTTCGGTCGTTTTTTCGGGATTCGTTGGCGGAATTTTATTGTTGGCCGCAGATATTCTTGCCCGAAGTGTCGGCAACAGTGAAGTACCCGTAAGCATCATTACATCTTTTGTCGGTGCGCCGTTCCTGTTTGCTCTAATGTGCAAAAAAGGGGGAAGCTTGCATGGCTGAATTGTTGCTGCATGATTTACGCTGTATGTACAAAAATTATTGTGCTGTACAAAGCACTTCACTTCGCTTTTCCAGCGGGGGTGTATATGTACTTTTGGGACCAAACGGATGCGGAAAATCGACCTTACTTCGTTCTATTTGCGGACTGCAAACCTTCGAAGGCAGCTGCACACTGAACGGACAGAACATACAAAAAATGTCTGCACAAAAGCGGGCAAACCTTATTTCCTATCTGGGGCAAAACAGTACTGCACAACTTCATCTTTCTGCTTTAGAAATCGTTGCGATGGGGTTTTATCCGCTTTTAGGTGCATTTGAGCCTTTGAAACAACATCAACTGGAAACCGCTTTGGCTGCTCTAAAATTGGTGGGGCTTGAAAACTGCGCACAGCAGGATTTTTTGACCTTGAGCGGTGGACAACAACAGTTGACTTTGTTTGCACGAACCATTTTGCGCAAAACGCCTGTCATTGTTTTGGACGAACCCGACAGCGCACTGGATTTCGAAAATCGTCACCGAATGCTGGGACATCTCTCCGCTTTAGCAAAACAAGATGGGTGCATCGTTCTTCTTTGTACGCATGACCCCGCAACCGCTTTGGAATATGCTGATTCCATCTTATTTATGAAAAATGGAGCTATCCTAAACCAGTTGGATCTTGCCTGTTGCAGCCAAGACGCTTTGACTGCTGCATTTCATCAGCTTTATTCGAATATTCAACTGATCTCCTACGAAGGAAAATTTGTGATGATACACAGCACCCCATCTTGCTAAAAAAGACCCTCTGCGATATAGCAGAGGGTCTTTCCTATTGATGGTCAAATATCACCGATTGGGATTACGGGGCATTTCCCAACGATTATGGTCGGTATGCAAAAGCTGATGCGCCTTGTGCGAAAGAGGACTTTCCATATAGGTTTCGTACAAGGTTTGAATGTCTTTGTTTTCGTGAGAAAAACGAACAACCGCATTTTTATCTAAGAAATACAGATTTTTTCCACGTTCAAATGCACGTTCCTCGCCGTCGTGGATGGGTTGTCCACCACCACCGACACATCCGCCCGGACACGCCATTACCTCGACGAAATCGTACTGTACTTCGCCTTTTTCGATTTTGTCGATCAAAGCTCGTGTATTTCCTAAACCACTGACGACCGCTGCACGTACTACCGCACCGCCCAGAGAGAACTCGGCTTCGGTAATGCCTGCTTGTTGGCTAGTCGCACGTACAACGCTAAATGCATCGGGTTCCGGATTTTTTCCCATCACCAAGAAATATGCCGTGCGCAGTGCAGCTTCCATCACTCCGCCTGTGGCACCGAAGATGACACCGGCACCCGAGCCTGTGTGCATGATACTGTCCGAAGTGCGTTCTTCCAAAGTTTCGGGTCGAATATGCGCCGAACGCAGCATTCGAGTAAACTCACGAGTGGTAAGCACCGCATCAATGTCTTTGCCGGCATACTCTTTATAGAACAGCTCCATTTCGCTCTCGCCTTTTTTTGCCACACACGGCATAATCGAAAGGGTGAAGATACTTTCCGGCTTTACGCCGATCTGCTCGGCGAAATAAGACTTCATCACTGCTCCAAACATCTGCTGGGGGGATTTTGCCGTAGACAGCTGGCTGACCAGATGCGGATACTGCGACTTCGCAAAACGAATCCAACCCGGACAGCAGGATGTAAACATTGGTCGTGAACGGGTCGCCCCGTTTTTGTACCGCTCCAAAAACTCGTTGGCTTCTTCCATAATGGTCAGGTCGGCAGAAAAAGTGGTATCGAATACATAATCCACACCCATCCGCTTCAAAGCGTCCATCATTTTCCCCACCGTAGCCTCCTCCGGTGGCAGCCCAAATGCCTCACCCCATGCAGTGCGTACAGCGGGGGCAATTTGTGCCACGACGACCTTCTTTTCGTTGTCGATCGCATCCCATACTTTTTCGGTATCGTCACGTTCGTACACAGCCCCTACCGGACAATGGGTGATGCACTGCCCACACAACGAACAATCTGCCTGTTTGATAGTTCTGCTTTTTGAAACATTCACTGTCGAACGGGAGCCCGTACCTTCCATATCCCAAACATTCAACCCTTGAATTTTATCGCATACCTGCACACAGCGCATACACTTGATGCATTTTGCAGAATCTCGAATCAGAGGGAAAGTTCTGTCCCAGGGCTGCCGTTCGATGCGTTCACCAAACGGGACTTCGTAGATATTCAAATCATTTGCAATCGCCTGCAAGGAGCAATTTCCACTTCGCACACAGGTCGCACATTTGCAATCGTGCTGCGACAAAATCAGCTGAATCGTATTTCGGCGATGCGCACGCACCTTATGGCTGTTTGTCCGAATCACCATTCCCTCCTGCACCACATTGTTACAAGAGGTGATCAGCCGCTGTTTACCTTCCAACTCTACCGCACACACACGACAGGCTGCGATTTCATTGATGTCTTTCAAATAGCACAGTTTGGGAATGGGAATCCCAATTTTTGCTGCTGCATCCAAAATCGTTGTTCCTTCGGGAACGGTCACCATTTGATTGTCGATTTGCAGTGTTACCATACCTTCTCACGACCTCCTTTAAACAGACCAAATCCAAAGTGGTCGCAACGTAAACAGCGTCCCGCCTCCTGACAGGCCTCTTTTTTGCTCATGCAATTTTCGATACCGTCAAAATCCTTTATCCGTTCGCAGGCTTCTCTTTCTCCCATTTCGACCCGTCCACACGCTGAGCGGTCGCTTAGATTGGGGTCTGGAATCTCTACGTCACAGGTGATTTTATGGTTATAGCCCAAATATTCGTCGATATTGGCAGCTACTACCTTTGCTGCTGCAACCGCTTTGATGACCGTAGCGGGACCCGAAGCACAATCGCCACCTGCAAAAACACCCGGAATATTTGCAAATCCGCCAAACTTTTCTGCCA
>CALWZD010000043.1 GCA_944385945.1 uncultured Anaerofilum sp. | reverse complement strand
AGAGCGCCGGACTGTTAATCCGTAGGTCGTTGGTTCGAGCCCAACAAGAGGCGCCATAAAAAGGGAAATGCATATGCATTTCCCTTTTTTGTTTTTCCCATTGCGGACCGATTTATAAATATGATACAATGATTTGGAAATATCAATATTAACTGCACACCTTTTGGCAGTGAAAGCACATATTTTTTCTTGTGTATTAAATAAAATTGTTTTTAGAGATGCACAGCTTTTATAAAATGCTGTATAGCGTAACTCCCCACATCTTTTTTACAAACAGGTGTTTTTATGAAACAAAAAGCAAAAAAAATGGAAGTGGTTTTCCGGCATCATCGCAGTGTTGTTGATCTGTATTACCGCCATAAACAGCTGGCAGATTCAAAGCGTTTTGTTAGAAAGCGCACAGGCAATGGGCAATGAGATCTCGCACCGCATTGCACTGGAAGAAATGGACAACATCTCGCCCTATATCGAGCTGTTGGACTATCTTGAAATAGAGCTTCGTCCCGAAAATCGAGGTGAAGACCTGAGTGCATGGATGAAGGAATATGTACAGTCTACCGATAATCTTCCCACGCTGTCGGAAATGGACATCTATGCCTCGATCGACGGCAAAATCGTTGCAGCCAGCTACTGGGAAAACGACGCTTTTTTCAATCCGTATGTCACCGAATGGTATCAGAAGGCGATCGCTGCAGAGGGAAACACCATTTACACCGATAGTTATATCGACTCACGGTTGCAAATTCCTGTTGTTACCATTGCAAAGCAAATTTCGGGTACAAAGGACGTTATTGCCATCGACCTGTACTTCAATGACATTACCATTGCCGAATATACAAAAACCTTACCCGAAGGCAGCAACTACTTTATGTGCGACAAAACAGGTCAGATTTTGTATTCTGTACTTAGCGAGTCATACTCACACAACGCTGTGCAGGATCACGTGCTGAATATTTTTTACCAAATTAAAAATTCCATGTTGGACTCCAAGATCAGCACCATAAAGGGCATGGACAACGAAAAACGTGGAGTCTATTATTATGAAATGGAAAACGGTTGGTATTCCATTGTTACCATCCCCTATTCTACTTTGCTTGCCGATTACAACAAGATCTGGATTCCGTTTTTTGTCATCTTGGTACCATTCTTCGCTTGCATTATTACTTACCTTATTTTGAGTTTTCAGGATAAAAAACGCTTGCAGATCTACGACACCACCCTTGCGGTGCTTGCAAACTCGTACTATGCCCTATATCAGATCGACCTGCCCACCGCTCGGTACGAAATGCTGAAAGGCTCGGATTTTGCCCGCAGCCTGATCCCTCCAAAGGGGGATTATTCTTTGTTTTTGGATGTACTGACCAGAATTTTGGAGCCGGATACCTATGCCGAATTTGAACAGGCGTTTTCTATCGAAAGTATGACCCACCTTGCCCAAAATCGTGTACGGGATTTTGGTGGCGATTTCAAGCGATGGTTCAACAACGAATCACGCTGGATCCATGTGCAAATGTTGTATGATGAATCGTTCCATTCCGGCAAAGTCGTTTTGTGTTTCCGTGATGTGAACGACGCTAAAAATAACGAGCTTGCTCGTATCGAACTACTTCAAAACTCGCTGAACACCCTTAGCCATGTTGCACAATCAAAGGCTCGTTTCTTCTCGAATATGTCGCACGATATGCGCACTCCGCTTAACGGCATCATTGGGCTTTCTACCCTTGCACTGCAACGGGTGCACGATCCTGAGAAAACGACCGACTCTTTGAACAAGATCCTTTCTTCCAGCAAGCAGCTTCTGGACTTGATCAACGATGTACTTGAAATTTCCACTTTGGAACAGGCCAATTTTGAAATTGCGGAAACGACCTTTCCGCTGGAAGAAAAACTGACCGAACTTGCTGAGATCTTCCAAATACAGGCAACCGAGCAAAACAAAACGTTCCACTTTGAATGTACTCTTTTCAATAAAACGGTTGTAGGCGATTGGCGTCGCATCCAGCAAGTTTTAAACAATATCCTGTCGAATGCGTTCAAATACTCTCCCAAAAATGCCGAGATTCGGTTTATAGTGCATGAATTTTTCGACCCGAACAGCAAATACAGCAAATACAAGTTTGTTGTGCAGGATAACGGTTTTGGCATGACCGAAGAATTTTTGCAAAAATTGTTCCTTCCTTTTGAACGTGAAACACGTTTTGGAGCAGCCGAAATTTCGGGCACCGGTTTGGGAATGCCGATCACAAAAGATCTTGTCACACAGATGGAAGGACAGATCGAAGTGGAAAGCAAGCCGAACGTCGGCACCGTTGTCACGGTCATGTTGCCGTTACAAATCGTAAACGCTGAAGATGTTGCCCAAAGCGTTTCTCCCAATAGCTGGATCGACGAAACGCCGACCGACTACTGTATTCTGCTTGCCGAAGATAACCAAATCAATATGGAGATCGCTACCGAAATGCTTACCATGAATCATTTCAAAGTAGAACAGGCATGGAATGGCAAGCAAGCAGTGGAGATGTTCCAAAACAGCCCTGTCGGATATTACGATGCCATTTTGATGGACATGAAGATGCCGATTATGAACGGCTGCGATGCCAGCAAAGCAATTCGTGCATTAAAGCGCACTGACGCAAAAACAATTCCTATCATCGCTGTTACGGCAAATGCTTTCTCGGAAGACATCAGCCAGACCACGCAGGCAGGAATGAATGCACATATTGCGAAGCCTATCGACTTCTCGGTGTTGCAAAGCACCTTAAAAAAGCTGTTGGCGCAAAATCACAACGCAAAAACAACTGTTTAACGGTGGTAACATCTAAATAAAATCGAGGTGTTCACAATGAACACCTCGATTTTTGTATAAATAACTGTTTTGTTCATGGACAAAGTGGTTTAATTTTTGATTGGTGGGAAATACTGTGTGTGAGGGCGGAAAGCAAGCCCTCCCCTACAAACAGCAAGGAGATGACTTCAATGCAAGGTCCTGTTTTCCGCAAGCTGAACACAGCCAACGCCAAACGCAGCAAACACCTTTCCAGCAGCACGACCCATCCACTCTATCATGATCAGGCACCCACTGATAGCTGGATGCCTACCCTTGTGTACGACGATGAAGAATCTTTTTACGGCGATGGACGCTCTTATTTTGACGACACCGAAAGATTCTAAGAAAACGGCTTTGCACTATTATTGTGCAAAGCCGTTTTTTACATTAAGCAAAACCACGAGTAACGGGAGCAAGCCATACCTTGCCTGTGCCTCGATATACATTTACCAATCCCTCGCCCGATGCAGCCGAACCAAGCAGTGATTTGCCCGAACGCTCCACCGTAAAGTTCAGGCTTCCGCTCCATGCGATCGCCATATTGCCGTCGATTTTCAGCACATCGTCCTTCAAGGTGATCTCAACAAGTTCTTCCTGTGGACAGGGAGATTCCAAGCACAGCACACCACTGCCGGAGATACCCAAATTAAACAATCCCTCACCACCTGCAACCGCAGAGGAAAGATTGGAACGTGCAACCGCTTTATGTTTGAGCTTAGAATCGCAAGCGAGGAACAATCCATCATCCAACACGATAGAGCCATTCCATTCGTCCACATTCACCAACAGGATATGTTTATAAGTAGGCTCCAAAACCAGCAGACCGTCGCCCTGATATTCGGGTTTAATTGCCGATTCACCCGTTACACTGCCACGGAGTGCTTTTCCAAACAGATCGCCTACCCCTTTGATGCCGGTGGTAGCGTTTACATTGCCTGCCATCCACTGCATTGCACCTGCCTGTACAGTAACAGCCGCTTTGCTCAAATCGCAGGCTACCTGCCGTTTGCGCACATTCATTTCATTGCAGTAATATGCCATCATGGCATCGCCCGGCATCACACTCATATCTTTTTGATACTCCAGCACCGAAAACGGTCCCATGGATGCAATGGTTTTAATATTGTCATTTTGGAAAAAATTGCCCACTTGATACATTGTGCAACACCCCTTTTTTTGTTTATGGTTTCATTATAGCAACTCACCAAAACAAATGCAACAAGAAAAACAATTTTATTACAAAAAGACAAAAAATTCTATTGAACAGGAACGACGAACCGTTTTGAAGCTTTCGCTGTTCGTCGTTCTCATTTCGCAAAGTGCATTTTTTCAGATGCAACGTTGAGCAGTCACTTCTTTGCTTAAACGCAAGTCTTGCCCAAAAAAGATGTAAATCAATTCCCGTTCGCTCAATCCGCAGCCTTTGCAAAAACGGTAGATCTCGTCACGGGTAAATTCGCTGTCGCCGTTCATTTTGCGATAGAAACTGCCCAGACTACAGCCCATCATCTCGGCTACTTGTTTGGCAGAAAAGCCCTGCTGCACCATTTTTGCTTTCATCAAATTTTTTTTAAACATCGTATCATTCCCCTTTCTGTTTTCCATTATATTCCTTTCGGAAACGCAAGTCAATGCATAAACGAAACTTTTTCCAAATTTTATTGCATTTACGCAATAAGTGCGGTATACTATTCAATAAGGAGTGTGATTTTATGGAAAACTATTTATTAAGGCGAAGAAAAGAATTAAATTTGACTCAAAAAGAAGTGGCAGATGCTGTGGGGGTATCCGAAGGTACCGTAAGCCGCTGGGAAAGCGGAATGATCGCCAATATGCGTCGTGATCGCATCCGCCTTTATGCAGATATACTGAAAACCACCACCGATTTTATCACCACGGGAGAATCCACCGGTATTCCATCCGGTTTTCAGCCCATGCCTGATATGAAGCTTGTTCCACGCATTGGACGCATCGCCTGCGGAAACCCGATTTTAGCAGAGCAAAACGTTGAAAATTACGACAGCGTACCCTGTAACTGGCAAGCAGATTTTACTTTGATTTGTGCCGGCGACAGCATGATGCCCCGCATTCAAGACGGTGATCTGGTAGCGATCCGCCGCCAGCCCACCGTAGAAAACGGCGAGATCGCTGCGGTTCGTATCGAGGATGAAGCTACCCTTAAACGTGTATATTCTTATCCCGACCGCTTGATTCTTCAGCCCGAAAATCCGGCTTTTGCTCCTATTGTACTGGTAGGAGAAGAAATAAATTCTGTCAGCATCGAGGGGAAAGCTGTAGGATTTTGCCGTGCTTTATAAGTCGAAAAAAATCATGGCTTTCACACTTCGATTTTCAATTTATTCGATCAAAGATTCTATTTGCCAACATTGTAAACGACTATAAAAATGAAAAAATTTTTATTTTGTGGTAAATGCAACCGATTTTTTATTTATTTGTGGGTATACTTGAGTATAATAACAGGGGATATTTGAAGTGTCCCCATTGAAAACAAATATTGAAGGAGTTGTTTGAATATGGCAAAGTATGTTTGCATGGTATGCGGTTATGTTTATGATGAAGAAGTAGGCGATCCTGATAACGGCATCGCAGCAGGCACCAAATGGGAAGATGTTCCCGAGGATTACGCTTGCCCGCTGTGCTCTGTTGGCAAAGACCAGTTCAGCGAGGAATAATCGTTTTTAAAAAGCAGCATCCATTCAGGGTGCTGCTTTTTCTATGCAAAACAGGCACCGCCGATCAAGCGATGCCTGTTTTTTATTTGTTGGCTGCGGATGATTTTTCTGAAGAAGCCTCTTTCAGCTTTGGCAATGGAATTTCGGGCATCAGCTCGTCACAGATCTCCTCCAGCATTTGAGAAAGTTGTTTTGTCTGTTCGGGGGTAAAATGCCCTTGGATACGCTCCATCACCCGATCTAAATAGTTGTAACTTACATTGTAATACTTCAGATATTTTTCGGTAGGGTACAGATGGTATTCCCGACGGTCATTTTCCGACTGCACCTTTTCCAAATACCCTTTTTGAATCAAGCTGTTTACCTTATAGGCAGCATTGGGCGAGGAGATTTCGATAAAATTCGCAAATTCGTTGATGGTAGGGTGTCCCATCGCATGGATGATCTCCATACAAAAGGTTTCTACCGTGGTCAGAGTCGCCTCTCTGCTTTGCAAGCTGCTGCTGAATACCTGCCGATAAAAATGCAGTTTGAATTTTGCATAGATCTGCTCAAAGCTATCTCTCAACATATCGAACGGCTCCTTTGAATCCAAATGGAAGTGATTTATTTTTTCCATTATACCACAAAGTTTCGACAAAATCAGCCCACCGCAAAGGTAAATTCGCCGATCACCGCAATTTTTCCATCAACTTTTGCAACCCCTTTGCCTACGCCGACCGTACCACGCATTTTGATCAATTCGCATTCCAGCTCCAACACGTCGCCGGGACGAACCTGTTGCTTGAAACGGGCATTTTTGATGCCGCCGAAAAATACGGTCTTGCCACGAAATTCCTCCATGGTAAGCAGTGCGACTGCGCCCACCTGTGCCAGTGCCTCGATCATCAGTACACCCGGCATTACATGGTATTGAGGGAAGTGACCGCAAAACTGCATCTCGTTGACCGAAACGCACTTAATTCCTTTTGCAAATTTACCCGGTTCGCATTCGGTGATGCGGTCGACCATCTGAAACGGATAGCGATGGGGCAAAATTTCTTGAATCTGGTTGGAATCTAACTGCATCGCTTAGCCCTCCTTTGCAAAAATCAAGGTGGCATTGTGACCACCAAAGCCGAGGCTGTTGGACATCGCTGCCTTTAATGCTACCTGTCGACCCTCGTTGGGAACGACGTTCAAATCACAGGCGGGGTCTTCCACACGGTAATTGATGGTAGCCGGAACAAAATCCTCTTTTACTGCCATTGTAGTGAAGATGGCTTCCACAGCACCCGATGCCCCAAGCAGATGACCGGTCATCGACTTGGTGCTGCTTACACACAGTTTATTTGCATATTCGCCGAATGCAGTTTTGATCGCTTGGGTTTCACACGCATCGTTCATCGGGGTAGATGTTCCGTGTGCGTTGATGTAGCCGATTTCCTGCGGTTGCATTTCAGCATCCTGCAATGCCAGCAACATACAACGAGCAGCACCCTCGCCACCCGGTGCAGGTGCAGTGATGTGGTGGGCGTCGCAGTTGGATGCATAGCCGACTACCTCGGCATAGATCTTTGCTCCACGTGCTTTTGCGTGTTCGTATTCTTCCAAAATCAGGATGCCTGCGCCCTCGCCCATTACGAAACCGCTGCGCTCGGCATCAAACGGAATGCTTGCACGCATGGGGTCGGTGCCGGTATGTAGTGCTTTCAGGGAGGTAAATCCGCCCATTCCCAACGGAGTGATGGATGCTTCGGTACCACCACACAGCATGACATCGGCATAGCCGTCACGAATTTGGCGGAAGCTGTCGCCAATGGCATTGGTGCCACTTGCACAAGCAGTAACAGCACAGCTGCACATACCCTTAAAGCCGTACTGGATGGCGATGTTACCAGCGGGCATATTGCTGATTACCATGGGGATAAAATAAGGCGATACACGGTCGAAGCCTTTTTCCAGACCTTTGCTGTGTTCAGACTCGATGGTGTTCAAGCCGCCGATGCCGCTGGACACGATGACACCGCAACGGGTAGCGTCTTCGTTTTCCATCTGCAAACCGCTGTCCTGCATTGCCTGTGCTGCTGCAACCATTGCAAGCTGAGTAACACGGTCCATCTTACGAGCTTCTCGCTTGTCGATAAACTCCTCTACGTTCAAGCCCTTTACTTCGCCTGCCAGTTTTGCTTTTTGGTTAGAAGTATCGTAATGTGTGACCGGTGCAATGCCGCACTTGCCCTGCTTTGCAGCCTGCCAGCTGTCGGCAGCGGTGTTTCCAATGGGAGTAACTGCACCCATACCGGTGATAACAACTTTGCGTTTCATTGTTTTTCCTCCTTACATTGCCATGCCGCCGTCTACGCACAGCACCTGTCCTGTAATATATCCTGCCTGTTCTGCTGCCAGAAATGCAACCGCTGCTGCAACGTCCTCCGGTTTACCGAAATTGCCCAGAGGGATTTGGCTGAGGATATTTTCCTTTACTGCATCAGGCAATACCTTAGTCATATCGGTGTCAATAAATCCGGGAGCAACTGCGTTTGCGGTAACACCACGACTGCCAAGCTCTTTTGCCAGTGATTTTGTCAGCCCAATCAATCCCGCTTTGCTTGCTGCGTAGTTTGCCTGTCCTGCGTTACCACGCACACCAACTACACTGCTGATGCTGATGATGCGGCCATAGCGTTGTTTCATCATGATGCGAGCTGCTTTTTTGGCACAAAGAAAAGCACCTTTCAGATTGGTGTTGATGACCGCATCGAAGTCCTCCTCTGTCAGACGCATAACGAGGTTATCTCGGGTGATACCGGCATTGTTCACCAGTACGTCGACCCTGCCGAACTGATTAGTGGCAGTATCGAACAGCAAGGCGCAGCCCTGCTCGGTGGAAACGTCTGCTTGTACAGCAATCGCCTGCACTCCCTGTTCTGCGCACAGCTGTGCGGTCTCCTCGGCAGCAGACGCACTGCCTGCATAGTTTACAACAACGTTCATACCGCTTTTTGCCAGTGCCACACAAACGGCACGACCGATTCCACGGCTGCCACCCGTAACGATGGCGGTACGCTGGATCTGTTCGCTCATATGCTTATTCTCCTTTCAGGGCTGCCACAGTGGCATGGAAAGACTCCAGATTTTCCACGTTCAGCACACGGATGGATTTTGCCGTCTTTTTTACGAAAGCGGAGAGTGCTTTGCCGGGGCCGACTTCCACAACGGTGTCGAATCCATTTTGTTCCAGCCAGCGGATAGAGTCCTCGAAGTATACACTCGACTGCACCTGTTTTTCCAACAATGCAGGAATGGTTTCTTCTTCGGTTTTGGCTCTGCCCAGACAGTTGAACACAACAGGAATTTGCATCTCGCCGAACTGCTCAGATGCAAACCGTTCTGCCAACGCATCCCCTGCGGGTGCCATCAAACTGGTGTGGAAAGGTCCACTCACTTTCAGCGGGACACAACGACGTGCGCCGGCTGCTTTTGCCGCTTCACAAGCTGCATCGACCGCAGCCGAATCACCGGCGATGACCAACTGACCCGGACAGTTGTAGTTTGCGATCTCGCACACACCTTTGTCGGCAGCGGATCTGCAACATTCTGCCAATGCGTCACGCTCCATACCAAGGACAGCAGCCATGCCGCATTCCCGTCCTTGTACAGCGGTCGCCATTGCATTTCCACGGAAAGCCGCCAGTTCGATCGCCTGTTTTGCGGTGAACACTCCCGCTGCCTGCAACGCAGAATATTCGCCCAGTGACAGTCCTGCTACTGCTTGCGGCAAAATGCCTTCGGCTGCCAGTGCTGCTGTGACACCACACGCAAACGCTACCATACACGGCTGGGTGTAACGGGTGTCTGCCAACTGCTCGTCTGTTCCTTCAAAGCAGATTTGTTTATAGTCAAACGAAAGCTGCGCACTGTCGAACGCTGTGCGGAACGCTTCGTTTTCGGCGTACAGGTCTTTTCCCATGCCTACTTGCTGGCTGCCCTGACCTGCATATAAAAATGCGATTTTCATTCCCAAATCCTCCAAAATCAAACGGCTTACTGCTTTGCTCGTTTCCATTCCTGCGACAAACGCTGCATCAAAGCCGGAACGGTGGTCATCTGCTGAATTTTACCCACGTTGGAACCACAGAAGAATAGCCCTTCTTCCCAGTTTCCTTTTACTGCTTCAATCAGTGCGTGGGTGATGCAGTAAGGGGTCTGTGACGGCTGACAATGCACCAGACAATTTGCACAGCGTACCGGTGCGATCCTGCCTCCCTGTGACAGCCGTTGAATCAACGGACTTGCCAACGCACGACCCGGCATTCCTACGGGGCTTTGCACGATGCGAACATCTTCCGCTTTTGCACGGATCATCGCTTGCTTGTAGCCCTCGGAAGCGTCGCACTCCTCGGTTGCGATAAAACGGGTGGCGATCTGCGCACCGGTCGCTCCGTTGCGCTCCATCTCGGCAATGTCGGCACCGTCAAACACACCGCCAGCCGCAAATACGGGGATTTTTCGGCTGTACTTCTGCTGCCACGGCTCCAACGCCTGACAGACCTCACGCACCAGTTCTTTTAGGGGTTTCGCCGTTCCCGACAGCACTTCCTCTTTGCTGAAGCCCAGATGTCCGCCTGCCTGACTTCCCTCTACCACTACAAAATCGGGAACTCTGCCAAAGCGTTTGTCCCACAACTTGCAAATGGTGGTGATGGCACGTCCACCCGATACGATGGGAGCGAGTGCCACCTGCTCGGCACCCTCAACAGCAGGTAAGGTCAGCGGTAGACCTGCGCCCGAAATGATAGCGTCTACTCCCGACTGGATAGCCGCTGCCACCGTTTCGGCATAACGGGTGGTAGCGACCATTGCATTGATTGCCACAGCCCCCTGCCCTTTTGCCAGTTGCTTTGCTTTTTTCACATGAAAACGCAACGCTTCCAGATTGCATCCGGCAGGGTCTTTCCAGAAATCGGGGTACGCATAACCGGGATTTGCGGTAGAGATGACACCCATTCCGCCCTGTGCAGCCACACTGCCAGCCAAATTTCCCAGCGATACGCCGATACCCATACCACCTTGGATAATGGGTAAAGAAAGTTTCAATGTTTCAAACCGATTCATACACTTTCTCCTGATTCAGTTCGGCAAGACGATCGTTCATACCTGCCATCAACTGCTCGAAAATCACACGCAACGGACGAATTTCTTTTACCATACCTGCCACCTGTCCAGCCATCAGACTGCCGGTTTCGGTGTCGCCGTCAAACACAGCACGGCGCAACGAACCAAGGGTGTATTTTTCCAGTTCCATCTTGTCGACACCGGCTTTTTCCTGCTTGACGTATTCTCTCGCCATACGGTTTTTCAAAATGCGAACCGGCACACCGGCGATGCGTCCGGTAACGATGGTATCGTTATCGCCTGCTTTCAGCACGGCGTTCTTATAATTTTCGTGGATGGGGCATTCCTCGCTTGCCAGCAGACAGGTACCCACCTGTACACCCACCGCACCCAGTGCAAACGCTGCCAAAAGCTGTCTACCGTCGGCGATACCGCCTGCTGCGATGACAGGGATGCTTACGGCATCTACCACCTGCGGGACCAGTGCCATGGTGGTCATTTCGCCCACGTGACCACCGCTTTCGGTGCCTTCTGCGATAACGGCATCTGCACCTGCTTTTTCCATTCGCTTTGCCAGTACCGCAGCAGGTACAACGGGGATGACCTTGATGCCTGCCTCTTTCCATGCAGTCATATATTTTCCGGGATTGCCTGCGCCTGTGGTAACCACCGATACCCCCTCCTCGATCACGACCTGTGCGATTTGGTCAACTTCGGGGTTCATCAGCATGATGTTTACGCCAAAAGGTTTGTCGGTGAGCGATTTGCAGATGCGGATCTCCTCACGCAGTTGTTCTGCTTTCATTCCGCCTGCGCCAATCAGTCCCAGCGCACCTGCATTGGAAACGGCTGCCGCAAAAGTACCGGTGGCGATATTTGCCATACCGCCCTGAATGATGGGATATTCGGTACCGAGAATTTCGTTCAAACGCATACTATGATTACTCCTTTTCGTTCCAGCAAATCAGGCTTGCGCCCCATGTAAATCCACCGCCAAATCCGACACAAATCAGCTTTGAACCCTTTTTCAGCAAACCCTGTTGCTGCATATCGGCAAGTGCCAGTGGGATACTTGCGGCGGATGTGTTTCCGTAATGCTGCAAATTCATATAAAATTTTTCTGCCGGTGCTTTCATCTGACGAATGACCGACTCAATGATGCGACGATTCGCCTGATGGCACACGATATGATCGACTTCATCCAACGACAGCCCTGCACGGGTCAAAACCTCGTTGATGCAAACAGGGATGCTGGATACCGCAAAGCGAAAAACCGCTTTGCCGTCCATTGAAAGGAACTGCTTTTCGCTGCCGTAGCCGGGGCAGACCAATGCGGTATCGTTTCCGTTTGCGCCGTGCATCGCTGCAAACGGAGCATCTGCCCGTTCAAGCACCACGGCACCTGCACCATCGCCAAACAATACGCAGGTGTTACGGTCGGTGAAATCGGTGATCTTGCTCAGCACCTCGCACCCAATCACCAAAGCATACGGCTTTTGCAAAGTTCCCAGCAAAGCATGGGCTGTTTCCAAGGCATACACAAAGCCACTGCAAGCGGCATTCATATCAAAGCAAAAAACATCCTGTGCCAGACCCAATTCCCGCTGCACCATACACGCCGTAGACGGGGTAGCATAGTGAGGCGACATGGTGGCAGTGATGCACAGCCCTATCTGCTGTGGGTCGATGCCGGCAGCATCCACTGCCTGTTTGGCTGCCTGTACCGCAAGCTGCCAGCCTGCCTGCTGCTTGCAGAAATAACGGGTGGAAATCCCTGTACGGGTGGTGATCCACTCGTCGCTGGTTTCTACAATTTTCGCCATATCGTCATTGGTGACACAGCGTTCCGGCAAGGCTTTGCCGGTAGAAATGATCTGCATTCCGTTCATGTATGTTCCTCCTGCGGCAGATTCCCCATTTTGCGGAACTTCTGATACCGTGCAGCAGTAAGTGCCGACGGACGCAGTTTGCACAGTCCCTTTAGCTGGGCATACAATGTTGCATCAAGAGTGCGCATCATCTGCGCAGGATCGCTGTGTGCGCCTCCCATCGGCTCTGCCACGATACCGTCGATCAAACCAAGTTTCAGCAGGTCTTGTGCCGTTAGTTTCATCTGTTCGGCTGCCTCGCCCCAGCGGGAGGAATCTTTCCACAAAATACTGGAGAAGCCCTCGGGACTTAGCACCGCATAGATCGAATGTTCGAGCATCAGTACTGCATCAGCAACTCCCAGTGCCAACGCACCGCCGCTGCTGCCCTCGCCTGTAACGATGCTGATGATCGGCACCGAAAGGCTGCTCATCTCTGCAAGGTTGCGGGCAATGGCTTCTGCCTGTCCCCGTTCTTCTGCCTCTTTTCCGGGATAAGCACCCGGTGTGTCAATAAATGTAATAATAGGACGCCCGAATTTTTCCGCCTGCTTCATCAGACGCAGTGCTTTGCGATACCCCTCCGGCCCGGGCATTCCAAAATTACAGGCGAGGTTTTCGGGCAATGTACGCCCCTTTTTATGTCCGATCACAGTCACCGACATTCCGTGAAACAATGCCACACCGCCCACGATGCTTTCATCGTTTTTGCACAAGCGGTCGCCACGGCATTCGAAAAAGTCGGTAAACAGTGCGCTGATATAGTCATTGATGTTTGGACGCATGGGATGACGGGCAAGATATACCTTATCGGCAGCGGTTTTGGGGCGATACGCCATACGCATCTCCTCTAAATCACGCAAAAGCTGGTCGTATTCCAGTTGCTGTGCCTCGGTTTCAGGGTGGAGCGTTTCCAGACGGTTCTTCATCTCGTCCATGCGCAGATCGAGTTCTTTCAGCATTTTTCCATGCCTCCTTTTGCGGTGTGCAGACGGATCAGCCGTGCCAAAACTGTTTTAAGCTGGCTGCGCACCACAACATCGTCTACAAAGCCATGCTCTTGCAGATATTCTGCCCGCTGAAAGCCCTCGGGCAAGGTTTCACCGATGGTCTGCTGAATCACACGTGGACCTGCAAATCCGATCAGTGCATTGGGTTCGGCAAGGGTGATGTCACCCAGCATGGCAAAACTTGCACTGACACCGCCCGTGGTGGGATGGGTCAAAACAGGGATGTACAATCCCCCTGCATCCGAAAAGCGTTTGATAGCAGCACTGGGTATTGCCATCTGCA
>CALWZD010000042.1 GCA_944385945.1 uncultured Anaerofilum sp. | reverse complement strand
GAGATCGGGATGTAATACCCCCGAGTGCTTTAAGCAAGTGTATCACATGGCATATCAAAAAAGTGAAGGAGAGGGTATTGTGCGTATTGCAGTAACTTTTGAAAATGGACAGGTTTTTCAGCATTTTGGTCATACAAAGCAATTTAAATTGTATGATGTTGTCGACGGAGCCATTGCATCAAGTCAGCTTGTAGACACAAATGGAAGTGGGCATGGTGCGTTGGCAGGTATTTTGACAGCACTAAACGTAGATGTTTTGATTTGTGGCGGAATTGGTGCGGGTGCCCAAAATGCCCTGTCGGCGGCGAATATTAAATTGTACGGTGGCGTTGCAGGGGATGCTGACCAAGCAGTTGAAGCTTTTCTGAACAATACTTTGGTGTTTAACCCAAATGTACAGTGTAACCATCACGGTGAACACCACCATGAGCATACCTGCGGAGAACATGGTTGTGGCGGCCATCACCACGAACATTGAGGAATAAATGTGATCAATACCAAAGAAAGCGGAGCATTCCAGTCGTTCCGCTTTTTTCATTTTAAAAATAAGGAGAGTTGAAAATGCTAAATATCGGAACGAAAGCACCTGAATTTTGTTTGCAAGATGCAAATGGAAATGAAATTTCCTTGAGCGATTTTCTTGGAAAAAAGGTAGTTCTTTATTTTTACCCGAAGGATAATACACCGGGTTGTACCCGTCAGGCGTGTGCGTTTGCACAAAATTTTGAAGAATTCCGCTCAAAAAATGTGGTCGTGGTTTGTATCAGCAAAGATACGGTTGCTTCGCATAAAAAATTTATAGAGAAATACGACCTACCTTTCATTTTATTGTCCGATCCGACATTGTCGACGATTCAAGCATACGATGTTTGGAAAGAAAAGAAATTATATGGAAAGGTAAGTATGGGAGTGGTTCGTACAACCTATATAATTGATGAAAGCGGAGTAATTGAAAAAGCAATGGAAAAGGTAAAACCTGATACAAATGCACAAGATATTTTGGACTATTTGAACCGTGAGGTATAAGATGAAATGGATTTTGATATTTGCTGTGGCAGCAGTGGTGTTGTTTGTAGGATGCTCTGCTAAGCAAGAACAGACGTCATACACACCCATCAGCCAGCAGGAAGCAAAGAAAATGATGGATGAAAACAGTGAGGTGATTATTTTAGATGTTCGGGAACCAGACGAATATGCCACCGGACACATTAAAAATGCAATTTTGCTGCCGGTAGGGGAAATCGACCAAGACACCGCCTCGGAGATCATTCCGGATAAGGAAAGCGTTGTGTTGGTTTATTGTCGCAGTGGAAATCGTAGTAAAACAGCAGCTTCTACCTTAGCAGATTTGGGTTACAGCAATATTTACGAGTTTGGCGGTATCACAACTTGGAAGTATGAAATTGAGTAGGGCGGAATCCTAAAAGGTTAACAAGTGACCTCCTTCAAACAGAAAATGTATCAACTTACAATAATATACGAACGCCTTGCCAGAAAAAGTGGCGTCAAGATTTGCTTTAATACAGAGGTAACCGATGATTTTGTACACCAATATGCACCAGATGCACCGATTATTGTGGTTGGCTTCGGACTGATTATTCCGGCAATCGAAAGCGTTGACAAAGATAAAGTAGTCCCTGTAAACTAATATTACAAAAAGCCAAATAATACTGCTCAAACAGTTGTGTTACTTGGCGATACAGCAAAAGTTTCAACGATTACCAATGCAGTGTATGGGGGTTATCATACAGCACTGGATATTTGATTCGTTTCTGTGTGTAGATTGCAAATGGATTGTTTTTCGGTTATAATGGACGCAAAAGTTTTTAGTAACTAGTAAGACGGAGCGTTTTAAGATGAAGAATAAACCAACGATCGCAATTATCGGCGCAGGTGCAGCAGGGTTTGCAGCGGCGATTTCAGCAGCCAAAAAGCACACTGCCCATGTCGTGCTTTTGGAGCGGCTGAATCGTTCAGGAAAAAAGTTGCTTGCCACGGGCAACGGAAGATGCAACTTGGAAAATATGACAGCAGATCTGCCAGCGTATCAAACAGAAAATGTGACGCAGTTGCGACAAATGCTGGAACAATTCCCCCCACAGCGTGTATTGGATTTTTTCGAAGAATGTGGACTGCTGTGCAGGGAGGAAGAAGAAGGGCGTGTTTATCCGGCAGCAAATCAGGCAGCAGCTGTTCTGGAGGTGTTGCGCAATGAAGCAGCACATTATGGTGTGCAAGAAATTTGCGAATGGGAAGTTGCTGAAATCATACCGGAGAAAGAACGATTTCGTTTATTATCGAGTGACGGAAGAAGTTTGATTGCCCAAGCGGTAATACTTGCGTGTGGCGGAAAAGCGGCACCTAAACTGGGCGGTACGGAGCTTGGATATCAACTGGCTGAAACGCTAGGACACACACTCAATGTGGTTTATCCTTGTTTGAGCGGTCTGTGTTGCAAAGAGCCCAAGTTGAATCTTCTGAAAGGCGTCCGTGCTGAGTGTGGAGTTTCGCTGTGGTCAAAAAAACAGCTTATCAAGCGATGCGATGGAGAAGTGCAATTTAACGACTATGGTATTTCGGGCTATCCTGTCATGCAGCTTTCTGCAAGTTTGCATAAAACAGGGAAGGCATCTTTTATCTGCTTAGATTTGATTCCACAGCTATCCATGCAAGAACTGGTTTCTAAATTGCATCAAAGAAAAAAGAAATATCCACAACGCTCGGCAAATTTGCTACTGTCAGGGTTGCTGAATCAGAAGTTAGCAACGTATCATTTGCACAAGGTGTTTAAAACATTGGATTTTCCGTTTTCTGCGCTGAGTGCAGAAATGATTTTTGCACTTTGTCAACAGTTGAAAGAATGGGTAATTCCTATTTTGGGAATGCCAGGTTGGGATATGGCACAGGTTTCGGGCGGAGGTGTTCCGTTAGAGGAAGTATCTGCCCAAACGTTTGAATCGAAAAAATGGAAAAGGCTTTATCTTGCGGGTGAACTTTTGGACGTTGTGGGAGAGTGTGGGGGATATAACCTTCACTGGGCATTTGGAAGCGGTATCGTTGCAGGAACAGCTGCTGCCGAAAGTTTTCGATAGTTTTTTAGTACAAATTTAGCACAAAAAAGAGAGGCAGCGTAGCTCTCGCTTTGCTGCCTCTCTTTTTTGTGTTTTATTATTTGCTAAATATATGTTATACGAAATTAGAGCTGCTTTAAGCGATACTCTTTTGGGGAACAGCCGTATTTTTCTTTAAAACGATGATAGAAATAGCTGCTGTTATCGTAACCGATCATTTCTAAAATGTTCTCGATCGTTAAAGGCGTTTGCAAAAGAAGATAGGATGCTTGCTGCAATTTACGTTCCTGCAAAAGTTCTTTAAAATTTTTGTTCGTATGTTTTTTTAGTAATCGGCTGATGTAGTAGGTAGGACGCTCCAGTTGCTGCGATATTTCTGTTAAAGTGCCACAACGATAATTTGTTTCGATATATTTTAAAATTGTAAAGACCATGTTTTGCTCGTATTGATCGGGTTGGCTTTTATTAAGGGTATCAGCGAATGCAGACAGGTTCATAAACATAAGCCCCATCGTCGTTTGATTGATGACATTTGTTTTTGCTTTCTTTTGAAACAATGTCCAAATCATGTTGTCCAATAAATTTTGTACGGGCAAAATATTTTTTGCAGAAATATGCAGATAGTATGCGGAACTACTGGAAAGGGTACTTGTCAAAAAATCACGCAAGATGTTCTCTTGCTCGATCATGGACAAAGTTTTGTTGAAAAATTCGGGTAAAATGATAAAATTTACTGCAATGTCGTTCTTGCCGGCAGGCAAAATTTCCTGCTGAACATTTTGATTTAAAAAAAGAAGATCCCCCTGTTGCAAAATGATCCGTTCGCTTTCGTTGATGATATGGGTGGTAGAACCACTACACATATACACCACTTCCACAAAGTTATGGCGATGTTTTGGAAAATGCACAAACCGTGTATGCGGGCGTATGTCGATCAAGCAGCCTTTTTGCAAAAGCCGTTCGCTGTCTATCGTTAAATTCCCGGCACAAGGTGCAATCGTATACAGGTTTGGTTGAATATTTTGATTACCGTCCAGAATCGCTTGTTCTTCTGGTGTGATTGCTTGTAATTTGTTTAACAAATCAGGGTGCATTTTAATACCTCTTGCAAATAAAGTCCGTTTTTTTGATAACAAAGACCTAAACATATTCTAAAATTTAGTATAGAATAGAGGCAGAAAAAATGCAAGAACAAGAAGGTGGAAACGTGCAATATTATCTTGCGATCGACATTGGTGCTTCCAGTGGACGGCACATTCTTTCGCATCAGGAAAATGGGAAGATCGTTTTGGAGGAAGTTCATCGTTTTCCCAATGGGATGACCGATCGAAACGGACATAAGGTTTGGGATTGGAAACGCTTGCTGCAAGAGATCATTCTTGGAATGAAAAAATGTAAGGAATTGGGGAAAATTCCGGTAAGTGTTGGAATAGACACATGGGCAGTAGACTTTGCTCTGTTGGATGAACACGATCAGATCATCGGCGAAACAGTAGCCTATCGTGATGACCGCACACAGGGCATTGACCAAGAGGTCTACAAAACGATTTCTCCGCTTGAACTTTATCAGCGAACCGGAATACAAAAGCAGATTTTCAATACCATCTATCAACTTTCTGCTTTAAAAGAGCAACATCCTGAACAGCTCGAAAAGGCAAAGACTTTTTTGATGTTGCCCGATTATTTTGCTTTCTTGCTCACTGGCAAAAAAGCGTCGGAATACACCAATGCAACTACCACACAGTTGGTATCGCCAAAAACGAACACATGGGATTTTGAACTGATCGAACGTTTGGGGCTTCCAAAACAGATTTTTATGGATCTGTGTATGCCGGGTACAAAATTGGGAGGACTACTGCCGGAGATCCAACAGCAGGTTGGATATGATTGCGATGTAGTGGTGGTTGCCACACATGATACCGCATCCGCAGTGATGGCGGTACCGAGCAATCAGGAAGATGCTCTTTATATCAGTTCCGGAACATGGTCATTAATGGGTACGGAATTGTTGCAGGCAAATTGCAGTGAACGGAGTATGCAGTGCAATTTGACCAACGAGGGTGGCTATGCACATCGCTTCCGTTATTTAAAGAATATCATGGGGATGTGGATGATTAATTCTGCAAAAAATGAGCTTGCAAAGGAAATGAGTTTCAGCGAACTTTGCGAAAAGGCAGAGGCTTGCAGCATCCAGTCGCTTGTCCCGGTGGATGACCAGCGTTTCTTGGCACCTCAAAGTATGGTGCAGGAGATACAGAATGCTTGCCAAGAAAGCGGACAGCAGGTTCCTGATGGAATCGTTGAAGTTGCTGCCGTTATCTATCGCAGTTTGGCGGTTTGTTATGCGGACACGGCAAAGGAAATTGAAGACCTTACCGGAAAGCGGTATGATTGTATCCATATCGTAGGAGGCGGATGCAATGCCGACTACCTCAACCGCCTTACGGCACAGTTCAGCAAAAAGACGGTGTATGCGGGTCCCGTAGAGGCGAGTGCGATTGGCAATATCGTTGCCCAGATGATTTCAGCGGGTAAATTTACAGGATTGAGTGATGCCCGTGCCTGCATCTTTGATTCTTTTTCGGTCAAAACCTATAAAAGTTGATACATAGAAAAGAGAGGATTTAACCAATGACAAGTTATCAGATTGCAAAAGAAAAATATGCTGCTTTGGGCGTGGATACCGATGCAGCAATGAATATTTTGAAAGATGTTCCGGTGTCGCTGCATTGCTGGCAGTTGGATGACGTTACCGGTTTCGACCATGACGGTCCTTTGACCGGCGGCATCCAAACGACTGGAAATTATCCCGGCAAAGCAACCAATCCCGAGCAGTTGTTTGCAGATTTTGAAAAAGTTCTGTCTATCACTCCCGGCAAAAAGAAAATCAACGTTCATGCTTGCTATGCCATCTTTGAGGACGGAAAGTTTGCAGACCGTGATGCATTGGAGCCGAAGCATTTTGCAAAATGGGTAGAATTTGCAAAGAAACACAATGTTGGTTTGGACTTCAACCCCACTTTCTTCTCTCACCCCAAAGTAAAAGATGGCCTGACTCTTTCCAGCCCCGATGAAGAAACCAGAAAGTTCTGGATCGAGCACGGCAAGGCATGTATCCGCATTTCGGAGTATTTTGCAAAGGAAACCGGCGTTCCCTGCGTTATGAATATCTGGACAGGTGATGGCTATAAGGATATTCCTGCTGACCGTATGGGACCTCGTATGCGTTATAAAGACTCTATTGAGCAGATTTTGTCTGAGAGCTATGACAAAAATCTGGTCAAACCCTGTGTTGAGTCCAAGGTGTTCGGTATCGGTGTAGAGGCTTACACGGTGGGTTCTGCCGAGTTTACACTCAGTTTTGCTGCTACCCATGACGGCTGTATGCCTTTGATGGATAATGGTCATTATCATCCCACAGAGGTCGTTTCGGATAAAATCCCCGCAATGCTGTGTTTCTATCCGGAGATCGCTCTACATATCACTCGTCCGATTCGCTGGGACTCTGACCACGTT
>CALWZD010000041.1 GCA_944385945.1 uncultured Anaerofilum sp. | reverse complement strand
GCCGAGGCACACCGCCTCGCCGACAGGTAAATATCGACACGACTCGTGCGCATCGTGACCCACGCAGTACGCAAAGCCGTTCACGCAGTGTAAGTGAGATCAATGTGACAGACGCATATCGCAGAACTTCCCGCACTCAATCTGCCCGTACCCCGTCTGGCTATACGCAGCCCTCACACACGCAATCCAATCGAAGTAATACAAAATATTCACGAACAGGCGCATCACAAACACGTCGCCCTGCTTCAAACACTTCGGCACAGCATACACGGCGACAGCCTGCTTCACGCCAACAGCCACAGAGTCGAAAAAAGAAGTCAAAGATTCGTCGTATTTTAGTTACACTGCTGGTATTGCTGGTGCTTTCTCCGTTGGTCGTGTTGGGTGGAGGATACTTTTATGTGACGTATATGCTGTCGGGCGATAATTCGGGTATGGGTGTCCTCGATGACTTGTTGAATACCCCGAAAGAGTATCAGGGCGATGTAGTCAACTTTTTGGTTTGCGGCATCGACTATGAAGATGGTCGCACCCATGCTTTGACCGATATGATCATGTATGTCAACTTTGATGTCAAAAATAAAAAAATCAATATGCTTCAAATTCCTCGTGACACCTACGTCGGCGGAGATGTTTCGGCAAACGGAAAAATCAATGGTGTTGCAAGCCATGAGGGCGGAATGGACATTTCGCTGCTGGCGAACCAGATCAATAAAATGTTCAAACTGCCTATCGACTACTACCTCACGATTGATATGCAAAGTTTGCGAGAGATCGTGGACACTTTTGGCGGCATCGAAGTCTATGTGCCACGTGATATGGAATTTGACGGCAGTAAGTTGAGCCAAGGGTATCAAACAATGAACGGAGCAGCAGCCGAGTTCTTTGTACGAAACCGACATGGCGATGGATATGCGACCGGCGATTTTGCCCGCTTGGAAATGCAGCGTTATTTCTATTCGGGTCTGTTCAACCGCCTGCGCACCATGACCCCGAAAGACATCTTTAAACTGTTCCCGGTATTCCTCACCTATATGAAGACGGATATGCCGGTTATGGATATGGCAAGCATCGGTGTGTCGGCTGTGCAGGTTCCCAGCCAAAATATCATGATGTGCCGTTTGCCCGAATATGGCGGAGCCCAGTATTACAAAGAAAACGCAGTTACCGTTGTAGCAGAAGAACAGACAGCCGAACTGCTGAACACCTATTTCCGTTCATATGGACAACAGGTGAGCGCAGACCAGTTCGAAATTGAGTCGTGGCCGGATAACGGTCAGCTGTACGATGCAGCCATCAACTTTATGGGGCAGGTAGATGCAGAAGCAGGCATCACATCCGGCAACATCGAAACCGAAAGCGAATCTGCACCGGCAGCCTAAGCCGAAGTTTTACAAAATATAAAGGAGAGCATCAATGGAAAGTTTTGCACTTGCAACAAAGATTGCACGTATTTTGGATAAAAAGAAAGCACAGGAGGTAAAAGCACTGAAAGTGCGTGACCTCACTGTTCTTACCGATTATTTCGTGATTGCCAGCGGTACCTCTACCACACAGGTCAAAAGCTTGGCAGAGGAAGTTGAATTCCAACTGGAGCAGGAGGGCATTCGTCCGCTGCGTACCGAAGGTTACGACAGCAAAAACTGGATCTTGCTGGATTACGGCGAGGTCATCGTGCACGTGTTCTATCCACAAACACGAGAGTTCTACGACTTGGAACATCTGTGGGCAGATGCCGATCCGGTAGAGATCGAATTCGAAGCTGCGGAATAAAAAACAAAAGCAAATTCGCCACACTATCAAGTGTGGCGGATCGAGTATCAATTTGGGGGGATTTTTAGTGAAGTACGAGTTTAAACAAACCGAACAAAAATGGCAAAAAATCTGGGATGACAAAAAAACCTTTGCGGCAAAGTTGGATACTTCCAAGCCAAAGTTTTATGCATTGGTCGAGTTCCCGTACCCGTCGGGTCAGGGACTGCACGTAGGGCATCCACGCAGCTATACTGCGCTGGACATTGTAGCACGTAAAAAGCGTCAGTGTGGCTACAACGTGTTGTATCCCATGGGTTGGGATGCATTCGGTCTGCCGACTGAAAACTTTGCAATGAAAAATCATATCCATCCCGAGATCGTGACCAAAAACAATGTGGCACGATTCAAGAGCCAGCTGAAAAGCTTGGGTCTGTCTTTTGACTGGGATCGTGAGATCAACACCACCGACCCCAACTACTACAAATGGACCCAGTGGATCTTCTTGCAGCTGTTCAAGAAAGGTCTGGCTTACAAAAAGGAAATGAATGTAAACTGGTGTACCAGTTGTAAGGTCGTTTTGGCAAACGAAGAAGTTGTAAACGGCGTTTGCGAACGTTGCGGCGGCGAAGTCGTGCATAAGGTAAAAAGCCAGTGGATGCTGAAAATTACCGAATATGCCGACCGCCTGATCGACGATCTGGACGGCTTGGATTTCATCGAGCGTGTCGCTACCCAGCAGAAAAATTGGATCGGTCGCAGCCATGGTGCAGAAGTAAACTTCGGTTCTACCGCAGGGGATGACATCACCGTTTACACCACTCGTCCCGATACCATGTTCGGTGCTACATACATGGTTTTGGCACCCGAGCATAAACTGGTCGAAAAATGGGCAGACCGTATTCAGAATATGGACGAGGTTCGTGCATATCAGGATGCAGCTGCTCGCAAAAGCGACCTGGAGCGTACTGAACTGAACAAAGAAAAGACCGGCGTTCGTTTGGATGGTGTGTACGGTATCAATCCCGCCAACGGCAAAGAGATTCCCATCTTCCTGTCCGACTATGTTTTGGCTACCTACGGAACGGGTGCTATCATGGCGGTTCCTGCACATGATACCCGTGACTATGAATTTGCGAAAGTATTCGGTGTTGACATCGTGGAAGTAGTTGCCGGCGGTGACATCGAAAAAGAAGCATTCACCGACTGTGCGACCGGCATTTTGGTGAACAGCGGATTCCTGAACGGAAAAACCGTTGAAGAAGCCAAAAAAGCGATGATCGAATGGCTGGAGAAAGAGGGAAAAGGTCATGCAAAGGTAAACTTTAAACTGCGTGACTGGGTGTTCAGCCGTCAGCGTTACTGGGGCGAACCGATTCCTATGGTATGGTGCGAAAAATGCGGTTGGGTCCCCCTGCCCGAAAGTGAACTGCCTTTGCGTTTGCCTGAGATCAGCGATTTTGAACCCGGTGAGGGTGGCGAAAGCCCGCTGGCTCGCCATACCGAGTGGGTCAATACTACCTGTCCGTGCTGTGGTGGTGCTGCAAAACGTGAAACCGATACCATGCCACAATGGGCTGGCTCCAGCTGGTATTTCCTGCGTTACATGGACCCCACCTGTGACACCGCACCCGTAAGCAAAGAAGCCGTAGAATACTGGGGACCGGTCGATTGGTATAACGGCGGTATGGAACACACCACCTTGCACCTGTTGTACAGCCGTTTCTGGCATAAGTTCCTGTACGACATTGGTGTAGTACCCACCAAAGAGCCTTATGCAAAGCGTACCAGTCATGGTATGATTTTGGGTGAAAACGGCGAAAAGATGAGCAAGAGCCGTGGCAACGTGGTAAACCCCGACGATGTGATCGCAGAATACGGTGCAGATACTCTGCGTATGTACGAGATGTTCATTGGCGATTTCGAGAAAGCTGCACCTTGGAACACCAGTTCCATCAAAGGATGCAAGCGTTTCTTGGAACGTGTTTGGAATCTGCAAGAAAAGCTGATCGACAGCGACGAGATTCGTACCGAGCTGGAGGGTGTTGTGAACCGTACCATCAAAAAGGTCGGGGAAGACATCGAGTGTCTGAAGCATAACACAGCCATCGCTGCGATGATGAGCCTGCTGAATGAGTACGAGGCGAAAGGCGGAGCCACCCGCAAGGAATACCAGATCTTGTTGCAGCTGTTGAATCCGTTTGCTCCCCACTTGACCGAGGAGGCATGGCAGCAGATCGGCATGACAGAAGAACTGGCTTACTATCCTTGGCCGCAGTATGATGCTGCAAAATGTGTTGAAAGCAC
>CALWZD010000040.1 GCA_944385945.1 uncultured Anaerofilum sp. | reverse complement strand
CTGCAAGATGTTACCTTTGCGACTGCACTTACCGGCGAACAGGAAGGGCAGTTTATGATTGATTTCACAGTAGAGCCGCTGGAAAAAACGCTCTTGAATGTGCTACAAGAAGCAGGAAACTGGACGATTTCCTATGCACGATTGATTATCCTGTCGCTTGCCGACTTTGTACTGGGCAGGGTGGAGATCAATCAACTTTCAGGGCCGGTGGGCATCGTCCAAACCATCAATCAGGCGCTATCTATCGGCATCCAGCCATTGCTGAACATCATGGCACTCATCACCATCAACTTGGGCATTTTTAACCTGCTTCCGCTGCCGGCGTTGGACGGAGGAAAACTCGTATTGTTGATTGTGGAAAAGATTCGCCGCAAACCGCTTGACCCCAAGTACGAGGGAATGATCAATATGGCAGGCTTTGCTGCGCTGATGCTATTGATGCTGTTTGTGACATTCAATGATATAGGAAGATTGATCGGCGGTTGATCGCCTAAAAAATTGCAGGAGGGTAAAAATGCGTCAGGTAAAACGAGAAGTAAAAGTAGGCAATTTGATTTTGGGTGGAAATTATCCCGTAGCCGTACAAACGATGCTGAATGCACCTGCAAAAGATGTGCAGGCGAATGTAGAGCAGGCTGTGCGGGTCGCACAGGCAGGCTGCCAGATTTTGCGATTCAGTGTTCCGACCATGGAAGATGTCCGCTTGATCCAAGCGATCAAACAGGCGGTCAATATCCCTCTGGTAGCGGACATCCATTTCGATTATCGCATTGCATTGGAATGCGTTGCAGCCGGCATTGATAAAGTTCGTATCAATCCGGGCAACATCGGCAGCGATGACAGGGTGAAACAGGTGGTGCAAGCCTGCAAAAGTAAAAATATCCCCATCCGCATTGGGGTGAATGCAGGCAGCTTGGAGAAAGAAGTGCTGGCGAAATATGGAGCACCCGTTCCGCAAGCGTTGGTAGAAAGCGCACTGTACCACATTCGCCTACTTGAAAAACACGATTTTAACGACATCGTTGTTTCTATCAAATCCAGCAATGTGCGTACCATGATGGATGCGTACCGTCTTTTGAACGAGCAATGTGACTATCCGCTACACATCGGTGTGACCGAGGCAGGTACTTACCGTATGGGATTGATTAAATCCGGCATGGGTATCGGTGGTCTTTTGCTGGAGGGCATCGGCGATACGTTGCGAGTTTCTCTTACCGACGAGCCGGAAAAAGAGGTGCAGGCAGGGTTCGATATTCTGCGTGCAGCCGGTCATGCGGTGAATGGCCCCGAGATCATCAGCTGTCCGACTTGCGGAAGAACCAACATTCAGGTGGCAGAGATCGCAAACGAGGTAGAACGACGCCTGAAAGGCTATAAAAAGCCAGTGAAAGTTGCGGTTATGGGCTGTGTGGTCAATGGTCCCGGCGAAGCACGGGAAGCCGACATCGGCATCGCAGGCGGCAAGGATGAGGCGTTGCTGTTTATTCGTGGCGAAAAGATCCGTATGCTGCGTGGCGACATCGTAGGGCAACTGGTAGAGGAAGTATATAAGTTATAATATCACAAAACCCGCAGAACGATGCTGCGGGTTTTGCTGACTTGTTTAAACAGATACAAGGGACGCTTTTGGAAAACGAATGATTTTCGAGCGTCTTAAGGGAAAGGAATGCATTGTGGCAAGACTAGTAACAGAATTGTTCCCGCAATTTTGCGAAGACGCAGAGTTCATGCGGGTGTTTGGAAATGCGTTGGTTGAAAAAGTTGTGGATGACCGCACAAAAAGCTGCATTACCATTACTTTTCGCAGTGCTGCCCCGATTTCACGTCAAAGCAGACGAATGCTGTGCAGTCAACTCAAAGATTATTTCCCCGACCGCCAAAAACTGGAAAGCGAAAGTTATTATTCCTATCAGGAGATCAACGAGCAGGCGATACGGGATGCCATTGAGGATATGCGTGCAGCCGGAATGCCGGTGAACGGTTTTTTGGATGGTTGTGCCATCGAATTACGTGGAAATGTGATTTTTTTGGATGTAAAAAATGGATTGCAGATTTTGCAGGGAATCGCTTTCGACAAACTGCTGGCACAGCATCTCAATCACTACTCCGGCGGAAACTGGCAGGTGCAGCTGCGCTTGGATGAGCGCACCGAAGCACAGCTTTTGGAACAGCAGCGTGACTTGGGATCAATGCGCAAATTTGCGCCAAAGGTCATTCAGCGAGCAGCGGAAGAACCCATCAAAATTCCCGGTTTAGACCTGACCAACAAGCCGGTTCGCTATTTTCATGGTAAACGCTTCAAACCGCAGGCACTTACTCCGCTGCGGGAGTTGAATTCGGACAGTGGAAAAGTGATGATATGGGGCGATGTGTTTGCTACCGAGGTGAAGGGCAGCAAGCGAAAGAGTTACATGATTTCTATTACCGACTATACCAGTTCGGTTACACTGAAAATTCGTGAGTTTCAAGAGGGTACCTGCGAAAAATGGGATGAGATCGGCGCAGGTATGACTCTTGTGGTACGTGGTGATTATAATTACGACCAGTTCGACAGGGACTATGTGCTTACACCGTATGATGTAATGATTGTCGAACGCAAACAGCGGGAAGATACAGCCGCTGAAAAACGGGTGGAACTGCATTTGCATACCAAGCTTTCCAGCATGGATGGCTTTTGTGACCCCGGGCAGGCGGTAAAGTTGGCAGCCAGAATGGGACACCGTGCAATTGCCATTACAGACCACGGCGTTGTACAAGGATTCCCAGAGGCAACGCTCGCAGCCGATGCCATTAAAAAGAATAATCCTGACTTCAAGTTGATATACGGGGTGGAAGCGTATTTTGTTGACGATATGGTTCCTGTGCTGCATGGCACCAGCGGACAACCTTTAGACGGCAGTTTTGTCGTGTTCGACACCGAAACGACAGGGCTTTCTTTTTCGGACGATCGCCTGACAGAAATCGGTGCTGTGCTTGTGGAAAACGGAAAAATCACCGATACATACGGCACGTTTGTCAATCCGCAAAAACCGATTTCAGCCAAAATCACGGAACTTACAGGCATTACCAACGAAATGGTCAAAGATGCCCCACCTCCCGATCAAGCACTGAAAGACTTTTTGCAGTGGTGTGGCGGAAGAACGTTGGTGGCACATAATGCGCACGGTTTCGATATGCGAATGCTTCACGCACAGGCACAGCGTTCGGGCATCGAGTGTGATAATCCCTATATTGACACTCTGCCATTGGCGCAATCGCTGTATGTAGGCTTAAAAAATTACAAACTGGATACCATCAATAAATATCTGGAACTGGAAAGCTTTAACCATCATCGTGCAGTGGATGACGCAGCGGCACTTGGCAGGATTTTCTGCCGGATGTTGGAGGATTTGAAAGAAAAGGGGATCAGCAGTGCAGATGACATCAACACAGGGCTGGCGGGCAGTCGAGAACTGAGCAAAAAATACAGCCATATGATTTTGTTGGTGCGCACACAAGAAGGGCTGAAAAATTTGTATAAAATTATCAGTGCCTCTCATGTGGACTATTTCTTCAAAAAGCC
>CALWZD010000039.1 GCA_944385945.1 uncultured Anaerofilum sp. | reverse complement strand
TTCTAGCTCAGTTGGTAGAGCAGCTGACTCTTAATCAGCGGGTCCAGGGTTCGAGTCCCTGGAAGTGCACCAACCAAAACCACCCAAGGCTGGGTGGTTTTTTTGTCGCACTTCCCCCCTACGGGGTGGGCCTGTCTGCATTATATGCAGGGTAAGAACTAACGAACAGATAAAAAACTTGCAATTTAAGTCAAAATTTGGTAAAATGAAAGACAATGCTGTCGAAGCAGAAAAATAGAAAACTGGTTGGTTTTATTGGAAACGACACATGAGTGGGCAAAGCTCTCTCTGATAACGAACAACACGACAGTTGCGAAAAAATCAGAGGAGAATAAATTTTATGCCCAAAACAAAGTTTCAAAGTGTCGTATTTACATTGCTGATGGCGTTCGTTATGGTGTACGCTATGATCTGCTACAACATTGCCATGGAATTTGGTGGCATGAGCAACCAAATTTTTTTGATGGCATTTGCGGAAATGGTTATTATGTGGCCGGTGGCATTTGTGTTGGAATTTTTCGTAGTAGAAAAGCTGTCGCATATGCTGGCGTTTCGTTTTGTTACACCGGGGGTAGATAAGCCTATCATGGTGATTCTGGCGATCTCTAGCATGATCGTTTGCCTGATGTGTCCGATGATGAGCCTGATCGCTACGCTGTTGTTTAAAAATCCGGGCGTTGAGATCGTGGCGGTGTGGTTGGAAACGGCTGTCAAGAATTTCCCGATGGCGTTGTGCTGGCAGATCTTTTTTGCAGGCCCACTGGTTCGGTTTGTATTTGGTTTGATGTTTAAAGAGGAAGCGCAGAAAGCGCATTGAGTTAAAATCCCCGAAGGCGATATGCTTTCGGGGATTTTTACAGCAAAAAGCCTTTCCCGGGTATCAAGCGGGAAAGGCTTTTTGTCTAACGCTGCGCAGCGGCAAATACGCCACGTACAATTATATTCTACAACAAAACAGGCAAAAAAGTCAACATCAAAAATGCATAATTATAAAACAAATATCTATGCGCTTTGTCAATAGACACAAGAGGGGGGCTGCGCTATAATATAGACACAAGGAAGGGAACAAACAGAAAATAAATCCTTCGAGGTAGTAATTTCAAGGTATTAAGAAGATTCCCTACCGCCTGTAAGGAAGACTTAAAACGCCGACTAAGCAGGTAACTAAAAGAAAGAGGTGTGGCGCCGATGGCATATGAAGAACCCGTTCAGTCATCGCAGGCCAGCCGGTAACAGTAGAACACGCACTTGAGTTAGCTGGATTTCAGCAAAAAGATTTTTTCCATAGATTGCGAATGTTCAAACCGGCAGACCTGCTAAAACAAAACAGCGATATGCTTACGCTGCTGAAACAAAAAGCAGGCAATTCGGTTTTGAATTTATGAAATATAAAATGTGTTCGAAGTAAGAATGCATTGGTTTTTTGGGAAAATATCTCCGGTGGAAAGGTTTAGGATCGAAAATTTGAAAAGCCGTTGTTTTTGGGTCGATCCTCTTTAGTCGGTTCCCATATTCCTATATAAATCAAAAATCGTTTGCATTTAACAGCCACTGAAAAGGCTGAATTCTATAAGAAAGATGAGAAAGTTGACATGACGCCAATCTACTAGGTAAGCCCATTAGGGGCAAACAATGGTGTCGCTCATGAATCGCTTGAAATGCAGAGCTTGAAAAAGGTTTTGTGAAAATGGCAGGTCAAAGAGTTTGATAACTCGATAGGACAACCCAAACAAGCGATAGGACGCACGTAGAATGTGTGTTCGTATAAGGAGCAAACCTCGGCGATGAGGAAACGATAGAATTTCGAAAAATTTGATTTGGAAAGTGAGTCCAATGAAATAGTAAATTTTCCGCAGATGAATCGTTCGAACAACTCTCAGAAAGGTAATTACGCCGATGTACTAGGTAGCTTTTTCTGAATCATTTACAACTGAATAACAAAATGCAGCCCCGACTTAATTGCCGGGGCTGTTTTTTTGAAATTGCATTGACGAAGCCGAAAAATGGCATTATGATAAACATAAGCACATTGGAACAAGCAAGAACGGTTCGAGCATGACCCAGCCGTTCGAGAGGAGAATACTGTATGAACGAGATGTACGAGCGGATCGAAGAACTTTGTCACCAACATGGCATAACCATGACCGGAATGTGCCGTCAGCTGAAAATTTCACGCAGCATTTTGTCCGAGCTGCGCAGTGGACGCACCAAAGAACTGTCGATTCACAACCTGCGCAAAATTGCAGACTTTTTTTCGGTGCCGGTGGACGTCATCTCGCACAATGCACAGCCGTCCGGTGAATTGATGCTGTCTGCTTCGGAAGAATATTTTAATGCTTTGTACCATGCAGCTAAAGATCTAAATGAAGAAAATCGGCAAAAACTGCTGGATTTGGCAAAAACGTTCCGCCTTGCCCAAAAGGCAGAGGAAGTGACCCAGCTCACCTTTTTGCAGCCATAAAACCAGTGCCACAGGTCACGGCAACGGATCTGTGGCACTGATTTATTAAACAGAAAGTTGTGGATAGTTCCGTGCGCCAAACAAAGCAGTGCCGACCCGCACCATCGTGCTGCCTTCCAAAATAGCAAGAGGAAAATCACCACTCATGCCCATAGATAAAATTTCCATTTTGCAGCGGTCGTAGTGGCGGTCTTTTGCTTGGCAGAATAAGTGGTACATAGCGGCAAAGTAACGACGTTGTTCGGTTTCGGTGTCGGCTTTTGGGGGAACGGTCATCAAGCCTTTTACCAAAACGTGAGGGCATTGCTCGGCGGTTTCGAGCAGTTCAAACAATGCGCTTTGCGATGCACCGGTTTTGTTTTGGTCGGCACCGATATTGATTTCTAATAAGAGTGGCTGAACGATCTGTTGCTTTGCAGCTTCTTTTTCGATGCACAAAATCAGCTTTTCCGAATCGACCGATTCGATCATCGCTGCTCTGCCGACAGTTTGGCGAACTTTGTTGGTTTGCAGATGTCCAATCAAATGCACCGGTTTTTGCCCGTAGGCAGATGCGTCGAATTTTTGTACCAGTTCCTGCACACGATTTTCACCAAACAGGTCGATATTCAGTTCGGCTGCGAGTGCCACGGTTTCGGCGGTTTGGGTCTTGCTGGCGGCGCAGAGCAAAACCTCGGAAGAAGAACGACCTGCCGCTTGTAAAGCGTTGTCCATGCGCCGGCGAACGTCCTCCAATCGGTGGAAAAGTTCCTGTTGTGTCATAACGACCTCCTTATGGTTCGGGTGCGTAAATGGCACGGCTGCCACCGATATATTTGGGACGGGTGCGGGCAGCTAACAAATTCGCCTGACCGATTTGGCTGGTTTGTAGCCGTACCGGAACGGCGACCTCTTTCAGATGCATTCCAATCAGCGTACCGCCAATGTCCAGACCGGCGTCTGCCTGTATATGCTCCAGTGCCACGGGATTTTCCAGTCGCTGCCAAGCAGTAGTTGCAAAGCTTCCGCCGGCTTTTGGTTGGGGAATCACGTTCACAGGCTGCTGCCAAGGCTTTACAGCTGCTGCGGGCAAAATAATAGCACGGTTCAGATGTTCGCAGCACTGTGCAGCAAGATAAATGCCCTCTGCCGAAAGCACTTGTTCAATGCCCTCAAATGCCGCTTGTGCAGCTCTCAAACTGGAGCAACTTCCGATGTGTTCGCCGATGATTTCGCTGGATGAACAGCCGATCACTACGATGCTGCCACGGGTCAGTTTTGCCTGCTGCACCAGTTCGCTTGTGGCGTCTGCTGCTTGTTGACGAATCAAGTGTAGATCTACCATAAAAAATGCCTCCACCCCAAAATGGTCAGTTTCTTCTTATTGTAATCCTCTTTTAAGAAATTCGCAACACTTTCCCTTGTGTAAACCGTTACACATTGCGATAATAACGGATTTTTTGTATAATAATAAGGATATGAAATATAAAATATGATTTTTTAAAATCAATGATGATAGAAACGGAGTTTGCAAGATTATGGAATGGACTGATTTGAAGATTTCATCCCCTCGAGTTTATGCCGATACCGTTGAAGCGATCGCCACCGGAATTTCGGGCGGTGGCATTTATATCGAGGATTACGCCGATTTGGAAACACAGGTGCAGCAAATTGCCCATGTAGATCTGATCGAGCAGGAACTGTTGGAGAAAGACCGAAATACGGTCATCGTGCATATGTACCTTGCGCCGGATGAGAACCCCGCCGAAATCGTAGAACTGCTGAATAATCGTTTAATTGCAGCAGGTGTGACCTATTCGCTGTCGTTGGCAGGGGTTGAGCAGGAGGAGTGGGAAACGGCGTGGAAAAAGTATTACCACGCAATGGAAATTGGAAACCGATTGGCAATCTGCCCCAGCTGGGAAGAATATCACGGCGAACGTGCAGTGATTCGACTGGACCCCGGCATGGCATTTGGCACAGGAACCCACGAAACCACAAGTTTGTGCCTGACTCAGTTGGATAAGCTCATTCAGGGCGGTGAACGAATGCTGGACATCGGCACCGGCAGCGGCATTTTGGCGATCGGCGCATTGTTACTGGGCGCAGCCGAAGCAGAAGGGGTAGACATCGACCCCATGTGTGTGCGCACAGCAGGGGAAAATGCGGAATTAAATGGCGTGCAAGATCGTTTAAAGGTGTTAGTAGGTGATTTGTCCGACAAAGCGACGGGAACCTATGACATCATCACAGCAAATATCGTTGCAGCAGCCATTATCAGCTTGGTACCGCACGTTCCTGCGTTGCTTGCAAAAAATGCGACTTTTATCGCCAGTGGTATCATCGACACTCGCAAGGACGAAGTTGTCACCGCAGTAGAGGCAGCAGGGCTGTCGGTCGATGAGATTCTGGAGAAAAATGGCTGGGTGGCATTGGTTTGCTCGAAAAAGGAGGCTTGCTGAATGCCTCACCGCTATTTTACCGAGGACATCGGGCAGAACGAAGCATTTTTGCGGGGTGCAGAAGCACACCATTTTGGCAAAGTGATGCGTGGCAAGTGTGGGCAGCAGTTGATTTTGTGCGATGGAAAAGGCACAGACTACCTTGCACAGGTAGAGGAAATTCAAAAAGACGAGGTACGTCTGCAAGTGCTGTCGCACAGTGCGAACGAGTCGGAACCGAAATGCAGCGTGACCTTGTATGTGGGTTATCCCAAGCAGGACAAGCTGGAATGGATCATTCAAAAGGCGGTAGAATTGGGTGCAGTGCGCATCGTGCCGTTTTTTAGCAAATTCTGTGTGGTGCAGCCCAAAAAGGAAGAGGACAAAAACCAGCGGTATCAGCGCATTGCGCTGGAGGCTGCAAAGCAAAGCGGGCGGGGGATTGTGCCGACCGTAGAGATGCCGCTCACCTATGCACAGATGCAGAAGCAACTTCCCGATTATGATGCAGCATTGTTTTGCTACGAATGCGGCGGGAAACCGCTGCGGGAATGTGTAGAAGGTGCGAGCAACATTGCCATTATCACAGGCTCAGAGGGTGGCTTTAGTCCCGAGGAGGCGCAGCAGGCACAACAAGCCGGTGCAGTGAGCATAGGGCTTGGAAAGCGCATTCTGCGCTGCGAAACGGCACCGTTGGCAGCCCTTACTGCGACATTGGCATTTTTGGGCGAATTAGAATAAAAGGCATGATTTGCACAAAAGGCTGTGCTTTTTGGATTTGCAGAAAAAGTTTTTAAGGCAGCAAGACGGTTTGGACGATTGTGCAAATTGAACGCTTCTTTTTGTATTGGAAAACCGATGCAAAATGGGTACAATAAGGGTAATCGGTAGGCAGAGCGAACTGCCTGCTATCATTGATATACAAAAACCTCTCTTGCGATTACTGGGAGGCAACGACCCCTTGACAACACAAGGGCAACACGGAGGAAAACGAACATGAAAAAGCCTATTTTGGTTGTACTGGCTGCAGGTATGGGCAGCCGCTATGGTGGATTGAAGCAGATCGACCCCGTTGGTCCCAACGGCGAAGTGATCATCGACTATTCGATTTTCGATGCACGTCGTGCAGGATTCGAAACTGTTGTATTTATCATCAAGCATGAGATCGAGGACGCATTCAAAGCAGCGATCGGTGACCGTATGTCCAAAGTGATGGAGGTTCGCTATGCTTACCAGAATCTGAACGACCTGCCCGCAGGGTTCACCGTTCCCGAAGGTCGTGAAAAGCCTTGGGGTACCAGCCATGCTGTGCTGGCAGCACGTGACGTGATCGACGCACCCTTTGCTGTTATCAATGCCGACGACTATTATGGTCCCGAAGCATTTAAGACCATTTACGAGTATCTGTCCACCCATCAGGACGACGACAAATACCGCTATGCAATGGTTGGCTATCTGCTGAAAAACACCGTTACCGAAAACGGACACGTTGCACGTGGTGTTTGTGTCGAAAATCCCGACCACACCTTGGCAGACATCACCGAGCGCACCAAGATCGCTACCTACGAGGGTGGCATCCACTTTACCGAGGACGACGGCGAAACTTGGACCGACCTGCCCGGCGATACCCTCGTTTCGATGAACCTGTGGGGCTTTGGCGCAAGCGTGATTCCCGAGATCCAAAACCGTTTTGCAGCTTTCTTGGAGAAATCGCTGCCCACCAACCCCCTGAAATGCGAATATTTCCTGCCGCTGGTCGTAAGCCAGTTGATCGCCGAGGACAAAGCCACCATCCAAGTGCTGCAAAGCAAGGATAAGTGGTACGGTGTTACCTACAAAGAGGACAAGCCCGACGTTGTGAATGCGATTCGAGAAAAAGTAGAAAGCGGCTTGTACCCCAATCATCTCTGGGAGGAGTAATATTATGAGCCTGAAACCAGCTGAAGAACTGTTGCAAGAGGCATTGTCTGCATGGGAGTGGGGCGGCACTGTTGTAGGTGCTGTCCGCTACGGTGCAGGGCATATCAACGATACATTCTGTGTGTACACCCAGAATGCAGAGGGCGATTGTGTGCGCTTTATTTTGCAGCGCATCAACACCAATACCTTCAAAGACCCTGTGGGTCTGATGGAGAACATCGCCGGCGTTACCGGATTTTTGCGTAAAAAAATCGAGGAAAAGGGCGGCGATGTGACCCGTGAAACCATGAACGTTGTGCCTACCAAAGAGGGCAGCAACTTTTATGCCGACAGCAACGGCGGCGCATGGCGTGTATATACGTTCGTAGAGGGAACGCTCTGCCTGCAAAAGGTAGAAAGCAGCGAAGACTTCTACGAAAGTGCCTACGCTTTCGGACAGTTCCAGCAGTTGCTGGCAGATTATCCCGCTGCAACTCTGCACGAAACCATTGCTCGTTTCCACGATACCGCCAACCGCTATGCAAACTTTGAAAAGGCATTGCAGGCAGATGTGTGCGGTCGTGCAAAAGATGTGCAAAAAGAGATCGAGTTCGTACAGGCACGAAAAGCCGATTGCAGCGTGATGGTCGATCTGCTGGCACAGGGCAAATTGCCGCTGCGTGTTACCCATAACGATACCAAGCTGAACAATATCCTGATGGACAAGCAGACCCGCAAGGGCATCTGCGTAATTGATCTGGATACCGTAATGCCGGGTCTTGCAGCCAACGACTATGGCGATTCCATCCGATTCGGTGCAAACGATTGCGCCGAGGACGAAACCGACCTGAGCAAGGTAAACTTTAGCCTGCCGCTGTTCGAAACCTATACCAAAGGATTTTTGGCAGCTGCCGGCAGTGCGTTGACCGATTTGGAAAAGGAAACGTTGCCGTGGGGCGCACGGTTGATGACACTGGAATGTGGCATCCGTTTCCTGACCGATTACTTAGAGGGCGACCACTATTTCCGCACTCATCGTGAGGGTCATAACCTCGACCGTTGCCGTACCCAGTTTAAACTGGTGAGCGACATGGAACAGGTTTGGGACGAGATGATGGCGATCGTCAAAAAGTATAGCTAATACCACTTTTTGAGAAAAGTGGACAAAAAATGTACCTTTTAGAGAGGTAAATAAAAATCTTTTTTACACAAAAGGACAGGTCGTACGACCTGTCCTTTTGGTATGTACAAAGTTTTTTGTGCAAAGCAAAATAAATGTCTTGTTGTATGAGAAAGTTCGCTTCTCCGCCACTGTAAAAAAGAAGGATTTTCTTTTGTCGAAATACCGCTTATTTTTCGCTTTTTTTGTAAGGAAACTAATTATGCAAAGAGTGCTCGATAAAAAATGGCTGCCTTTTGGGAAGCTTTGACACAGACAAGAAACTATCGACATAAAAAAAGCAAAAACCGCAGAATACTTTTTTTAATGCTGATCAAAAGACCGCAGGTATTGAAATTTTTTATGGGTGTGCTAGGATAAGGTGAGCAAAAAATGTGCTTGTGTGCTTATTGGTATGCATCGCTCAGAGAGCGATCTGGCTTGAAAATTTCCCGAAAATTGCTGTACATTGGTTAGCTGGATTCCAGGCAGTACAGCACCTTTTTTTTGCAATCGGTGCCACAGTGCGCCGGATATAAAGTATTGGAAATGATGGGTTTCCAAACGGAAGAAGGAGTCGCAAGGTATGAAACGAATCAAAACAGAAGAACAACCTGTTCAAAGTTCTCGTCTGGCAACAAGTCTTTTGATTGTAATGGCTGCAATCTTTTGTGTAAGTGCGATCGTCGTTTTTTCTATTAGCACCCTGAAGACTCGTGCAAACACCCAGCAGGCAAAACAACTTTACTTTGAGCAAACCGTCAACTATTATACATCAGAAATCACCAATTGGATGGAACTGCACATCGAGCAGATGCGGCTGTTGCAGCATCAGTTGCAGAGTATGTCGCCCGAAGATCTGACAAGCGAGAATATCATGCCAATCGTGGTGAACTCTACCGAATATGGGCAGAGTTTGGGTGTGACCAGCGATTATGTAGTGCTTGATCGGGAGCGTGTTTTTTTGGTGACGGGTGGCTTCCTGAAGCCGGTTATGACTTAACGCAAAACGACTACTATACCCAGCCCCAAACCTCCTCGCTGTATATCAGCCAGCCCTATGCAGATGCTGCAGGAAATGGTTTTGTGGTTACGTTGGCTTTGCCTATCACCATTGATGGCACGTTTCAGGGCGTTTTGGCTCGAGATGTAAATATGTCCTCTATCAACGATATGTTTGAGGCATACGACCGCAGCGACGGCAGCTATATGTATCTTTTGGATGCAACAGGTACGATATTGAGCCACGGAAATGCCGACTATGAAACAACGAAGGACAGGCTTGTTACCTTGGAGCAAGTCGGCGATAATACGATGCAGGATGCGGTCGGGAAAATGCTGCTTCGTGAAGATTACGACCAGCAAAAAAGATATTTTTACGCAATGGAAGAACCCGATAGCTATTGGATTGTAGGTATCGCTTATCCCGAAAAAGTAGTGCAACAAGAGATCGTTCAACAGGTTCTCGGCAGCTTCATTGTATTTTTCCTGGCAGTGTTGGTAGACCTGGTGATTCTAACGGTCATTATGAAACGGAAATTTGCCCCGATCCATGCTGTGACACAGGCTGCACAGAAGCTGGAACGTGGCGAATTCGACATCGAATTCCAGAACTCCAGCCGGGATGAATTGGGAGTGCTGCAAAACAGTTTTGAAGATACCGGAACTTATCTGCGCAGTGTGATTCAAGAGTTGGCATATATTTTGCAAGAATTGTCAAAGGGAAATCTTACCGTAAAAACGACCCTGGACTATCGGGGCGAATTTGTGGAAATCGAGCAAGCGGTACATAACATTATTAAACAGATGAATTATGTTATGGGCAATATCGAACGTGCAGGTTATCAAGTATCCAGCGAGGCAGCACAGGTGTCCACCAGTGCCCAGTATCTGTCTGAAAACTCAATGACACAGGCGATTCAGGTAGAAAGCATTGTAAAAGATATGCAGCAGGTAAAAAATGCTGTGGAGGAAAATACAGATCGTACCGTTACTACGGAGAGTGTCACGACCGAAGTATCCAAAAAACTGGAAGAAAGCAAAGCCCGCATGAAACAAATGATGCAGGAGATGGAAAAGATCAAGAGTGCTTCCAACCAGATCGGAAACATTATCAAAACCATCGAAGACATTTCTTTCCAAACCAACATCTTGGCTTTGAATGCTGCCGTAGAAGCAGCCAGAGCAGGTGCAGCCGGCAAAGGCTTTGCCGTGGTTGCGGATGAAGTTCGTGCGTTGGCAAACAAGTCCGCAATGGCTGCACAAGATACCACAGCATTGATCCAAACCTCGATCGACACAGTAGAACGAGGCGCAGAAGTGGCACAGCTTACAGAGCAAGCCTTGCTGAATGCGGTGGAACTGTCCAACCAAGTATCACAAGAAACCCAAATCATCGTCGAGATCTCGCAACAGCAGAGTGCGAATATCGACAATATTACACAGACAGTTTCCGGATTCTCCAATATGATTCAAAACAATACCGCAACTGCCGAGGAGAATGCCGCTGTAAGTGAGAGAATGGCGAACGAGGCGAAGATCCTGCAAGAACTTTTGAGCAAGTTTGTGCTGGACAAACGAGAACTGCAAGACGAACAGGATGTAGAAGACCTGTAATTAGCTATCAAAAAACGCAAGCACTCCGTTCGGAATTGCTTGCGTTTTTATTTTGCTGCACCAATACGAAATCCCCCCTGCACAAGCCGAAATCGGAATGTGCAGGGGGGATTTGTGTTCAGGAATAGAATTTACACAGAGTCAACGCAATCCGGTGGTGAATGCCAAAATCCTCATTTGCGGGGGTTTCGGATAGCCGCCTGCGCTGCTGCCAAACGGGCGATGGGAACACGGTAAGGCGAGCAGGAAACGTAGTCCAATCCAACTTTTTGGAAGAACTCTACGCTCGAAGGATCGCCGCCATGCTCGCCGCAAACACCCAGCCCGATGTCGGGACGAGTCTGTCTGCCCAAGGTAGCACTCATCTGTACCAGTTTGCCAACGCCGGTGCGGTCGAGATGTGCGAACGGGTCGCTTTCATAAATTTTGTTTTCGTAGTAGTAGCCAAGGAACTTGCCAACGTCGTCACGGCTGAAGCCAAAGGTCAGCTGGGTCAGGTCGTTGGTGCCGAAGCTGAAGAAATCGGCTTCGGTGGCGATCTCGTCGGCGGTCAGTGCAGCGCGGGGGATCTCGATCATAGTGCCGACCTGATACTTCATCTCTACGCCTGCCTGAGCGATAAGGGCATCAGCGGTTTTTACAACGACGTCTTTTACGAATTTCAGTTCGTGTACATCACCGACCAGAGGGATCATGATGTGAGGCTCGATGTGCAAGCCGGTTTCTTTCGATACGTTCAAAGCGGCAGTAATGACGGCTTTGGTCTGCATCTCGGCAATTTCGGGATAAGAAACCGCCAAACGGCAACCACGATGGCCCATCATCGGGTTGATCTCTTTCAGGCTGCGGATAACGTTCTTCAGCTCAACTGCATTCACTTCCAGCTGATGTGCCAGTTCGGCAACCTCGCTGTCTTTGGTGGGAAGGAATTCGTGCAGCGGCGGGTCGAGATAGCGGATGGTCATGGGACGTTCGCCCATTACTTTGTACATTGCCTCGAAGTCGCTTTGCTGATAGGGCAAAATCTTTGCAAGAGCTTTTTCACGACCCTCTTTGTCACGGGCAACGATCATCTCACGCACAGCACGAATGCGGTCTGCCTCAAAGAACATATGCTCGGTACGGCACAAACCGATGCCCTCTGCACCAAAGTCAACTGCCTGTTGTGCGTCAACAGGATTGTCGGCGTTGGCGAATACCTGCATCTCACGGGCTTCGTCTGCCCAACGCATAAACCGCTCAAAATGTCCCGAAATGGTAGCTTCGGTGGTGGGGATAGCTTCGCCGTATACGTTGCCGGTCGAGCCGTCGATGGAAATCCAGTCGCCCTCACGGTAGGTGTTTCCGCCCAGTGTAAACTGACGGTTTGCGTAGTCGACCACGATCTCGCCACAGCCCGATACACAGCAGGTACCCATACCACGGGCGACCACGGCCGCATGGCTGGTCATACCGCCACGAACGGTCAAAACGCCCTCGGCGACCTGCATTCCCTCAATGTCTTCGGGGCTGGTTTCCAGACGAACCAGAACCACCTTTTTCATGCGTCCGCTCTCTACGGCGTTTTGTGCGTCTTTTGCATTAAAGACGACCTGACCGCAGGCAGCACCCGGAGAAGCAGCCAAACCTTTACCGATGGGGGTAGCGGCTTTCAGTGCTTCGGGGTCGAACTGCGGGTGCAGCAGGCTGTCCAACTGTTTGGGGTCGACACGCAGCACTGCTTCGGTGCGGTCGATCATGCCTTCGTCTACAAGGTCTACTGCGATTTTCAAAGCGGCAGCAGCGGTGCGCTTGCCGTTGCGGGTTTGCAGCATATACAATTTGCCGTCTTCGATGGTAAATTCCATATCATGCATATCTTTATAGTGCTTTTCCAGACGGTCGGCGATTTCTGCAAACTGGCGGTAAACGTCGGGCATCTGGTCTTTCAGATGGCTGATGGGAGAGGGGGTGCGGATGCCGGCAACCACGTCTTCGCCCTGTGCGTTGATAAGATATTCGCCGAACAGAGCCTTTTCGCCGGTGGCAGGGTTACGGGTGAACGCAACACCGGTGCCGGAGTTCTCGCCGCCGTTGCCGAATACCATCGCCTGTACGTTGACGGCAGTACCCCAATCGTAGGGGATCTCGTGCATACGGCGGTAGACGTTCGCACGGGGGTTATCCCAGCTGCGGAACACCGCTTTGATGGCTTCAATCAGCTGCTGTTTGGGGTCGGCAGGGAAGTCGTTGCCCATTTTTTCTTTATACAAAGCTTTGAACTGTGCGACCAGCTTTTTCATGTCGTCGGCATCCAGTTCGGTGTCCAGCTTCACGCCTTTGGCAGCTTTCATCTCGTCCAGAAGATGCTCAAAGTCGCTCTTTTCCATCTCCATCACAACGTCGCTGAACATTTGGATAAAGCGACGGTAGGAGTCGTAGGCAAAACGGGGGTTGCCGGTGCGTTTGGCAAGCCCTTCGACGACTTCTTCGTTCAAGCCCAGATTCAAAATGGTGTCCATCATGCCGGGCATCGAGGCACGTGCGCCCGAACGAACCGAAACCAGCAACGGATTTTCGGGGTCACCGAATGTTTTGCCGGTGATACTTTCCATTTTGCCGATATATTCGTAAATGTCTGCCAAAATTTCGTCGTTGATTTTACGTCCGTCGTGGTAATATTGAGTACAAGCTTCGGTGGAAACGGTAAACCCTTGGGGTACAGGCATACCGATGTTTGTCATCTCTGCGAGATTTGCACCTTTGCCGCCCAGGATGTTTCTCATCTCACGGTTACCTTCGCTGAACAAATACAGGTACTTTTTCTTCTCATTCATGACATCGAACCTCCCAAAAAGGATTTTTTCCGCAAGCCCACAGCCGTCAGCGGAACACCGACCAACAGGAACCCTTTGCCTTATTGGATGCAGCACTTCTCTGGGTGTGCAGGTTTGTTTCTTTATAGTTTCATATTATAGCAGACTATGCTCAAAAGTTCCAGCAATTTGAATAAAATTTTTCAAGAATTCGAAAAAAGAATTTATATTTTATAAGTTTTTTTGCTTTTTCCCCTTGAAAAGCAAAAAAATTGCAGTAAACTATATACTAGGAAATTAGCGTCAAAACGCAGTTTATCTATGCAGCGCAAAGCAGATATAATGCAAAAAAACAAGGAGTAACGAACAATGGCACTTTTCTTTGGCGATCAAGACAGCGAATGGCTGATTTGTGGGCTGGGCAATCCCGAACCCCGCTACGACGGCACCCGCCATAACGCAGGCTTTGCCGCACTGGATGCAATGGCAGATGCATGGGGCATTTCGGTGGTCAAAGCAAAATTCAAAGGGCTGTACGGCACAGGCAGTGTCGGCGGACATAAAGTGGTACTGCTCAAACCGCTTACCTATATGAATCTGTCGGGTGATGCCGTCCGTGCAGCAGCCGACTTCTTTAAAATCCCACCTCAGAGGGTCATCGTCTTGTGCGACGACATCACACAGGCACCCGGCAAACTGCGCATCCGCAAACAGGGCAGTGCCGGCGGACACAACGGGCTGAAAAGCATCATTGCACAGTTGGGCAGTCAGGAATTTCCCCGCATCCGCATCGGTGTGGGAGAAAAGCCCAGCCCCGATGCCGACCTTGCCAACTGGGTACTGGGGCATTTTACCCCCGACGAGAACAAAGCGGTGCAGGGCAGGTTCGAGGACATCGCAAAAGCTGCCTGTCTGCTGATGGACGGGGAGCTGGATAAGGCAATGAGTCGTTTTAACGGATAAACAGACAAAAAAGGGGGAACCGTTTTGTTTGGGCAGTTGATTGAAAAAACAAACGAATACCAACGCTTGTGCAGCGGCTGTGCTACAAAAGGGGCGACCGCTTTATTTGGTCTGCCGGTTGCAGCAAGAGCGTTGATGTATGCCACCTTGGCGACGGGGCAAAACCGACCGTTGGTGGTGGTCACTTCCGACGAGGGACAGGCGACCCGCATGGCAGAAGACCTGTCCACTTTGGGGGTACGGGCAGCAGTGTTTCCTTGCCGTGACCTGATTTTGCGCCCCATCGAGGGAACAGGGAGGGAGATGGAATACCGCCGTTTAAAAGTGTTGGGCGATTTGGTAGGAGGACGGCTGCAAGCAGTTTGCCTGAGCGCAGAAAGTTTGTTGCTTTGCACTACGCCCTGCGAAGAATTCAAAAAAAGCACCACCGTGCTGAAAGCAGGGCAGCAAATTTCCCAAACGGATTTGCTCGAAATGCTGTTTCAGGCAGGGTATCAGCGTCGCCCACAGGTAGACGGTGCAGGGCAGTTCAGCGTGAGAGGTGGCATTTTGGACTTGTACGCACCGGATATGCCACTGCCTGCCCGTATCGAGTTTTGGGGCGATGAGATCGACAGCATCCATTCGTTCGATCTGGTCAGCCAGCGACGGGAAGAAGCACTGGATAAAATCTACCTTTCGCCAGCCCGTGAGGTGCTGTTTGGCGAACCGTCACAGGCAGCGGCGATTTTGCGGGATGCGCTGTCCCACCAAAGCGGGCAGGCAGCCCACCGCATGGAGCAGGCGATGGAGCAGGATTTGGCATTGCTAGACGGCGATGCACTGCCGGTGTCGATGGATAAATATATGATGCTGCGCTACAAGAAACAGGCGAGCATTTTGGACTATCTGCCCGATGCGGTGCTGATTTTGGAGGAACTCAGTGCGATTCGTGAAGCAGCTCACGCAGCCGCTTTTCGACGTGGTGAGGAAACAAAAACGCTGTTGCATGAGGGTATCCTCTGCGGTGGGCTGGAGGGATATTATCTGGATGAAGTCTGGCTATCCCAACAAATTGCCCAGTGCAGCAGTATCGTGAGCGAAAATTTTGCCCGCAGTCTGCCGGATATTTTCTTAAAAGATATGATCAATGCGGCGGCACATCCGCTGCCTGCATGGGCAGGTGAGGTGGCGACTCTTGCCGAAGATCTGCGTCCCCTTACCGCCGGCGGATATGCAGTGACCGTGCTGGCAGGTACCGCCCGTGCTGCCGAGGCGATCTGTCGTGATTTGCAGCGAGAGGGCTTTTCTGCTACGACTTCCCCCGATGCACCGCCAGCCGCAGGAGTGGTACAGGTCATCGAGGGGATGCTGTCGGCAGGTGCCGACCTGCCGTTTGCTCGCTATGCGCTCATCAGCAGCCGACGTGCAGCGGCGTTCACCGGCAAAAAATCGACCCGCAAAAAAAGCAAAGGGCTTTCTTCCCTGTCCGACATCAAACCCGGCGATTACGTGGTACATCAGGATCACGGCATCGGCGTGTATATCGGCATTCAGAGGTTGGACTTACAGGGCGTCGTGAAAGACTATTTGCAGATAAACTATCAAAAAGGCGATACACTGTATGTGCCTGTCACCCAGTTGGATTTGCTAGCCCGCTATACAGCCCCCGGTGATGGGGAAAAGGTCAAGCTGTCCAAGTTGGGCGGTGGCGAGTGGGTCAAGACCAAGAGCAAAGTAAAAAAAGCGGCGCAGGAGATGGCAAAAGAACTCATCGCCCTGTATGCCAAGCGAATGCAAGCCCCCGGTTATGCGTTCCCCGAGGACAGCGAGTGGCAGCGTGATTTTGAAGCACGGTTTGAGTACGACGAAACGCCCGATCAGCTTTCGACCACCGCCGAGATCAAACACGATATGGAACAGCCCCACCCCATGGACCGTCTGCTTTGCGGCGATGTAGGAGTGGGCAAGACCGAAGTAGCACTGCGGGCTGCCTTTAAATGCGTCATGGGCGGTAAGCAGTGCGCTATCCTTGCACCGACCACCTTGTTGGCATGGCAGCATTACAACACCATTTTGTCCCGTATGGAAGCATTTCCGCTCAAGGTGGGGCTGCTTTCCCGTTTCCGCACGCCCAAACAGCAGAAAGAAACGCTGAAAGGGCTGAAAGCGGGTACGGTCGACATCGTTGTCGGTACTCACCGACTGCTGCAAAAAGATGTGCATTTCCACGATTTGGGGCTTGCCATCGTCGACGAGGAACAGCGGTTTGGGGTAAAGCACAAGGAACAGCTGAAAGAGAATTTTCTGGGTGTGGATATGCTCACCCTGTCGGCGACCCCCATTCCCCGCACCTTGAATATGGCGATGAGCGGTATTCGTGACATGAGCGTCATCGAAGAACCGCCCATCGAGCGTCAGCCGGTCGAAACTTATGTACTGGAATACGATAGGCGTATTGTGGGAGATGCCATCAAAAAGGAACTTGCCCGTGGAGGACAGGTCTACTATCTGCATAACCGCATTGACACTTTAGAGCTGACTGCTGCCCGTATTCGGGATATGGTCGATGATGTGCGTGTGGGCATTGCACACGGCAAAATGACGCAGGAGCAGCTGGGCGAAGTGTGGGAACAGCTGCTCAACCACGAAATCGACGTTTTGGTCTGCACCACCTTGATCGAAACGGGTGTCGACGTGCGCAACTGCAACACCTTGATTATTGAAGATGCCGACCATATGGGTCTGGCACAGTTGTACCAAATTCGGGGACGTGTCGGGCGAAGCGGACGCAAGGCGTATGCCTACTTTACTTTCCAGCGGGACAAGGTGCTGACCGATATAGCCTCCAAACGTCTGGCGGCATTGCGTGAGTTCACCAGTTTGGGTTCGGGCTTCCGCATCGCTATGCGAGATCTGCAAATTCGAGGGGCAGGCAGTCTGCTGGGGAAAAGCCAGCACGGACACATGGAAGCGGTCGGCTACGATTTGTATATCAAATTGCTCAATCAGGCGATCGCCGAAGAAAAAGGCGAAGCCCCTGCCCACGACAAGAGCGAGTGTTTGCTCGACATCACGGTCGATGCCTATATCCCCGAACGCTATATCCCCGATATTTCGGGCAGAATCGAGGCGTATAAGCGCATCGCAGCCATTGCAAATAAAGAGGATGCCAGCGATGTACTGGATGAACTGATCGACCGCTATGGCGATCCGCCAAAATCGGTGGAAGGTCTGGTCGACATCTCGCTTGCCCGTGTCACCGCTGCAAAGCTGGGCATTTACGAGATCAACCAGCAGCGGGATAAACTGATGTTGTATTCCGACACCCTCACGGCGTCGGTATTGGGCGATCTGGTCAAAAAGCTCAGCGGACGGGTGCTGTTTTCGGCAAGCAGTAAGCCGTATCTTTCGGTCGCTGTGCGAAGCGGCGAAAAGCCACTGGACGTTTTGCTGCTTACCTTGGAATTGCTTGCGGAACAAAAATAAAAATAAGCTTTTCAGCCCCGTTTTTTGTGGCAGTATTTGCCATGAGAAACGGGGCTACAATTTACATTTTGTTCACGAATTCCGTCTGCCTTTTTTCATAGCATAAAGCTATAATAGAAAAAAGATTAAAATTCCTTAAAGGAGCATTGCTTATGCATCAAACAAAAGGTCCCCAAAAATCATTTGTGATTTTTCTTGCGTTCGGGTTGCTTTTTCTGATGATGTTCAACGCCCTTTTACCACGCTTGAGTGCGGCACAAGAGGTGCCGTACAGCGAATTTTTGCGCATGGTAAAGGACGGAGAGGTTGTTGAGGTCCAGCAAAATGTAGACGGAAACGAGATTTCGTTTTTGACCAAGGACGAAAACGGAAAAGTCGGCTATTATTCGGCAGGCGTTCTCACCGAAACCGATCTGTCGAGTCTGCTTCAGCAGTATCAAACGAAAAGCGGCGAGCCGATCATATTTGGTAGAGAACTGCCCACAGAAAACAATCCGCTCACCTCTTTCCTGTTCAGTTGGCTGTTGCCGTCACTGATGCTGTTTGGATTTGGCTTCCTGCTGATGCGCATGATGCAGAAAAAAATGGGCGGGAATGCGCTCAGCTTTGGAAAATCCAACGCAAAAGTATATGTGCAAGCGCAGACCGGCAAGACCTTTGCCGACGTTGCGGGGCAGGACGAGGCGAAAGAAGCACTGGCGGAGATCGTCGATTTTCTGCACAGCCCCGACAAATACCGCAGTGTAGGTGCTACCATGCCCAAAGGTGCGCTGTTGGTAGGCCCTCCGGGTACCGGTAAAACATTGCTGGCAAAGGCTGTCGCAGGCGAGGCAGGTGTGCCGTTTTTCTCTATCGCCGGTTCCGAATTTGTCGAGATGTTCGTGGGCATGGGGGCTGCCCGTGTGCGTGACCTGTTCAAACAGGCAAGCGAAAAAGCACCGTGTATCGTGTTTATCGACGAGATCGACACCATCGGCAAAAGCCGTGACGGTGTTGGCGGTATGGGTGGCGGAAACGATGAACGGGAACAGAGCCTCAACCAGTTGCTCACCGAAATGGACGGCTTCGATGGCAGCAAAGGCGTTATCATCCTCGCAGCGACCAACCGCCCCGAAACACTGGACAAAGCTTTGCTGCGTCCCGGTCGCTTTGACCGCCGGATTCCGGTCGAACTGCCCGACCTGCAAGGGCGTGAGGCGATTTTGAAGGTACACTCCAAAAAGATCATGCTGGATGAAAATGTGGACTTGACCGCTATTGCCCGTGCTACCAGTGGTACTTCGGGTGCAGAGCTTGCCAACATCGTCAACGAAGCAGCCCTTCGGGCGGTAAAATGCAATCGCCGTATCGTCAACCAGACCGATTTGGAGGAGGCGGTAGAGGTCATCATTGCAGGCTATCAGCGCAAAGGTAAGGTCATCAGCCCCAAAGAAAAACGCATCGTGGCATATCACGAGATCGGTCATGCACTGGTCGCTGCCATGCAGACTGACTCGGCTCCTGTTACAAAAATCACCATCATCCCCCGCACATCGGGTGCGCTGGGTTATACCATGCAGGTGCCGGAAACCGATACCAATCTGCTGAGCAAAGAGGAAGCACTGAATAAAATTGCCACTTATACGGGTGGACGTGCTGCCGAAGAACTGGTGTTCGGCACCTTTACTTCGGGCGCATCCAATGACATCGAACAAGCTACCCGTCTTGCTCGCAGCATGGTCACACGGCTTGGCATGAGCAGCGAGTTCGACATGATGGCACTCGAAACGGTGACCAACCAATATTTGGGTGGGGACGCATCGCTTACTTGCAGTGCCGATACCGCAGCCCGTATTGATGCCGAAGTGCTTTCCATCATCAAACAAGCCCACGAAAAGGCATACAATATCCTCAAAGAAAACGAGGATAAATTGCATATTCTTGCTACGTTCCTGTTGGAGCGTGAAACCATCACAGGCGACGAATTTATGCAGCTGCTGCACCAAAAAAACGAACCGCAGCAGTGACCTTGCAGAAAATCCCCTCATCAGTCACGCCGAGCGTGACAGCTTCCCCCCAGGGGGAAGCCAAAAAACAACCGCTGCTTCGCCAAAGAAAAAGCCTTCCCCTCGAGGGGAAGGTGGCTGCATAAGCAGCCGGATGAGGTGAAAAGCTACATAATAGGCTTTTTCTACAAGCTGAACTTCCGATGAAAACTTTCGTCGGAAGTTTTTTGTTTTCGTGGAAATTTTTGCGAAAATATGGTATACTTCAAGCGATACGGTATTTTTGAAAAAATCCCATGTACGGCTATGTCGTATGATGTTTGATTTTGTAAAACAAAAAGGAGTGTTTTGCAATGTGTGAATACGTTTTGTTCTCAGACGCAACTGCCGACCTGTCCCAGCAGATGGTAGAGGAATTGAAGATCGAGATCATTCCGCTGCTGTTCAATCTGGACGGAACGGCTTTTCATAATTATCCCGACAACCACGAGTTAGACCCCGCTGTTTTTTACGACAAACTGCGGACAGGCTCGTTGTGCACTACCAGTCAAATCAACTCGGTCACTTTCGAGGAGTATTTTACCCCGGTTTTGGAGCAAGGCAAGGACATCCTGTACTTGGCGTTTTCTTCGGGGCTGTCCGGAACCTATCAATCGGCGTGTATCGCAGCTGCCGAACTTAGCGAGCGTTTCCCGCAGCGCACTGTGCGGGTCGTCGATACGCTGTCTGCCAGCATGGGCGAAGGACTTGTGGTATATATGGCTGCAAAATTGTGCCAGCAGGGAAAACCGCTGGACGAGGTCGCCGATTGGGTCGAGCAGAATAAGCAGAAGATTTGCCAATGGTTCACGGTCGATGACCTGATGTTCCTCAAGCGTGGCGGTCGAGTCAGTTCTACCGCTGCCATCGTAGGCAGTATGCTGGGCATCAAACCGGTGCTGCACGTGGACAGCGAGGGGCATTTGATTCCCATGCAAAAAGTACGTGGAAGAAAAGCAAGCCTGGATGCACTGGTCGCCCGAATGCAGCAAACCGCCATCGACCCCGAAACCAACGCCATTTTTATCAGCCACGGTGACTGTGAAGCAGATGCAAACTATGTTGCCGATTGTCTGCGTGAAAAATTGGGGGCAAAAAACATCTTCATCAACTTTATTGGACCGGTCATTGGCGCACATTCGGGCCCCGGTACAGTGGCACTGTTCTTTGTGGGCAGCGAAAGATAAAACAAGTTTAGGTTCAGTTTGGAGGATAAAATACAATGAAAGCAACACCCGTAAAAGGCACCGCCGACTATTTGCCCAGCCAAACGCTGCTGCGTGACTATATGCAGGGCGTTATTCTGGAAACTTACCGCTCGGCAGGGTTCGAACGCATCCTTACCCCTGCCATCGAGCATCTGGAAAATCTGGAAAAAAGCGATGGCGGCGACAATCTTAATCTGATGTTCAAGATCATGAAGCGTGGCGAAAAACTGGCAGAAGCCATTGCTGCCGGTGGACAGGAAAACGAACTGGCAGACTTGGGGCTGCGCTATGACCTTACCTTGCCCCTCAGCCGTTTTTACGCTGCCAACCGTGCAAAGCTGAACAATCCGTTCAAGTGCATCCAGATCGACAAATCTTACCGTGCCGAACGTCCCCAAAAGGGTCGTATGCGTGAGTTCATCCAGTGCGACATCGACATTTTGGGCAGCGAATCCCCCTTGTGCGAGCTGGAACTCATCCACACCACCGCAACTGCATTGAATCGCTTGGACATCGGCAGCTTCACCATCAAAATCAACGATCGCCGCATCTTGAAAGGCTGTCTGGCAGCCTGCGGCGTTGCACCCGAGCAGATGGACACCGTTTGCATCAGTCTGGACAAATGGGACAAGATCGGTGCCGAGGGCGTACAGGGCGAACTGGAAAGCAAAGAGATCGCTGCCGACGTGGTGGCAAAGCTGATGACATTGCTCGGTGGCGAGCGCAGCTTGGAGAGCGTACAGGCTTTGTGTGGTGACACGGAAGAATTGACCCGTACCCGTCAGCTCATCGAGGACGTGCGCCGTCTGGCAAATGGCAGTTACGACGCAGAGTTCGACCTGCTGCTGGTTCGTGGTCAGGGCTATTACACCGGCACTGTATTCGAGATTCAAAGCAACAAGTTCCGTGGCAGCATCGGCGGTGGCGGACGTTACGATGGTCTGGTAGGCAAGTTTACCGGCGAGAATGTTCCGGCGGTTGGTTTCTCCATCGGCTTCGAGCGCATTTTTGCCATCTTGCAGGAGCAAGGCTATCAAATTCCCACACGTCAGCGTCGAGTTGCAATCTTGTGCGAGGAAACCGAAGCAGTACAGGCAATGCAGTTGGCGGAAACCTTGCGCCAAAACGGTGACTCGGCTGGATTGTACACCCGCCCCAAAAAGCTGGGCAAGTTCCTGAACCGTTTGGAGGAACAGGGCTTCGATGGCTATTTGGTGTACGGCGAGACCGACCAGCCCAAGTGGTTCGAGGAAAAATAAAAAAATTTCAATTTTAAGGCGGTGCGACCAAGGTTTGCACCGCCTTTTTATGCACTATTCTGAAAATGCAGAAAGTCATAGAAAAGCCATTACCAACACACGAAAAAATGGTAATATAATAACACAAAGATAAGCTGTGTAACTCTATCAGAGGAAAAGGTGGTGGGTTTTGTGAAATACAAAGTATTATTTACTTCGATTTTGATTGCAGTGATGTTGTTGGCAAGCTGTGCGGCATCGGAAAATTCCCCGATCGACTTCGAATCGCCGGCAGTAGAACAAGCGGTGCGCACCGCACTGGACAATGAACAGGGCGACATCACGCCCGATATGCTTGCCGAACTGGACACGGCAATGGTGGTCGACGGGCAGGTATCTTTGCGGAAAAACGAAGCGACCAAAAACGACGGCCCGGGCGAGATTTTGTCTGCCGACAGGAATCGAGAGCCGACCCCCAATATCCGCCTCATCGACCGAAGCGGTTGGCTTACAGAAGTAGAGGTCTATTGGGATGACAAAAGGCTGGAGCCAACCTACACCGACCTTTCGGGGCTGGAGGATCTGCCTGCGCTGAAACGAGTGATTTTGATTGTGCCGGACGCCGATACCATCGCACAGGTCACGGCACTTCCACAGGTGGAGTGGCTGGAAATTACCTTGCAGGTCGACCAAAGCATTTCCCTGCCCGACCTGAGCAAGATGAAACAGCTGCGAATATTAGATATTTACGGTGGAACTGTGCAGGATGCAAAAAACATTGCCACTGCCAAAAAGCTTACCGAGCTGAACTTGATGGATGCGGTACAGGTGGATGATTGGCAATTTTTGACCGAACTGGATCATTTGAACCATCTGAACCTGCCGTCGGGATTTAGAGATATGGAATTGGCTGAAAAACTGGGTGAGATGGAGTTCTTTTCTATCGCCAACGTTCCGGCACAGGAGGTTTTGGACGCATGGAACAATGCGAAAGCTGCCAGTGAGTAGGCAAAAATGCTAAAAACACGTCGGATTTTGCGCAGGTTTTCTTCCTGACGATTCCCAAAAAAGCCTTGCAAACGGCATATAAAATGTGATACCCTTATATCTGTTAATGTTTTGAAGAAGAAATACGCATCGCCGGCATGGGCATTTCCACGCCGGCGTTCACCGTGAATAAGGGGGTTTTTGCTTGAAAATCGGGTTTGATAACAACGAGTACATTCGCCGTCAGAAAGAACACATTCAGGAGCGCATCTCCAAATTTCAAGGCAAGTTATATCTGGAATTTGGCGGAAAGCTGTTCGACGACTATCACGCTGCCCGTGTTTTGCCGGGCTTTGATGTAAACGGAAAAATTCGTTTGCTGTACGAGATGCGACAAGACGCCGAAATCATCTTTTGCGTGTCGGCAGATGACATCGAAAAAACCAAAGTCCGTGCCGATCTTGGCATCAGCTACGATATGGACGTGCTGCGTTTGATCGACGACATCACCGCTATGGGCATTCCGGTCAACAGCGTTGTTATCACACGCTACACCGGTCAGGCAGCCGCCGATGCGTTTGCCCGCAAGCTGACCAGCCGTGGAGTAAAGAATTATATCCATCGTCCCATCGCAGGGTATCCTGCAAATGTAAACTATATTTGCAGCGACGAAGGTTACGGCGCAAACCCGTATATCGAAACCACCAAGCCGTTGGTCGTGGTAACTGCACCCGGCCCCGGCAGCGGAAAGTTAGCGACCTGCCTTTCGCAGGTCTACCACGAGCAGCGTCGTGGCGTAATGGCAGGGTATGCGAAGTTCGAAACTTTCCCCATCTGGAATATTCCGCTGAAACACCCTGTAAACCTTGCTTACGAGGCAGCGACCGCTGATTTGAACGACGTGAATATGATCGACTCGTTCCACCTCGAAGCATACGGCGAAACCACCGTAAACTATAACCGTGATATTGAAGCATTCCCCATCGTAAAAACCATTCTTACCAAAATTACCGGCGATGAAAACTTCTATCGCAGCCCCACCGATATGGGCGTAAACATGGCGGGATATGCCATTTGCGATGACGAGGTAGTGCGTGAAGCTGCATCGCAGGAGATCATCCGCCGTTATTACAAAGCGGCTTGTGATTACAAGCAGGGAAAAGGCAGCAAAGCAGCCCGTGAAAAAATCGAACTGATCATGCAGCAGCTGAACCTGCGCCCCGAAGACCGTGAGTGCGTTCTGCCTGCACGGGAGTGCCGTGAAAAGAACGATGCCGCTGCGGCTGCGATCCAGCTGGAGGATGGCACCATCGTGACCGGTCACGCAAGCGATCTGATGAGCGCATCCAGTGCAGCTGTGCTGAATGCCATTAAAGTGATGGCGAATATCGACCACGAGGCATTGTTGATTCGCCCCGAGATTCTGGAGCCGATTTTGAAGCTGAAGATCAACATTCTGGGCAGCCGTTCTTCGGTGCTGAAGGTAGACGATGTTTTGGCAGCTCTGTCGATTGCAGCAGCCACCAACCAGACAGCAGCCCGTGCAATGGAACAGCTGACCAAGCTGCGTGATTTGGATATGCATTCCAGCCAGATGCTGCACAACGGCGACGAGGGAACGCTGCGCAAACTGGGCTTGCGCCTGACCTGCGACCCCGAATATCCCAGCAAGGATTTGTATTTCTAATCAGCCACTTTTAAAAAAGACGGACGAGGGGTGTCACAAAGCATCTTTTGTGCGAACAGCACTCTGTGATGCGTGTGACACTCCTTGCCCGTCTGACCCCCCAAGCGACACAACCAAACAAAACCGCCCCTGTACACAAAAAGTACGAGGGCGGTTTTGTTGCATGGAAGAAATGCTCAGGGCGCACGCCAGAACATACCGTTTGCGCCACTGATGGCAAGATTGGGGTTGATTGCCTGATTGCCGATTCGCATATCGAATTGCAGCAGTTCACTTGTGGTGCCGATAACAGTTCCTGCCTGCACCACGTCGCCGGTGTTCACGTTCACACCCGACAGGTGGTAGAGATAGCTTTTGACTCCTGCGCCGTGTTCGATGACCACAAGCCCGTTGGTCAACTCCAAAGTGCCGGCATATACGACGGTACCGGCAGCAGGTGCTGTGACCTGTTTGCCACTGTGACATTTGTAGGTAATGCCAATATTGCGGGAGGGGCTTGTGCGATCGGCGATGTACTCAAAGCTGCCGTAGTCGCTTAATACGACGGCATCGTTCGGCTGCTCGACAGGATGTTGGAATACACCGCTCCACATTACTTGGTCGGAGTGGGTCTGGTATAAGGGGAACACGACCTGTTGATACGCTTGCACCGCTGTACTGCTGCCGGCGAGAGTGTCGGCGGCAAGTGTCACTTTTTGGAAGGGGTTATACAGAACCTTGACGGTGAATTGCTGGGTGAATCCGCCGGCTGTTACGGTAATGGTATAATCGCCGTCCTCACGGTTGTAGGCGACGGGGATATATGCCATGATGCTGTCAAAGCGGGCTACGGGATAAGCGGTGCCGAGGGCAGTGTCTATCGTGACAGAAGCCCCTTGCGGAAGCCCTTTGACCGAAACGGCGATGACGTCGCCCTGATAGACCGAGTCGGTGTTGATGGTGATTTCACTTTCCAAGTCAAGCGCAAAGCGGAACTGATAGAACGATTCGCCGGTAGCGTTGCTGTTTAGAGGTGGCCAGCCGATGCGCAAAGTGGCTTGATATTTTCCGTTTTGTACAAATTGAAAGCTTTGGTATTGCTCAAGTGTGCCGGAAAATACGGTTTCGTCGGCTTCGTTGGTAATGGTCAAAGCGGTGGTGCAATCGCTGCGCAGAGATTCCGAAAAAGAAAAGGTGGGCTGAGCCGAAAAGCTGCCTAGATCTTGTACGGTCAAGTCTTCCGGTTGAGAATATTGTTTGTGGGTGATACCGCCCAAAATCGGTATGGTAAAGTCGAACCCGTTTACAGCCAGTTCGACTTCGCCAAAACTGACGGTGGTTTTGGGCAGGTCGTCACTGCCTGCCTGTTGGTAGAAAAACAGGGTAACGCCTCCTACCAAAAGGACGACCATCACAGCGACCATGAAAAGCCACAGTAAAAACCGTTTGATGGCACGACCAATGGCACTCATTACTTTCATGGAGATTCCCTCCTTTGAAGTCAGGTTTTTTTACAGGTGGTGATAAAGTCGAGGATTTGCGGAGAAAAGGTTTCGAAGCGGTCGACAATGGGCTGGGCGACGACGCCCTGCCGGCACATTGCGTGGAATTGCTCTAAGCTGACCCATTTTGCATCTGCTGTTTCGGTGGGCTGAAGCACGATTTTCTCCAACGGAACAGTTTTGTGGCACAGAAAAACGTCCATAAAGCCCTCACACCAGCGGTCGGTGCCAATAAAATGTAGTTCGTTTTGTGTGGCGTGGATGCCGGTTTCCTCCTGCAATTCCCGCACGGCGGCTTGCAGAGGGGTTTCGCCCGCTTGTACCGCACCGCCGCTGTTTTCCCAGTAGCCCGCCCAACTTTTCTTTTCGGGCGCACGTAGGGTGAGTAAAATTTCGCCGTGGTCGTTCACTACCCAGATAGAAACAGCGGTGAAAAAGCAGCCTTCCGGCACCGGCTGCCCACGGTGCAGCGTTTTGCCAAGGGGGATTCGGTTTTGGTCGTACAGATCCCAAAGTTCCATAGAAAAATCCTTTCTGTGCGGTAAGGGCATTTTAAAAAATCCCTCTAAGTGCATCTATCAGAAAACGGCACACCGAGCATCGGTGTGCCGCAAAAAGCAGCGTTTTGTTTTTAGTCGTCGGTGCGGAAAGTGATCTCGCCGTTTTCGATGGAGTCGATGATGGCGAGGGAATGCAGGTTTACGCCTGCTTGGCGCAGTTCTTTTCCGCCCTCTTGGAACCCTTTTTCAATGACGATGCCACAGCCTGCCAGCTCAGCACCCGATTGCTCGACAATCTTCATCAGACCTTTCAATGCCTGTCCTCGTGCCAGAAAATCGTCGATGACCAGAACACAATCGTCTTTGCCCAAAAATTTGGTGGATACCTGCACATCGAAGTGCGCACCACGGGTGAACGATACCACCGGTGCGGTGTAGAGTTCGCCGTCGAGATTTTTGGACTGTGTTTTTTTAGCGAATACGACCTTGGCTTTGTCGAAATACTGCGCTGCAATGGCAGCGATGCCGATGCCGCTTGCCTCGATGGTCAGGATCTTGTTGATACGTTTATCGGGAAACAGACGGCGAAACTCTTTGCCGATCTCCTGCATCAGTTCGATGTCCATTTGGTGGTTGAGAAAGCTGTCCACCTTCAAAATGTTTCCTTCTTTGATTTTTCCGTCTTTCAAAATGCGCTGCTTGAGCAATTCCATTCGTTTCTGATCCTTTCTAAAATACCTCGAATATTGCCGTATTCGGGAGAATTATAATGGTTTTCAGCTATTGTATCATGCTTTTGGTGCGAATACAAGAGTGGAGAAAAAAGTGGATAAGGGTGAAATGCTGTTTTTTTGTTTCGGGTGTGTGTTTTTTTTGTACGACTTTCTGGAATTTTATGGTTTGTAAAATTTTTGTCGTATTTTGCTGGAATTTGTGTGTAAAGCTGTGGTATGATAAAGGCACCACAAAGGCGTATAATTTCGACGGGAATGGGTCGAAAGTTTCTACCGCTCAACCTTTGCAGAATGCTTCTTTGGGCGACTACGCATCACAGATCGGTTTCTGTGGTCTGCTTTTCAGACCACAGTTGTTTTTTGTGCGCACTCGGTCGGGCTGGCGTCTTTGGGAATTTTTTAGCGAAAGAGGATAGGATCACGCTATGAAGCAAGACACCATCTACCAATTGGAAGGCAGAGTGCCTCTCCAAAAAGCGATCCCGCTGGGGATTCAACACGTACTGGCAATGTTTTTGGGCAATGTTTCGCCCCTTATCATCGTTTGCGGTCTGCTGCAAATGGACAACGGTCTGAAATCCATGCTGATTCAAAACGCAATGTTTATTGCAGGCTTGGTAACTTTGCTGCAACTTTACCCCATCTGGAAATTCGGCAGCGGTCTGCCGGTTGTTATGGGTACCAGTTCCGGCTTTTTGGGTACGGCAAAGGCAGTAGGTGCGTCTTATGGCTACGGTGCCATCATCGGTGCCTCTTTCCTTGGTGCGATCTTGGAGATTGTGCTGGGCTTTTTCATCAAACCTCTGAAAAAGCTGTTCCCGCCGGTCGTGACCAGTTTGGTCATCATGTCCATCGGTCTGTCGTTGCTGCCTGTCGGTATCAACTACTTTGCAGGCGGTTCCGGTGCAGCTGATTTCGGCGCATGGTATCATTTGCTGGTAGGCACCATCGTTGTGCTGGTCATCGTTGTATGCAAGCAGTTTGGCAAAGGCTTTGTAAGCGTTGCGTCGGTGCTGATCGGTATTGCAATTGGCTATATCGTTGCCATCGCTCTGGATATGGTCGATTTTACGCAGGTCGCCGAGGCTGCATGGTTCAGCTTGCCCGCCTTTATGCCGGTGGCTCCCACCTTTAATCTGAACGCCACCATCGCAATGGGCATCATGTTCGTGGCTACTACCGTAGAAACTGTTGGTGATATTTCGGGCATCGCAAACGGCGGTTTGAGCCGTGAAGCTACCAACGACGAACTCACCGGCGGTGTATTGGCAGACGGTATCGGCAGCTTTGTTGCAGCTTTGTTCGGTGTTCTGCCCAACACCTCTTTCAGCCAGAACGTAGGTCTGGTCGCCACCACAAAAGTAGTCAACCGTTTTTGCATTATGACCGGTGCGGTTTTCCTGATTTTGTGCGGATTCTGCCCCAAACTGTCGGCGATCTTCTCGGTCATGCCCCAGTCGGTTTTGGGCGGTGCTGCGGTCATCATGTTTGCTATGATTCTGGTAAGCGGTATGCAGAGCTTGCAGCGTGAGCGCATCGACGGTCGCAACGGTATGATCATCTCGTTGGCACTGGGTCTGGGCGTTGGTCTGGGCATGGTACCCTCGGCATTGGCTCAATGCCCCGAATGGGTCGGTCAGATCTTCGCACAGAACGGCATCATCATGACCTTCGTTATTGCTACTGTTGCAAATCTGGTTCTTCCTAAAGACAAAGATTGATGCAGGCGTTTTCAGGGCTTTCTTCGGAAAGCCCTTTTTTTGCGGTCTGGGATAAAAGATATTGGCTTTACAGCCTGCGGAAAATAGAGTAGAATAACAGTGGAAAGTGGATTTTTTTCGTGCTTGCGAAAGGAAATAGAGCTATTTTTTTGAAAAGGAGGCGTTGTTTTGTTCCGTGCAAAACAATACTTGCTGGCACAGAGCTTAGAGGAAGCCTATGCAGCAAATCAAAAGCGCACAGCCACGGTGGTAGGTGGTATGTGCTGGCTGAAAATGAGCAATCGACAGATACAAACTTTGATTGACCTTTCGGCGTTGGGGCTGGACACCATCACCCGCACCGACGAGGGTTTTTCCATTGGTGCAATGGTCACGCTGCGCCAGTTGGAAACCGACGCTGTGCTGAATGAAACATTCCAAAATGCCTTTGCGGATGCAGTAAGACCCATCGTTGGGGTACAGTTCCGCAACTGCGCCACGATCGGGGGCAGTGTGTGGGGACGATTTGGATTTTCCGACGTAATTGCGGTGCTGCTTGCGCTGAAAGCAAAGGTCGAGCTGTACCCGACCGGCGTGGTCGAACTGGACGACTTTTTGCAGATGCCTTACGATAATCAGATCTTGGTGCGCATTCTGGTGCCGTTTACAGCAAAAAAAGCAGCGGTACAAAGCCATCGCAACACCGCCACCGATTTTCCGGTTTTAGTTGCTGTGGCATCGGAGCTTGCCGACGGCAGTTTACGTTTGGTGGCAGGCGCACGACCCCAAAAGGCAGCATTGGTAAATACCACCCTCACCGCACAAAGCAGTGCCGAGGAGATCGAGCAGCAGTTGGAGAACGGTTTGCAGCAGATGGCATTTTGCAGCAATATGCGAGGCAGTGCGGAGTATCGCCGCCATCTGGCAAAAGTGCTTCTCAAGCGAGCCATTGCACAGCTGAAGGAGGGAACCGCAAATGCAGATTGAATTGAAATTGAACGGGCGTGTTTGTAAAGCGGACGTTTCGCCGGATATGCGCCTTTTGGACTTTGTGCGAGAGCAGGGCTGTGCAAGTGTAAAATGTGGCTGTGATACCAGTAACTGCGGCTTGTGTACCTTGTGGTTGGACGGCAAACCGGTGCTTTCCTGTTCGGTACTTGCCGTACGTGCAAACGGGCATGAAGTGACTACTTTGGAGGGCTTGCAGGCAGATGCAGCCGAGTTCGGCGCATTTTTGTCAGACGAAGGTGCCGAGCAGTGTGGCTATTGCAGCCCCGGATTTATTATGAACGTGCTGGCGATGGTAAAAGAACTGCCCGACCCCACCGAGGAGCAGATACAGCACTATCTGGCAGGCAATCTTTGCCGTTGCAGCGGTTATCAGGGGCAACTGCGTGCGATTCGCAAATATCTGCTGGCAAAACAGGAGGGCAAGCTATGAAAAAATATGTTTCCGCACCCGTGCGCAAGCGGGATGCGATGGCATTGGTGACAGGTCAGCCGGTCTATACCAGCGACCTGCTGCCCGCCCATTGTCTGACCGTAAAATTGCTGCGCAGCCCACACGCAAGTGCGCTGATTAAAAGCATTCGTACCGACACCGCAAAAAAGGTGCCGGGCATTGCCTGTATCTTGACATGGGAGGACGTTCCCACCGCTCGCTTTACTCAGGCAGGACAAACTTATCCCGAACCCAGCCCGTACGACCGCCTCATCCTCGACCGTCGCATTCGCTGCGAGGGCGACCCGGTTGCGATCGTTGCAGGTGAGAACGAGCAAGCGGTCGACACCGCATTGCGGATGATAAAGGTAGAGTACGAGGTACTGGAGCCCATTCTGGACTTCACCAAAGCACTGGACAATCCGATTTTGGTACACCCCGAGGAGGACTTCAAAGCTTTATGCGACGTTGGTGCAGATAACAAGCGCAATCTGTGCTGCTGTGGGGTAAATGAAGAAGGAGATGTGGAAAAGGAACTGGCAGAGTGCGATATTATCATTGACCAGACCTATCACACCTTGTCCAACAGCCAAGCGATGATGGAAACGTTCCGCACCTTTACCCAGTTGGATGCGTTTGGGCGGTTGCAGGTCACCAGCTCTACGCAGGTGCCGTTCCACGTTCGCCGTATTTTATCTAATGCACTGCAAATCCCCAAAAGCCGCATTCGGGTCATCAAACCCCGCATCGGTGGCGGTTTCGGTGCAAAGCAGAGTGCGGTCAGTGAGGTATATCCTGCCATCGTCACCATGAAGACAGGTCGTCCTGCTGCCATCGAGTACACTCGTACCGAGAGTATGACCAACGGCAGCCCTCGCCACGAGATGCAGATCCATATTCGTTTGGGTGCCGACAAAGAGGGCAACATTCGTGCAATCGACCTGTACACCTTGTCCAACGCCGGTGCATACGGCGAGCATGGCCCCACGACAGTAGGATTGTCGGGGCATAAGTCGATCCCGCTGTATGGCACACCCCGAGCCTATCGTTTTGCGTGGGATGTTGTTTACTCCAACACCATGAGCGGTGGTGCTTACCGTGGCTACGGTGCGACACAGGGCATTTTTGCACTGGAAACAGCGGTCAACGAACTGGCTGCCAAGCTGAACATGGACCCCTGTAAACTGCGTGAAAAGAATATGGTAAAGCAGGGACAGGTAATGCCTGCATACTACGGCGAATTGCTGCAAAGCTGCACACTGGACAAATGTTTGGAAAAGGCAAAGGCGATGATTGATTGGGATAACAAATATCCTGCCCGTCAACTGGAAAACGGACATATTCGCAGTGTAGGCGTTGCGATGGCGATGCAAGGCTCGGCGATTTCGAATGTGGACATCGGCAGCGCAGAGATTCGCCTGACCGACGAGGGTTTCTATATCATGCTCATCGGTGCTACTGATATGGGTACAGGCTGTGACACCATTCTGGCACAGATGGCAGCCGACTGCCTCGACTGCGATTTGGAGCGTATCTCGGTACAGGGTGTAGACACTGACCAATCTCCCTACGATTGCGGTTCGTATGCGTCCAGCACCACCTACCTGACCGGTATGGCGGTCATCAAGACTTGTGAGCAGATTCGGGAAAAAATCGTGGCACAAGGTGCAGCGATGCTGAAGCTGTCGCCCGACGAGGTAGAGTTCGACGGAAAAGCAGTGCGCAGCCTGACTACCGGTGAGCAGGTGACCTTGCCCGAGATCGGTTACGCTTCGCTGAGCGGTGCATATCCTGTTATCAGTGCTTGCGTCAGCCACACCAGCCCCGTTTCTCCGCCTCCCTTTATGGCAGGCATTGCCGAGATCGACCTCGACCCCGAAACGGGAAAGGTGGAACTGGTCGACTATGCAGCAGCAGTCGATTGCGGAACGGTCATCAATACCAACCTTGCCCGAGTTCAGACAGAGGGTGGTTTGGTACAGGGCATCGGTATGACTTTGTCGGAGGACATCCAATATTCGGCAAAGGGAAATCTGCGCAACCGAAACTTTATGCAGTATAAGATTCCCACCCGTCTGGATGCCGGCAAGCTGCGGGTAGAATTTGAAAGCAGCTACGAGCCGACAGGCCCGTTTGGTGCAAAGAGTATCGGAGAACTGGTCATCAATACCCCTGCACCGGCAATTACAAATGCTATTTATAATGCAACAGGGTTGCAGTTCCGCAAACTGCCCATCACCTCGGAGCAGATCGCAATGGGACTGCTGAAAAAGGAAAAATAAGTTCCGCTTTTTGAGAAAAAGCGGACAAAAACCCCACCTTTTGAAAAAGGTGGACGAAAACTTTTATCACAGCAGGCAGGTCACACGACCTGCCTGCTGTATGTTTTATGGGAAAGGTTGACTTTTGAAAAAAAGAGGAGTATACTGGGGCTATATTTAGATAAAGTTCTAAATAATCTGAGGATTTTGCGAGGAGGCGGTAGTATGTCGGCTGAATATGTTGTATCGGAGTCTACTTTACTGGCGATTGGTCTTTCTGCGGCGGTTTTATTTCTTGTTCCGGTGGGAATATTGGTTTTCTTGGCGGTGAAAAAAAGAATTACCCTTGTGCCGCTTTTGGCAGGTTTTCTCAGCTTTTTTGTTTCGCAGCCTCTTACACGGTTGGTATTATTGAGCATTTTGGGGCAGGTAGCTGCATTCCAGCAATTTGTGGCGGAACATTTCATCCTTTATGCGGTACTGGTTGGCGGTTTGAGTGCGGGGCTATTTGAAGAAACCGCTCGTTTGGTGGGTGCGACCTTGCTGAAAAAGCATCGCAGTTGGAAAGATGCCTGCTCGTTTGGGTGGGGTCACGGCTTTTGCGAAGTGTTCCTGATTACCGGTATGGCACAGGTGAACAACCTGATTTTTGCTGTGATGCTGAACAGCGGTGTTACAGCGGAAATGTTGGGGATTCCTGCCGAAACCTTACAGGCAGTGGCGTTACAGCTTACAGCAGTTTCGCCGTGGATGTTCGGTGTATCGGTGATAGAGCGTGTATTTGCGGTCATTTATCATCTGTCGGCAACCTTGCTTATTTTCTGGGGTGTCAACCACCGCAAACGGTTGGCAACATGGGGCATTGCTGTGGGATGTCACACCTTGTTCAATGCATTAGGGGTGATTTTTTCCGCCTATCTGGGAATCTTAGCAGCAGAAGTGGCGATGGCAGCAATGGTGGTAGTCATGTTGGTTTTGGTACTGCGACTGCGAAAAGATTTTTTCCCAAACCAGACAGATAATGATACTTAAAAAGAGATAAAAAAGAGGTACTTTCCAGATAGGAGAGTACCTCTTTTTGCAAAAAATCATGCCTCGGGGGGCTGATAGCTGGATGCACGGGGCGGGGTCATGCCTTTTTTTACGGTATGATAATAGCTGTAACTCATGGGGGGTTCCTCGCTCAGCAATTGTGCGTCCTCTACGGCACCGATAAACAAAATATGCGTGCCGACGTCGCACTGCTGCACCAGCTTGCAGGTAAAATGAGCAGCAGCTCCTACTGGAGTGTAGGGACAGCCGTTGCTGTCCAACAATGTTTCGAATTCGGCGAATTTGTCAAATTCCTTACTGCTGCGGTAGCCAAACCGACCGATCAGCGGCAGAGGTGCCTCCTCGGTCAGTACAGTTACATGAAATACACCTGCCTGTTGCAATACTTGGGCAGTGGTGTTGTCCTTGTGGATAGCGACCATCACCTGTGCCGGTGTAGCGGTCACTTGTGTTACGGTGTTTACAACGCAGCCTGCCTTTTGTCCTTCGTGTGCAGTGCTTACGATGTATAAGCCGCAGGTCAGTTTTTCAAAAGCCTTGAAGTCCATAGTGTTATTCTCCTTTTTGTAAAATAGATACAAAGAATATCCGATAAAAAGCCGCCACAAAGCAGCTTCGTGCAACAAAAGGAATCATTCGGTGGCAGAAAGGCTTTGCACCAGCTGCTTTGCCTTTTCGGGGGTCATTGCCGAGTGCAGTGTGCCGTTTAGCAAAAGGTTTGGACCTTTGGTGCATTGTTTCAGGCAATTCTGGGTGGTGAGAAGAATCCGACCGTCTTTCGAAAGCCCCTGTGCATCCACCTGCAACGTCTGCTGCAAGGCTTGCAACAGCTGTGCAGCACCTTTGCCGGAACACCGCTGCCCGCTGCATACCGTGATGCGGTGCTGATACGGTGCTTCTTTCAGGCTGGGAAAACGGCGCACCAACAAAGAAATGACACTTTGCTTGGTGCCAACTGCCTCGGCTGCCTGCTGCTGTACCCCTTGCGGAATGCAGCCCAACAGATCTTGAATTTCACGCAACATCGCTACAATATTATCTTGTTGGCTTGGATCGGGGCGATGAGAGTAATATTCCAATATTTCAAGCAGTGCTTCTTCTCGTTCCATAATGACCTCTTTTTGATAAAATGTATCATTTATTAAAGCATAGCACATTAAGATGAATAAGTAAAGCGATTTTCGTGTAAAATTTTTCGCACAAACATACAAAAAAAGCCAAACGCAGATGGCGTTTGGCTAAAGAATTCACTGTGCAACCGTAGAAATGCGTTTTACCTGATTCATACGGGAAATTGGCTGGTAAACGACCCGTGCAATGGCAAAATCAACAATGCTGTGCAGTACGGTTCCTACCCCTACCAATAGGAACACGCTGATTAAAAAGCCCTTTTGATAGTTGGCTTCGGAAAGAGAACCCGAAAAATAAAAAGGCAGTACCGCTACGATCTCCATAAATCCGTGAACAACACCCGTTACCAGTGCAAACAAAGCAGTGCCTTTCTTGGTTTGCAGCAGATGCGGATTTTTTTGCAGCCAAAGTGCGCCCAACATGGCGAATACGATTTGGCTTGCAGCCCGCATGACGACTACGGGCGGCATACCGGTGAGTTGAAAGCCGAGAGTGGTGCCGAACCATACAGCCAGTGTGATTTTAGGCGAAAGGAACATTGCCAAAAACAGAGCAACATGGCTTGCCAGCGTAAAGCTTGCGGGTTCGATGCTGATTTTTGGGCAAATCATAGGAATAATGATGCCAACAGCGCAGAGCATAGCCGCTGTTACCATTTTTAAAATTCGGTCGTTGCGATGCATTGAAAAATTCCCCCATACTGTTTTATCATGTGTCAAGACATATGTAATATTATAGTTGTCTTTTGTGTATCTGTCAACCTTTTCGTACGTTTTTGGAAGATGTGAAAAAGGGGAAACAAAAACAGGGCAACAGTTTGACGCTTTTGCATAATCGGAGAAATTGCAAATGAAAATTGCAGCCGAATATGATATGATAGTGATAAGCATGAACTGTGGAGGTGTCGAGTCGTGATAGGAAAAACCGTCAAAGTAATCGTTGATAGACCGCTGGGAAGTCACCATCCCACACATAAAAACCTGTGCTATCCGATCAACTACGGCTATGTGGAGGGAATCATGGCACCAGACGGGGAAGAACAGGACGCATACATTTTAGGTGTCGATGAACCCGTTGTGTCCTTTGTGGGTAAAGTAATTGCAATCGTCCACAGAAAAGATGATGTTGAAAGCAAGTGGGTCGTTGCGCCCGAAAATGCCACCTATTCGCTAGATGAAATCAAACAAGCCATCCATTTTCAAGAGCAGTTTTTTCAATCAGAAATCCTTATCTAACCCATCCTTATACAATCGCAAACAAAAAACGGGCAGGTCGTATGACCTGCCCGTTGCAGTTGAAAGTTTTCGTCCACCATTTTCAAAAGGTGGGGTTTTCACAAGCCTTTTTTCAAAAGGCGAAAAATCACTCGCTGCGCCCAAACTCGGACAGCTGCAAGCTTTCGTTGTGCTGCAATGCCCAGTTGATCGACCACGGAGAGGAGAACAAAATCAGTTTGTTTCCTTTCAGATCCTCGATGCGCTTGGTGTCGCTGGTCAAATCCAGTGTTTTGGGGTCCAAGTCCTCGTTTTCGATCCAGCGGATATGCTCGTAGGGCAGCGTTTGCATCCGAATATCAACATTATACTCGTTTTTCAAACGATACTCCAGTACCTCGAACTGCAAAACGCCTACAACACCAACGATAACTTCTTCCATACCGCCGTTCAGTTCACGGAAAATCTGGATAGCACCTTCCTGTGCGATCTGCTCGATACCCTTTACAAACTGCTTGCGCTTCATGGTGTCTACCTGCGTTACACGGGCAAAATGCTCGGGCGCAAAGGTAGGGATACCCTCAAACTTGAATTTGTCCTTGCCATTGCAAAGAGTGTCACCAATCGAGAAAATACCGGGGTCGAACAAACCAACGATGTCGCCGGCATACGCTTCGTCAACGGTCGCACGGTCTTGCGCCATCAGTTGGGTAGACTGTGCCAGCTTGATTTTCTTTCCACCCTGTACATGGTATACTTCCATGCCGCGCTCGAATTTACCGCTGGTGATACGCAAAAATGCGATACGGTCACGGTGGGCTTTGTTCATGTTTGCCTGAATCTTAAATACGAATCCCGAAAACTCAGGGCGCATCGGGTCGATCAAGCCCATGTCCGAATTGCGGGGCAGGGGAGAGGTGGACAGACGCAAAAAGTCTGCCAAAAACGGCTCTACACCAAAGTTGGTAAGTGCCGAACCAAAGAACACCGGCGACAATTTACCGGTCTGCACCTTTTCCAAATCGAAATCGTAGCTTGCACCATCCAACAGCTCGATGTCTTCGGCAAGCTGTTCGTGCAGCGGTGCAGTGATAAGCTCGTCCAAATTGGAATCGCCCAGCTCCGCTTGAATCTCGGCTACCATACGGGTACCGTTCGCCTTGCCGTCCTCGTTTTGGAAAGCAAGAATCTTGCGGCTTTGACGGTCGAATACGCCTTTGAACTCTTTACCGCAGCCGATGGGCCAGTTCATGGGATAGGTCTGGATGCCAAGCACATTTTCGATTTCTTCCATCAAATCGAACGGATTTCGTGCTTCACGGTCCATTTTATTGATGAAAGTAAAAATAGGGATATTACGCAGGGTACAAACCTTAAACAGTTTCAAGGTCTGTGCCTCAACACCTTTTGCAGCGTCGATGACCATAACTGCACTGTCGGCTGCCATGAGGGTACGGTAGGTGTCTTCGGAGAAGTCCTGGTGTCCGGGGGTGTCGAGAATGTTGATGCACTTGCCGTTATAGTTGAATTGAAGTACCGACGAAGTGACCGAAATACCACGTTGTTTTTCGATCTCCATCCAGTCACTTACAGCGTGACGTGCATTTTGTTTTCCTTTAACGCTGCCTGCCTGCTGAATCGCACCACCGTACAGCAATAATTTTTCGGTAAGGGTCGTTTTACCGGCGTCGGGGTGGCTGATAATGGCAAATGTGCGCCGGTTTTGAATGGCTTGTTCAAGCTCTGTCATAAAAACCCGAAATCCTCCTTACTGGGGGCTGTATGAAAACGCCCCGAAAATCACAGAAAAATCCGCCCACACCGCCGCAGACAAGCTGCACACGGCGGCAGGCGGAATAATTTTGTACATACACTTCTATTTTATCGGATTTGTTGATGTTTTGCAAGAGAAAAAGCAGTGTTTTGGGGCAAAAAATTGCGGTCAGTTGCCAAACATCATGGCATACTGCAAGGTATGTTGGGTATTCAACAGTTGTGCTTGCTTCGAATCGACAGCAGTATTTGAAAAACTGCCATCAGGTTGGATGACCCAACCGCCGGTAAGCCCACGGCATTCGGTAAGAGTTTCGCTGAGCCATGCGAACCACGGCGAAAGCGGTGCGTCCATTTTGGACAAAAAGACCGGCAACAGCAGGTAGGGAGGAAAACTTCCGCCGTCACTGCCAGCATATTCGCAGCCCTGATTGCTCCACATCAGATAGGGAACTTTATGCATGGCTTGCCATTGCTGTTGGTCGGTCATGCCGTTCAGCTGACCGGTCACATCCAGTAATTCCACACCGTTGTCCTGCCCGATGGCGGTTTGATGGTCACCAAAAAACAGGACGATCACTTCACGGTCGACCGTGCGGAAATAATCAGTGATCTGCTTCATCATTTGGTCGGCGTCGGCAAGCCCAGTGGCAACACTTTTCAAGCTGTCGTTGTAATATTCAGATACCCCTGCCGTTTCTGCATTCACCTGTTGGTCGGCAGGGTATTCCCCCGGCAGATTGGGAATGTGATTTTGCATCGTGACCATATGCATGAAAACGGGATCACCCGTTTGGACAGAGGATTCATATTGTGCAATCAATTCTTGGGCAGCTTGTTCGTCCGAAATGTATTTGCCTTTGGTTTGTGTGTGGGTCATGCTGTCTTGGTCGATGAATGTATCAAATCCCATGTTTGGGTAAGCGTCGCTTCGCTTGTAGATACCGCCATCAAAAGGGTGGATAGCGATGGTTCGATACCCCAACTCCTTGAGGTAGGCAGGATAGGCGGGAAAATCTTCGTTTTTGGCAACATATTGAATGTACGGAACAACTCCGTCGGGTAAAAATGAGGTAGAAAATCCCGTCAATGCGCCAAATTCCATGTCAGCAGTACCACCCGAATATTTATCGCTGTAATAGTAGCCAGAGATCCCTTCATCGGCTAGAGAATCGTAATTTTTTGTTAAATTATCACATCCTGTTATATTTGGATAGTTATCCAGATGATAATAGCTCTCCATCATCACAACAACGATGTCGGGGGTAGACTCCGTTTGAACGGTGGGCAGTGCATCCAATGCCTGTTGTGCAGAACTTGCAGAATATCCAACCGGTTTTTGTGGAAATAGCTGTCCCAAATAACTGCAAAAACCTGCAACGAATCCACCACGGTCATATACGGCAGAGGCGTGTCCGACCACAGGGGTCAGCTGCAGCAGCTCCGGCAAAGCACCAAACCAAAGGGTGACGCTCATCCAGACGCCAACACCCCCCACAGCTGCAACAAGCCCTTTCCAACTGATTACACATCGCTGTCGCCACAGCCACCATGTCAGAACGACCACCACCGCAAAAAACAGCACCATCCACACGGTCGGCGACAGATCCATGCCCCCCGCTACACCGGCTGCATCAAAGGCAAGCAACAGGTCGGCGGGCAGCATAGGGTCGTGTCGATAGGCTGTTTTATAAAAGCTCGCATAACTGAACCCAAACAAAACGATGCCAACCAACAACGCACTAGCCCACGGACGTTTGAACAGCCCACAAAATACCACCAACATCCCAAACACGATCACAGTGCCTACCAAAAATGCAGGAATGTGTGACGGCAGCCATACTGCCAGTGCAAAAATGCTGTTTAATCGCACCAGTTCGCAACACAGCGGAAACAAAAGAGCAATGCCTGCACATTGCAGCAAAGTCTGCTTCAGCGATAGAGATACCACAGGTTTCTTTTGCTCGCTTTTGCGAAAGGCACAAATCGTTGTCAAATCCAAACACATCCTTTTACACAGTCAACAGCCTCCTTTAAAGCGAAAAAGAAGGCTGTCGGTCGAACCGTTATTTACAAACTTAAACTCATTATACCCCTAAAACGATTTTACAGCAAAGAATATTTCAGGGATTCTTTGTGAAAAAAGAATAAGAAATGAGGAAAAAATAAAAATTTTGAAAAGAATCGTCGCTCGCTTTCACACAGTTTTCAAAAAAACGGCGTGGTTTTTTCACAGCTTGGCTTTACATTGTTAAAGGACAAATAACGGCACTGCACAGGGTAGCAGTGTCGGGAGTGAAGGAGAAGCATAGATGATTGAGGTAACCAATCTTACAAAGTATTATGCCGACCGCTGTGCTGTAAAAGGGCTTTCCTTTTCGGTAAAAAAGGGACAGATCGTCGGTCTGCTCGGCCCAAACGGTGCAGGAAAATCGACGACCATGAATATGCTTACCGGCTGCCTTGCGCCCACCGAGGGAACCATTTCCATCGAGGGATACGATATTCTGGAGCAGCCACTCAAAGCACGGGCGCAGATCGGCTATCTGCCCGAAATCCCACCGCTGTATGTAGACATGAAGGTACGGGAATATCTTGACTTCGTGGCGCAGTTGCGCAAAATCGAACCCTCCAAACGCAAGCAGGAGATCGAGCAGGCGGCGACACAGGCAGGCGTCAGTGACGTAATGAGTCGGCTCATCCGCAACCTGTCCAAAGGCTATCGCCAACGTGTAGGACTGGCAGGTGCGCTGATCGGGCATCCGCCTTTTCTGATTTTGGACGAGCCGACCGTTGGCTTAGACCCCAAACAAATGATCGAGATGCGTCAGCTCATCCGCAGTTTGGGCAAACAGCACACAGTGTTGTTGTCCAGCCATATCCTAAGCGAAGTAAGTGCCGTGTGCGACCATATCCTTATCGTGTCGGGGGGTCAGTTGGTAGCACAGGGAACGCCCGAAGAATTGCAGGCAAAGATGCAGGGGGGCAACGGAATGCGCATCACCGTAATGGGCAGCGCACAAACTGCACTCGACACCCTCAACCAACATCCGCAAGTAGGCGATGTTCGCATTGAAACGGAAGAAAACGGACAGGCGCAGCTTTTGGTGGAGATGGCAGACGATGCCGAATTGAAAGCGACTGTTTCGGCACAGCTTGCTCTGGCAGGTTGTCCGGTCATCGGCATGGCTGCCAACAATATGAGCCTTGAGGACATCTTCTTGCAGCTTACCGAGCAGCCCCAGACCGCACAGACGGATGAACTGCCCGACAGCCAGCCGGAAGAAACGAGCGAAACTCAACAGGAGAAACAGGAGGAACAGGATGAAAGCGATTTATAAACGGGAGCTTGCCGCACATTTGCGGGGGCTGATCGGCTGGGTAGCCATTGCGGTGATGCTGTTTCTGGTGGGCATCTATTTCACAGCCTATAACCTGCAAAGCCAGATCCCCTATTTTGGATATGTACTAAGCGGCATCAGCTTTGTGCTGATTTTTATCTGTCCTGCGCTTACCATGCGCAGTTTCGCCGAAGAACGTCGTCAGCGCACCGACCAACTTTGGATGACCGCACCGGTTTCTCTTACCGAAGTGACCTTGGGCAAATATTTTGCATTGCTCACCCTATTTGCCATCCCCATCGCAGTGTGCTGTTTGTATCCGTTGGTACTTAGCCAGTTTGGCACAGTGCCGATGCTGGAAACCTATTCCACCATCGCAGCGTTCTTTTTGTTGGGGGCTGCCTGTATTTCTATCGGTGTGTTCTTCTCGTCCATCACCGAAAATCAGGTCATTGCTTTTGTTGCAACTGCCATCGTGCTGATGGTCAGCTATCTGATGGAGGGCTTGAAAAGCTTCGCCACCTCCGGCTCGCAGGCAGGATTGTTGCTGTTTTCGGCAGCAGCGTTGGCAGCGGGCGCACTGGCATGGTATCTGGCAAAAAGCTTTGTGCTGGGTGCAGCAGTATTCACCGTGATGGAGCTGTTTTTGGCAGGTGCGACCTTTTTCCGCAGCGGTGCGGTATCGACCGCATTCGACAGCGTACTGGATGCACTTTCGCTGTTCTCTCGCTTTAACGGATTTTTGAACGGAACATTCGACCTCACAGCGTATTTTTATCTGCTCAGCGTAGCAGCACTGTTCCAGTTTTTCACTGTGCAGGTACTCGAAAAACGCCGCTGGAGCTGAAAGGAGAACAGGCAATGAAATTTGCAGAATGGATAAAACCAAACCGCCGCTTTCAAACCGGCACGGCTGTGATGGCGACCATCGCCGTGGTCATCGCCCTTACGGTTGCGGCAAACCTGCTTGTCGGCGCACTGCCCGAAAGCATTACACAGATCGACATCACCGAAAGCGGATTGTATACGCTGGGCGAGTCCAGCCAGACCGTGGCACAGTCACTGGAGAGCGAAGTGGAAATCTACTATCTGGTGCAGGACGGCGCACAGGACACCGCTGTGGAAACACTGCTTGACCGCTACGCCGAACAAAGCAGCAAAATCTCGTGGCAGATCAAAGACCCTGCCGTTTATCCCACCTTTGCCCACAATTACGACGATGCCGCCGAGGGCAGTTTGATCGTAACTTGCGGAGAAAAATATCAGGTCATCGACAGCTACGACCTGTACACCTACAACTACGATTCCACCACCGGCAGCTACACCACCGACTTCGACGCCGAAAACCAAATCACTTCGGCACTGCGGTATGTGTCCGGCATCGAAACACCGATGGTCTATCTGCTGAAAGGACACAACGAAACCGGTCTGCCCAGTTCCATGAGCGACCAGATGAAACAGCAGAATCTCACCAGCGAGGAAATCAATTTGCTCAACTACGAGGCAGTTCCCGAAGATGCCGCTGCAGTGATGATGATAGAGCCGCAAAAAGACCTCACCGAGCATGAAGCCCAACTGTTGAACGATTATCTCGCACAGGGCGGAAAACTGTTTTTGTTCAGCGGTCTGACCGACGTCGATATGCCCAACCTTGATGCGATCCTTACGGCATACGGGATGAGCCGTTCGGGCGGATTGATCGTCGAAACCGACACTTCGATGATATACGGCGGTTATCCCACCGTGTTGCTGCCCAACATCGCATCTAATACCATGACCCAAGGGGCAGATACCGACGGATATGTTTTGCTGGAAAACGCAGAGGGGATTCAGGTGGCAAGTGAACTGCCCGAAGGCGTTTCGGTAACAAAACTGCTTACCACCTCGGACAATGCCATCTCCAAAACCAACTGGCAGCAGCTTTCCACATGGGAACTGGAGGACGGCGATCTGCAAGGACAGTTCGCACTGGCTGCAACGGCAGAAAAAACAGTCGATGAAGTCACCAGTGGTATCGTCTGGTTCAGTTCTATCACCTTACTGGACGACAATGTGGACTTGATGGTGAACGGCAACAACTCGGCACTGGTGCTGTCGGCATTGGCAGACCTTGCAGGGCAGGAGGTCGAATCGCTCGGCATCGCAGCCAAGTCGCTCGGCGCAGACTATTTGGTCGTTCCCACCGAAGACGCCGGTCGTTGGAACCTCATTTCGATGTACCTGCTACCGGCGGCTGCCCTCATCGCAGGTATTGCTATCACCGTAACCCGCAGAAAGGCATGATAACATGAAAAAACGCTATACGACCTTGCTCATCCTGATTTTGGCGACCGTAGTGTGTTTTGGCGGTGTGTCGCTGTTGAACGCTTCGCAGCAAGAGCAGGAGAGCAGCACGGTACAGACCGAGCCGCTTTTGGGCATCGAGCAAACGGGCATTTCCGCCATTGTGTGGGACACTGCCGAAGGCACACAGATGCGGCTGGAACAAACGGTGTCGGAAACGACCGACGAGGACGGAAACGAAACCACCGAAACGGTTTGGAGTTATCCTCAAAATACGGCATTGCCGCTAGACCAAACTGTGGCGGAAGAACTGGCACAAACGTTGGCTGACCTCACCCCTGTGCGCACCTTGACCGACGCAGGCGAGGCGAGCGAGTACGGTTTGGAAACGCCCAGTGCAGAAATCATGGTCGAAACAGACCAAGGCAGCATCGTTTTACAGATCGGCAGCCAGAACGAAACCACACAGGATTACTACGCAAAACTGAAAGATTCCGAAACGATTTACACCATTTCTACCAATCCCGCAGAAAGTCTGCCGATGTCGGAAAGTGAACTCATCGAAATCGAATCTCTGCCCTATATCACCATATCCAGTGTGACGAAAGCCGAACTTTCGACACCACAGGGACAGCTCGTGCTGCAACAGGTGGAGGTACAGCCAACCGAGGAAACCGACGCAAGCAGCGATAGCAGCACCGACGCAAGCAGCACCGAAACCACCGAGCCGACGATGGAGTGGCAGGCAAGCTTGGACGGGCAGACACTTACCACCGATCAGGACAGTGCCGAAGCCGTGGTACGGGACATCCTCGCCCTGAGCTATGAACAGTGCGTCGATTACGCCCCGCAATCCTTGGCAGACTACGGTCTGGAACCGGCAATGTATACCTTGACATTGACCTACACCAATGGTGAAGCGGAAGAAACCTTCACCTTGTCATTGGGCAATCAGCAGTCGGACGGAACTGTATGTGCATTCCAGACGGGTGGAACACAGGTCGGGGCGATCAGTGCCAACAATTACGACCTGTTGCTGGATGCCATTGCAACGGTGATCGCACAATAAACAGGAATGCAGGCAAATCCCCCTTTTCCAATCCCTGCAAATGTGCTATACTAGAAACAATTATCGACACAAAAGGTGTCGGATTGGAATTTTGAGGGGAAACCCCTGCATGGAGGATGTTGGTTATGAATCCCATTTTGATTCTCGGAATCGTATTTTTACTGGTTGCTGCCTTTTTTGCATGGCAGATGTTCACCATTGCAAAGGTGGTAAAGGTACAGCGACGTTTTGACGGACACGACCACGCAAAAGTGCTGAAAGTGTGCCAGAAAGAACAAATTCCCGGCGGTATGGCTACCGCAGCCGGTGTGGGCGCACTGAGCGGAATGACAAGCCCCGGCGACGATTACGTTGTAGTCGCATTCGACCCCGAACCCCGTGTGCATATAGAAACCACCACCAGTTTCGGAATGCCCAAAGGCTTTTTCGAGGGTGTGGAAACGGTCGAGATCCAATACGACCTGAATAACCCTGCAAAGATCTATCTGTGCGACGAGCGTCCCGTCATCAAAAAACAGAGTATGTTCACCAACATTGCTGCTGTATTCGCAGTGATCGGTGTGCTGCTGGTCATGATGGGTCTGTAAGCGGCCATTGCAGAAAAACAAAATAGCGGTAAGCGGAGGAAACGTATGGTAGACTTAACTTGCATCAAAAATGCGGTCATTTTGCCTCAAACAGAGTGCTGTGCCTATCGTGATCCTGCAGTTTTCTATGATAAAGGCACATTCTATTTATATTGCAGTGTTGTCGAATATGAAAATGAAACAAGCTATTTTCGCATTGGGTTAAGCAAAAGTACCGATCTCGTAAACTGGAGCAAGGCAGAATATCTGACGCCACGGGATAAAACAAAAGAGTATTCCAGCCCCGGAAACCTGTTCCAACATAACGGTGCATACTATCTGTGTATGCAAACATATTGCCGAGAAAACGGTGAGTTTTACGGGAACGAAAAAAGCCGAGTTTTTACAATGAAAACGACCGATTTCGAGCATTTTGATGCTCCGGTGCTGTTGAAAGTAAAGGGCGATGATGTTTCGGAAGAAAAAATGGGACGAATGATCGACCCTTATTTGGTAAGAGATATTGACGAACCCGAAAAAATTTGGTGCTTTTACAAGCAAAACGGCGTTTCGTATTCTTACTCGTACGACATGGAACATTGGCATTATGTCGGCTCTACCAGCTGCGGTGAAAATGTCTGTGTGCTGGAAAGGGAAAATGCCTACGTCGTTATCCATTCCCCCGAAAACGGCATCGGCTTTTTGAAATCAAAAGATTTGGTTTCGTTTGAACAAGCTCTGCCTACCACCTATTTGGCGCAAAGCTCGTGCCCTTGGGCAAAAGACCGCATTACGGCAGGTTTTGCCCTCGACTTAAAAAAGGCAACAGGGCAAGAGGGCTACTTGATGTTTTATCACGGTGATGACGACTGGAATAAAAAGCATCCTTTCGGCGGAAGCGTTGCGATCGCCTATACAAAAGATTTTGTAGATTATCAGACCTTCGTTTAAAACAACATCAACGGTAAATAAAATCGTCCGACAGTGTGTTACGCTGTCGGACGATTTTTTACTTACAAAACTTTATCACTGCTTTTTGAAACGCAGAACATTCCACGAATGGGCAGGCAGTGCGATCTCGTTTCCGTCAAAGTCGATGGGCAAGGATGCGGGTACGACCTCGTTGGGGCAGGCAGCACTGTTCACAGCTTTCATGTCGTTGTGATTCAGCACAGTATGCTCGCACAGGCGATAACCCTCAAAGTCCCGCAGATCCAGTGCAAGCTGTACGCTTTCTTCCATCGAACGGTTCACGGCAAACACGGTCAGTGTCTGCTCTTGTTCATCCCAAACAGGGACAGCATGAAGATATGCAGCATCACCAAAATCCGGCGAACTGTAACACGGGCTGTCGATGACCGATTGCAGCACGGTACCACGCCCGTAATTGGAAGCATGGAAGAACGGATAGAAAATGGTCTGCGCCCATGCGCTGCCACCATTTTCGGTCATAATGGGAGCGATCACGTTTACAAGCTGTGCCAAACACGCCATTTTTACACGGTCGGAATGCTGTAAAAGTGTGATAAGCAAACAGCCGACCACCAATGCATCCTCAAACGTATAAATATCCTCCAACAGTGGCGGTGCAATGCTCCAGCGTTCGATCTTCTTATCCTGCTCGTTGGAGTGGAACCACACGTTCCATTCGTCGAACGAAATATACAACTGCTTATTGCTCCGCTTGATGGCTTTTACATAGTCACAGGTAGCAACTGCCTCTCGAATGTACGCATCCATGTTATTGGAACAGGCTAGGAAATTGGGGGTGTCGTTTTTCGGATTGCCGTAATAGGCGTGAAGCGACAGAAAATCCACATGGTCGTAGCATTGCTCCAACACGGTGCTTTCCCACCTGCCAAATGTGTCCATATAGCGACTGGAAGAACCACAAGCCACCAACTCGATGGTAGGATCGACCCATTTCATAACCTTAGCAGTTTCACAAGCCAATCTTCCGTATTCCATCGCCGTCTTAGAGCCGATCTGCCACGGGCCGTCCATTTCGTTGCCCAAACACCACGTTTTGATGCCAAACGGTTGCTCAAAGCCATTCTTTACCCGCAAATCGCTGTAATAAGTGCCTTTTTGCAGGTTGCAATATTCAATCACATTGCGGGCTTCTTCCACTCCACGGGTACCCAGATTTACCGCCATCATCACCTGTGTATTTGCCCGCTTTGCCCATTCCTGAAATTCGTCGATGCCCACCTGATTGGTTTCGATGGTCGACCACGCAAGGTCGGTGCGTACAGGACGAGTGGCTTTATCACCGATACCGTCTTCCCACCGATAGCCCGAAACAAAGTTTCCGCCCGGATAGCGTACGATGGGTACGTTCAGTTTGCGCACAAGCTCCAGCACATCTTTGCGAAAACCCTGATCGTCGGCGGTGGGGTGGGTCGGCTCGTAAATGCCGTTATACACCGCACGACCCAAATGCTCGATAAACGAGCCGAAAATGCGTTCGTCTACTTTTGCCAGCTTGAAGTCTTTGGCAAGTGCCATTTTTGCTTTCATATACATGGTTCCTTTCCTAATAGTTTCGCTCGTTCAAAAAGGTTGCAAAACAACCGTATTTGGCACAATTATAGCCCAGCTTTGCCCAAACAGCAATGAAAAAATGATGCAAAAAAAGTGGCAGAAAATACAATCTGAATGAATGTTTGCAAAAGGTCATATTTTGGTAAAAAAGAGGTAAAATCAGTTGACTTTACAGGTCACTGGTTTATAATTTAAAGTGATAAAGTAGATAGAGGTATCTTTTGGGATGCAGATGCATACAATAAGGGCATTCGGAAATGCCGTTATAGAATAAAGGCGCAGAACACACCGGCTGAAATGGTATGACAGGCGGTGTGTTTGCCGAAAGAAAAGGAATGTAGAAGATGAAATATGCAGTTGTAGATCTTGGTTCGAACACCATCCGTCTTTCGCTCTATCACACTCACGAGGATGGCAGCTTCGAACTGCTGTTTTCCCAGAAAAAGATGGCAGGTCTTGTAAACTACATCGACCACCATGTTTTGTCGGAGCAAGGCGTTCAGCAGGCGTGTAGTGTCCTGCGGGAATTTCAATGGCTGTTGCACCAGTTCGACATGGAAAAAATGTACGTGTTCGCAACCGCTTCGCTTCGCAACATCGTTAACACAGAGCAGGTGGTAAAGTCCATTTTTGAGCAAACCGGCATCGAGGTAGACGTTATCTCGGGCGACGATGAAGCAGAACTGGGCTACTACGGCGCACGAATCGCTTACCCCTTCCAGAACGGGCTGATGTTCGACATCGGCGGAGGAAGTACAGAAACCATTTTGGTAGAAGATGGAAAAATCTGCAAAGAACAAAGCTTGGAAATCGGCTCGCTGAACCTGTTCAACCGGTATGTTTCCAAGTTGTGGCCCAACAGCGACGAGTTGAAACAACTGCGTGAAGTGTCGAAACGCACCCTGAAAGCAAGTGACCTGCCCGACGTAGCAGCCGACTATGCCTGTGGCATCGGCGGAACAGCACGTGCAGTGCTGAAAATTGCAAATGCATACTGGCACAACCCCGACGAAAATCGTGTCATCACGGTAAAGCAGCTGGAAGAAATCACCGAATTTCTCACTGCCCGCAAAAAAGGCGCACGAAAACTGGTATTGCGCAACTGCCCCGACCGTGTGCACACCATTTTGCCCGGTGTTGTACTGATGCATACCCTTTGCAGTACATGGTGCAAAAAAGAAATCTATATCAGTAAATACGGAGTAAGAGAGGGATATTTGTGTCGCAAATTGTTGAAGGCTGGGATCTAAGCTATACCCAGAACCGAGAACTGAGCTGGCTGAAATTTAACGAGCGTGTATTGCAAGAGGCTGCCGATCCCACCGTACCGCTCATTGAGCGGTGGCGATTCGTGTCGATCTTTACAAGCAATCTGGACGAATTTTTTATGGTCCGTGTGGGAAGTCTGTTTGATTTAAACGCAGTCTTCCCAAAAAAAATCGACAATAAAAGCGGAAAAACTGCCATCCAACAGTTGGACGCCATCTACGATGCTGTGCGCCCACTCATCGCTTTGCGGGATAGGATCTACGCCGACCTGATGGAACAGCTGAAAGAAGAAGGCATCGTAGACGTGCCTTACCGTCAGCTGCGTGGCGAAGAAAAAGACTACGTACAAGACTACTACAAAAACCGTGTGTATCCGTTGCTGGTTCCGCAAATCATCGACCGCAGCCATCCGTTCCCTCATCTGAAAAATAAGCGTTTGTATGCTGTGGCTTTGCTGAAACATCACGACCGCAGAATGCTGGGCATTGTGGGTGTGCCGGAAGAAGTCCCCCCCATTTTGATGCTGCCCGGGCAGGCGATGCGCTTTGTGCGCATGGAGGACGTGCTGCAAGGCAATCTGAAAAAAATCTTCAAAATCTATCCCGTTACCGAAAAATGTGTCATCACCGTTACCCGTAACGCAGACATCAGCTATGATGACGGTGACGAGTTCGAAGACGACCGCTTGGATTTCCGCAGCCAGATGATGAAGCTGCTGCGCAAGCGTGAAAATTTGGCGCCTGTACGCCTGGAAGTACAAGGAAACGCACCAACCCTGCAAAAACTGTTGCAGGAAAAGCTGAAACTGACCCCGCAGCAGACTTATATCTGCGAGTGTCCGATGGTGCTGAAATACGTTTATCGTTTCGACCAGTGCGACCCTTCGCTGTACTATCCGCCCCATCAGGCGGTCTACTCGGAAGATCTGCAACCCAATGCTCCCATGTGGCAGCAGGTACAAAAGCGAGACGTTCTGCTGTTCTATCCCTATCACAGCATGAAGCCGTTCCTGAACCTGCTCAAAGAAGCCGGTCGTGACCCTGCGGTGCGTTCCATTCAAATCACCATTTATCGTGTAGCGAACAAATCGGCGGTAATCAAATATCTGTGCGAAGCGGCGGAAAACGGCAAGAATGTGACCGTTTTGGTCGAACTTCGGGCACGTTTTGACGAGCGCAACAACATTGAATGGGCAAAAGAACTGGAAGAAGCCGGTTGTACGGTGGTATACGGTATCGACCATTTCAAATGCCATTCCAAAATCTGCCTCATCACCCGTCAAGAGGAAGACGGCAGTTTCTCCCATGTCACCCACATCGGAACCGGAAACTTCAACGAAAAGACGGCGACCCTGTACACCGACTTCAGCCTGCTCACGGCAGACCAGACCATTGCAAAAGATGCCCTCACATTCTTCCAAAATATGTTGATCGGTGATTTGTACGGCAACTACGAGCGATTGTTGGTGGCACCTTGCAACGTAAAAAGTGAGCTGATGAATCTGATCGAACAGGAAATGCAAAAAGGCGAAAAGGGTCACATCATTTTGAAAATCAACTCGCTGACCGAGCGTGATTTGATCGACGAACTGGCGAAAGCATCCAAAGCAGGGGTAAAAATCGAGCTGATCGTACGTGGAATCTGCTGCTTGCTTCCGGGCATCAGCAAAAAGACCAAAAATATCCGCATCATCAACATTGTAGGACGCTTTTTGGAGCATTCACGAGTATATTGCTTTGGTGATGCCGAAGAACGCAAAATCTACATTTCTTCGGCTGACCTGATGACACGCAACCAGACCCGACGGGTAGAGATCGCCTGTCCGGTGCAATCGCCCGAAATCAAGGCATGGCTGTCGCATTATTTGCAGATCCTGCTTTCGGACAACGTGAAAGCCCGTTGTCTGATGCCAAGCGGAAACTACGAAAAAATCGAGGCAGACGGAAAAGAAGCACTCTCCTCGCAGGAGTATTTCGAAACCAATCTGCACGCCATGTACGAAGAATAACAGGCACAAGAAAGCCTTTCCCGAAATTCGGCTGATTGCAGCCGAATCCATCGGAAAAGGCAGTGTTAAGGGGTTGCTTTGAGTATACCCGAAAAAAGCGAAAAAGTAGGTCGAAAAAGGGCAGCAAATTGCAAAAATGCTGCTCTTTTTCAGATTTCTGTTATTTGTATTTAAAACAGGCGTTGCAGAGAACGGCGACCGACGGGGAGCAGACGCATCAAGCGCACTAACGTGCGAAAAGATGCTTACCGCTTCCCGTCGTCCGCCTTGGCATTGCAATCATTACAGAAAACAGCAGCCGATGGAGAGCAGGCGCATCAATCTCACTGACCTGCGAAAAGATGCTTACTTCTCCCCATCGTCCGCCTGAACTCGGCAAAACACACAGCGGGCAGGTCGTTCGACCTGCCCGCTGTTGTTAAAAGTTTTCGTCCACCTTTTTCAAAAGGTGGGGTTTTGCTCAACTTTTTTCAAAAGTTGAAACTCAGCGGTGCAAAGCAGCGCATTTTGCAGTCAGCCACTCTACTTCGGTTGCGTTCAGAAGCGGAGAAAGCGTTTTCAGCACCATTGCATGATAATCGTTCAGCCAGTTCAGTTCTTCTTCGGTCAGCATCTCTACCAGCACAGGGGTGGTGTCGATGGGACAGTAGGTGAACGGCTCGAATGCAAGGAAGGTACCGTATTCGGTTTCGTTGTGCTTTACGCAAAGCAGTTCGTTCTCGATGCGAATGCCTACCTTGCCTTCTTCATAAATACCCGGTTCGTCGGTTACAGTCATGCCAGGCACAAACACAACGTTGTTCGTGATGCGCAGCCCTTGGGGGCCTTCATGTACACCACCAAGGAAACCAACACCGTGACCGGTGCCACAACGATAGTCGATACCGTGTTTCCAGACAGCACTACGTGCCAAAATGTCCAGATTACCGCCGGTGCAGCCCTCTAAAAATACCGCCATCGCAATGTCGATATGGCTTTTCAACACCAGTGTGTACCAGCGTTTTTCCTCCTCGGTCAATTCGCCAAGTGCATATGTACGGGTAATGTCGGTCGTGCCGTCCAGATATTGCGCACCGCTGTCTACCAGCAAAAATCCTTTGGGTGCAAGCACTGCACAGGTGGCAGGCTGTGCGCTGTAATGCATCATCGCTGCGTTTGCGCCGTATGCTGCGATGGTGTTAAAGCTTTCGCCAACACAGGCAGGCTGCACAAAGCGGAAGTTGCGCAAAATTGCCTCGATGTCACATTCGGTGGTACGCTCGCCGGCTGCCATGCGACGCTCCAGTTCCATCTGGAAACGCACCATCGCTGCACCGTCTTTTCGATGCGAGTTCTTCAGGTTTTCGATTTCGGTGGGATTCTTTACACCTTTCAAAGGTTGCACAGGCTCGGCACCCTCTTTGATGCAAAATGCAGCATTTTGTTCCAGTTCCTGCCACAGTGCGTAGGTCACCGATGCAGGGTCGGCAAGCACCGTTTCGGGCTTGGTATTTTGTTTCAGCCAGCTGCGAATCTCGCCGTAACCACGCACTTCGATGTTGTTTTCACGCAGCATCTTCAATGCGTCGGCAGGCAGACGGGAGGCGTCGATAAACAGCAGCGCAGAAGTTTGGCTGATAAACATAAAGCAAAGTGCAAACGGGTTGTAAGCAATGTCGGAAGCACGCAGATTGGTCAACCATGCAGCACTGTCCAAACGGGTGATGAGAACAGCGGTCGCATCTGCTTTGCACAATGCGTCACGCACCTGTTCGATTTTCTCACCGGCAGACAGTCCGGCATAGCAAAGCTCATGCACGTAGCATTCGGTGGCGGGTACGGCAGGGCGATCTTCCCAGTTGCCCGATACCAAATCGGCATCTTTGATGCGGATATTTTTGCTGCCAAATGCTTTCTTCAAATCATTCACGAATGCCTGCGAAGTGATCATACCGTCCAAAGCAAGGGTTTGACCATCCTGCAAAGCACCTGCCAGCCATGCGGCAACGGTAGGCACATTTTTTTGTCCCATGCGCATCAGCTGGATCTCGCTGTCGGCAAGTTGACGTTCGGCTTGGATAAAATAGCGACCGTCCGTCCACAATGCGCTGGAATCAGCCGTCAGTGCCAGTGTACCGGCAGAACCGGTAAAACCAGAAAAATAGCTGCGAGCCTGCCAGTGTGCGGGAAGGTACTCGCTGAGATGGGGGTCGGATGAGGGGATCAGACAGGCATCGGCGTTCACCGCTTTCATGGTGCGGCGAAGCAGAGCCAGTTTTTCGTTGGTAGTCGGCATAATGCTCCTCTTTTCTTTGCTTTGATTTTTGCAAGATGAAACCATTGGTATCAATCATTCAATTACTCTTTATCTTATCACATTCTGCACCGTCCGAAAAGTGGGTTTCGGTACAAAAAAGCGAAAAAACCAAGCTAAAAATTTTTCGCTTTGCGCAAAAAATACGATATTTCGATAAATGTTCCACAATGATGACAACAAAAAAACAAAAACGGGGCTGTTCCCTTTGCAGCGGATATGATACAATAAAAAAGATATGCCTCCCATAAAAGCAGCTTTGTCATTTGCAGGGCTGTGCTAGCGAGAAAAGGAATATAACATGGAACAATTACAACATGAATTGGAACAAATCTTGTCTAAAAATCCGCTGAAATTGGTGCTAAGTAAGCCCACTGCTACAGCCCCCTACAAAAAGGCAGAACTGCAAAAAAAGCAGACCGGTTGGCAGCTGGCAAGCTATACCCAAACGCAGGTGTTTCACCGCAATTTTTCACAGCAGCAACTTTTGTCGGAACTTTGTGAACTGATGCAGCATTACCGCCAGCTGAACGCATGGGCAGAAACCATGCAGTGGGATATGCTCATCTCGAAAAAAGGAAAAATCACGGTAAAATGCCGCACACAGACTGTCGACACGAAGCTGTCGCACCAGCACGACCGCAAAAAGACCTACCTTATTGAGGAAGGCTCGCAAGTACCGCCACTGGTAGACATGGGCGTGTTCACAAAAGAAGGCAAAGTGGCAAAGCCGATGTATGACAAGTTCCGTCAAATCAACCGCTTTTTGGAGATGGTGGACGACCATATCCGCCAAATCAATCCCACTCAGCTGAATATCATCGACTTTGGTTGCGGAAAATCCTACCTTACCTTCGTTTTGTATTATTATCTGACCGAGATCAAAAAAATCTCGGTGCAGATGGTGGGGCTGGATTTGAAAGCAGATGTCATCGAAAAATGCAACCGTGCAGCGGTGGCGTATGGTTATGATGGGCTGCGGTTTGAATTGGGTGACATCCACGGCTATCAAGCACCGTTTGCGGTGGATATGGTGGTAACGCTCCACGCTTGTGACATTGCCACCGACTTTGCGTTGTTCAATGCAGTGCAATGGGGCGCAAAGATGATTTTTTCGGTGCCGTGCTGTCAGCACGAACTGAATGCGCAGATGCAGACACAGGAGCTGTCACTGCTTACCCGTTACGGCATCGTGAAAGAGCGCACTGCAGCCTTGATGACCGACGCTATCCGAGCCAATCTGTTGGAGTATTGTGGCTATAAAACCCAACTGTTGGAATTTGTAGACTTTGCCCATACTCCTAAAAATATCCTGATTCGAGCCATCAAAAAACCGACTTCGCCCATTGCTGTGCGCAAAAAGTACCTGCTTGAGGTCGAGCGGGTGATGCAGGCGTTTTCGGTATCGCCGTCACTGTATCGTATGTTGCAGCAAGCAGGACAGCTGCCGGCTGCACAGCAGGTTGACAGCTAGGAGTATAATGAGAGGTGTGCGTGGCACATTTATAATAAGACTTTTATAACGAGAAAGTGAGATAGAACGTATGACAAAAATTGATATTTTTTCCGGATTTCTGGGCGCAGGCAAAACCACTTTGATTCGCAAGCTTATCCAGCAGGCATATGCAGGCGAGAAACTGGTGCTGATCGAAAACGAATTCGGCGAAATCGGCATCGACGGCGGTTTCCTGAAAGAAGCAGGCATTCAAATCACCGAGATGAATTCGGGCTGCATTTGTTGCAGCTTGGTGGGCAACTTCAAAGAAGCGTTGAACAAAGTCATCGCAGAATATACCCCCGACCGTGTACTCATCGAGCCGTCGGGTGTGGGCAAGCTGAGCGACGTCATCAATGCGGTGCAGGGCGTTGCTGCTGAGCTGTCGGATGTGGAACTGGGCAGCTATATCACTGTTGCCGATGCCAATAAGGTAAAAATGTACACCAAAAACTTCGGCGAATTTTATAACGACCAAATCCAACACGCACAGGTAATTGTTTTAAGCCGTACCCAAAACATTTCTCAGGAAAAGCTGGAAAAAGCGGTAGAATTGCTGCGCCAGTATAACGACCATGCAGCCATCATCACCACCCCGTGGGAACAGCTGGACGGTAAGCAGATTTTGCAGGCAGCTGAGGCACGGCAAGAGTGGCAGAACGAGATGGAACATCACCACCACGAGCATCACCACGACCACGAGCACCACGAGGGCTGTGGTTGCGGACACGAGCATCACCACGACCACGAGCACCACGAGGGCTGCGGTTGCGGACATGAGCATCACCACGACCACGAACATCACGAGGGCTGTGGTTGCGGCTGCGGGCATGACCACCATCACCACCACGCCGACGAAGTATTCACCAGCATGGGTCGGGAAACGGTACGTACCTACACCGAAGCAGAGCTGCGTTTTGCGCTCGAGTCGTTGGACAGTGGCGAATTTGGTGCGATCCTGCGTGCAAAAGGCATCGTAGCAGGACAAAACGGCGAGTGGCTGCACTTCGACTATGTGCCGGAAGAAATCGACCTGCGCACCGGCAGTGCCGATGTCATCGGTCGGTTGTGCGTTATTGGTTCCAACCTCAACGAGCAGGGCATTGCGGAGCTGTTCCATCTGAACAGCAACAACCAATAAGGAGGCAATTATGGAAATTCCCGTATATCTCTTTGTCGGAATGCTGGAAAGCGGAAAGACCGCTTTTATTCAGGAAACGATGGAAGACCCTCGCTTCGACAACGGCGAACGCACCTTGATTTTGCTGTGCGAAGAAGGCGAAAACGAGCTGGACACCGAGCGTTTCCCCACCCAAAACAGCGTGGTGGTAACACTGGAAAACAAAAGCCAGCTGACCAGTGAAAACCTTGCCCGTTGGCAAAAAGAAACCAATGCCGAGCGGGTACTCATTGAATACAACGGGATGTGGCTGATGCAGGATCTGGCACAGGCTTTGCCGCAAGGATGGATCGTCTACCAGTGCATTATGACCGCCGACGGCACTACTTTCGAAAGCTATTTTGCCAATATGCGCCAGCTGATGCTGGATAAATTTGCTTCCAGCGAGCTGTTGGTCATCAATCGTGCCGAAAACATCACCGACAAAATGGCGGTACACAAAGCGGTACGGCAGGCGACCCGTCGCTGCGACATCGCATACGAATATGCAGACGGCAGTGTGGAGTATGACGACATCCCCGACGAACTGCCTTTCGACATTTCGGGCGAGCAGATCGAACTGAAGGACGATGAATTTGGCATTTGGTATTTGGACGCAAGCGAGAACCCTGCAAAATATAAGGGCAAAACCATCTGTTTCAAAGCACAGGTCTGCCAGACCGACCGTGCTGGCAAAGGCTGTTTTGTGCCGGGACGGTTTGCAATGACCTGTTGCGTCGACGACATCACCTTTGTGGGCTTCGTCTGCAAATATGACAACTACAAAACGCTGGAGCAACGAAGCTGGATATGGGTAAAGGCAAAAATCAACCTGAAATACCACCCCCTGTATAAAGGGGAAGGCCCTGTGCTGACGGCACTTGACATCCAGCCCGCACAACCTGCTGCCGAAGATGTTGTTTACTTTACCTGACAGGAGACAGATCATGGACTGGAAAAAAGAACTGAAAGAGTGGGTCGTTGCACTGGCAGTGGCGTTTGTGGTAGGCATTTTGCTTACCCAGTTCGTCATTATCAGTGCGGTCGTTCCCACTCCCTCGATGGAAGACACCATTCATCCGGGCGACCGTCTGATCGGCTGGCGGTTAAGTTACTTACTGGGCGAGCCGGAGCGTGGCGAAATCGTCATTTTCAAGTTTCCCGATGATGAAAGCCAGCTGTATGTGAAGCGGGTGATCGGTCTGCCCGGCGAAACAGTAGAGGTGACCGACGGCGTGATTTATATCGACGGTCAGCCGTTGGAAGAACCCTACATCAAAGAAGAACCTCTGGAAGACGGAGGCCCTTGGACAGTGCCGGAAGACAGCTATTTTATGATCGGCGACAACCGCAACAACTCCTACGACAGCCGCTACTGGCAAAATACATTTGTACATGAGGACAAAATTTTGGGCAAGGTTTTGTTCCGCTACTGGCCCAGCCCCGAATGGTTGGGATAACTGCCGAATCGAGGTGATTATATGCCCCAAACCGTCAAACAAAACGGAATTACCGAAGGTGTCATCTGGAAACAGCTTTTGCTGTTTTTCTTTCCCATTTTGTTCGGCACCTTTTTTCAACAGATGTACAACACCGCCGATGCCATCATCGTGGGCAACATCGCCGGCAAACAGGCGTTGGCAGCGGTAGGAGGCTCTACCTCCACCATCATCAATCTGCTGGTCGGCTTTTTCGTGGGTCTTGCTTCGGGTGCAGCGGTCATCATCGCCCAGCAGTACGGCGCACGGGAAGCCGAAAAAATCAGCCGTTCGGTACATACATCCATCGCACTCGCCATTGTAGGCGGCTTTGTGCTGATGCTGCTGGGCTTTTTTGGTGGCCCGATTGCTTTACAGCTGATGCATACCCCCGACGACATCATGCAGCCTGCCACCGAGTATTTACAGCTTTACTTTTTAGGCACCATTCCGTCGCTGCTGTACAATTTGGGGTCGGGGATTCTGCGTGCAATGGGCGATTCCAAACGTCCGCTCTATTTCCTCATTATTGCCTGTTTCACCAACATTGCGTTAGACCTGCTGTTGGTAGGGGCATTCCGTATGGGGGTAAAAGGAGCTGCACTTGCGACCGTGGCAAGTCAGGTAGTGAGTGCATTGCTCACCTTGTGGGTGCTTACCCGTGATGCGACCATTTACCAAGTCCATTTTTCCAAGATCCGTATGGACGGCGAAATGCTGGCGAGTATCGTCCGCATCGGTCTGCCCACAGGGTTGCAATCGGTGCTGTATTCGGTGTCGAATATCGTCATCCAAGCAGGCGTAAACGCATTCGGCACCGACGTCGTTGCCGCTTGGACGGCTTACAGCAAAATCGACTCGGTGTTCTGGATGACGCTGAGCAGTTTCGGCATCGCCATCACGACTTTTGTGGGGCAAAACTACGGTGCTGCCCGTTATGATCGAGTCAAAAAAGGGGTCAGCGTTTGTCTTGGCATGGCATTTGGCAGCACCATTTTTATCTCCACCGTGCTGTACATTTGGGGCGGTGTCGTTTGCCGAATGTTTACAAGCGATGCCACCGTTTTGGCGCATGGAGAACGCATTTTGCACTATTTGGTGCCATGGTACATAAGCTATGTATTGATCGAGATTTTGTCCGGCGCACTGCGTGGTGCGGGGGAGGTAGTCGCTCCCACCGTCATCTGCTGCTTCGGTGTTTGCGGTATCCGTCTGCTGTGGATGTGGATTGCAGTAACACTTGTGCCGCAGCTCGAAACGGTCATGGCAAGCTATCCCATTACATGGGCGCTGAGTTCCATTACATTTGCTGTTTACTACTACAAAAGCGGATGGCTGGAAAAACGCATCCAGCTTCATACGCCCAAAAGGGGATAAGGCGGACAGGAGGAGTGCATGAAACCGTTTGAAGCAAAGCGCACAGCGGTGGCATTTGCAGCGGTCGTGTTGCTGTGGGCGGGAAAACAGCTTGTGCGCTTTCCGCAGCAGTGGGTCTTACAAACTTTTGCCGATGCCGAACTGCAAACCGCTTTGCTGCTTTTGCTGAAATTATTGCTATTCGGCAGTGTATGGGTGTGGTTGTGGCAGATGGGCGGTGTTCCGCCTTGGCGAGGCTGGTGGAAAAAGGAGGCTACCAACAGCTGGTTGCTGTTTTTGGTGCCGATGCTGCTTACCGGCAATGCAGTGGGCTTGTTGGCGATGCAACTGCTGGGGAAAGCGGCGCCCCCTGCACAGCCTCCCCAATCGCCTTTCCATGCCGTGTTGGAGGTGGCATTGTCTGCACTGCTTCCTGCTGTGGCGGAGGAGGGCATTTTCCGCAAAGAGATACAGCGTCGATTTTTAGGGTTAGGCAAGGCGAATGCACTGTTTTGCACTGCTGTTTTGTTTGCGCTGATGCACAACACCCCCCTGCAAATGCTCAGTAGTTTTGCAGGAAGCATCTTTTTGGGTCTGGCAGCGTTGCGGTGGGGCACAGGTGCGTCGGTACGGCTGCATCTGGCAAACAATCTGCTTGCTTTGCTTAGTAGCTGGTTTGGTGCAGCAGGTGGCTGGACAGGAATGGCTTTGGCGATTACGGCAAGCCTTGTATGGGCAGTGCAGGAATATCACAAAAAGGAGAAACGACATTGACCGATTACGAATTGATGGGGCTTGCTTTGGAGCAGGCAAAAAAAGCGGTGCTACTGGGCGAGGTGCCGGTGGGTGCAGTCGTAGCAAAGGACGGTGTGCCGATCGCAATGGCGCACAACACCCGTGAAACCGAAAAAAATGCGACTCACCATGCCGAACTGCTTGCCATAGATGCCGCTTGTAAAGCATTGGGTGGATGGCGTTTGTGGCAGTGCGAACTGTTTGTGACCCTCGAGCCGTGTCCCATGTGCAGCGGGGCTATCATCAACAGTCGGTTGAAACGGGTCGTTTACGGTGCAGCCGACACCAAAGCCGGTTGTTGTGGGTCGGTGACCGATTTGTTTGCGATGCCGTTCAACCATAAGCCGATCATCGAGAGCGGTCTGCGTGAGCAAGAGGCTTCTGCTTTGTTGAGCGAATTTTTTCTCCAACTTCGGGAAAAACGAAAAAATACACCCAAAGGAGAACAGCCATGGAAAAAACGGTGAAAACAGTATTGATTACCGGCGGTAGCCGTGGCATCGGCGCAGCATTGGTGCGTACCTTTGCCCAAAAGAGGTATCGGGTGGCGTTCAGCTATCAAACCAATGCCGAACTGGCGCAAGAACTGGTGCAGGCTCTTACGGCGCAAGGCTGCACTGTACAGGCGTTCGGTGCAGATGTTGCCGATTGGCAGCAGGTGCAGCGACTGGTGCAGCAAACAGAGCAAGTGTTCGGGAAAGTGGATATTTTAATCAACAACGCCGGTATTGCCCAACAAAAGCTGTTTACCGACATCACCCCCGACGAATGGCGGAGAATGTTGGCGGTGCATTTAGACGGTACGTTCTATTGCTGCAAAGCGGTACTGCCGGCGATGATTGCACAAAAATGGGGGCGCATCATCAACATTAGCTCCATGTGGGGGCAGGTAGGTGCAAGCTGTGAGGTACATTATTCGGCAGCAAAGGCGGGCGTGATCGGTCTGACCAAAGCCCTTGCGCAGGAGGAAGGCCCCAGTGGGATCACGGTCAACTGCATTGCGCCTGGGGTGATCGAAACCGACATGATGGCTGGATTTTCACAGCAGGACAAACAGGAGCTTGCCGACCAAACCCCCGTATGCCGTTTGGGTACAGTGCAGGAAGTGGCAGATGCCGCCTTGTTTTTGGCAGCATACAATGCCGGTTTTATCACCGGACAGGTGCTGGGCGTGAACGGCGGAATGGTGGTTTAAGCGGCAGAAAGGGAGGCAACGAAATGACCGAACGGGAAAAGATGTTGGCTGGGATGCTGTACGATTGCGGAGATGCCGAACTGGTGGCACAGTGGCACAAAGCAAAAAATTTGATGCGGGATTACAATGCGCTTGACGCAGACGCACTGCCTGAGAAAGAGCGCATCCTTGACCAGTTGCTAGGGAAACGGGGCAAAAATTTGTGGATCACTGCGCCGTTCTTCGTGGATTATGGGAACAACATCGAATTTGGCGATAACTGCGAAGTGAATATGAACTGCACTTTTTTGGATGACAACCGCATTGTGATTGGCGACAATGCGCTGATTGCACCCAACGTACAGATATACACCGCATTTCACCCGACCAATGCCGCAGACCGCTTTGGAACGCCGCAGCCGGACGGAGGGTTTGCATTCTGTAAAACCCAGACTGCACCTGTGGTGATTGGAAAAAATGTGTGGATCGGTGGCGGAGCCATTATTCTGCCCGGTGTTACCATCGGGGACAATGTGGTCATCGGGGCAGGAAGTGTAGTGACCAAAGATATTCCGTCCAACACCATCGCTTACGGCAATCCTTGCCGTGTTATTCGGGAAAATAAGTGAACCGGAACACCTCGATGCGTGTATGCATATACTGCTACACAGAAACGAGGTGCTTTTTATGGCAGAAATTTTTGAAAAAGGGATCGACGTTTCCCAATATCAAGGAGAGATCAACTGGCAGGCAGTGAAAGCGCAGGGCTGGCAATATGCCATTTTGCGGGCGGTATCCAGTGACCGTCAGGGGCTGTATGTCGACCGTTTCTTCGAACAGAACTATCAAAAAGCCAAAGCAGCTGGATTAAAATTGGGGGTGTACTACTACACCTACGCACAAACACAGCAGCAAGCCATCGACGAACTGAATCTGCTGCTGTCAGTGCTGGAGGGCAAGCAGTTGGAATATCCGGTTTTTGTGGATATGGAAGACCCATCCATCGCTGCCCTTGGAAGGCGTGCAGCCACCCAACTGGCAGCGTTTGCACTGGCAGTGCTCGACCAGAAAAAATGGTACAGTGGATTGTATACCTATTCCAACTTTGCGCAGCGATATTTGGATTTGAGCCAGCTGCAAGGTTATCCGCTGTTTATAGCCGACTACCGTGGTTATGTCGGCTATCCCGAAAGTTTTGATATGTGGCAGTATACTTCCACCGGAAAGGTAGACGGAATTTCGACCAATACCGACCTGAGCAACAGTTACACCGACTTTTTGCCCGCCATCCGCAAAGGCGGATACAACGGGTTTTCGGTGTTGCCGTTGCTGGAGTCTTTGAGTGATGCTGTATTGGAAGTGTTTGGAAACAATAACGAGATCTTTTTCAGCCCCGACGTAAACGATATTGCAGGAAAACTGCCGGTAGGCAGCTATGCAGCACTTGCCCGCACCATACAAAGCTACAATGGGTTTGAATGGGCAACCATTTTGTACCAAGGCAATACGTTCTGGACGGCGTTGCTGAGCGATCGCAACCGTTTGGTGGAAAGCGGATGCACCGCACAGCTGGAGCAGCTGCGCATCCAACTGCAAGCCAGTCGGGAATTGATGAGAAAAAGCGCACAACAGCTGCGTGAAATTGCCGACGAGCTGGAACGGGGAGCCACAGAGCAATGATGCCTTCTGGATTACTAAAAATGTAGAAAATGCTTGAAATTTGTAAAAGTTTGAAATATAATCTGAATGAGTGGTTAATATCATTTTGGATTTCCACGCATGATGTTTGAAAGGGGAATTGATTTATGGCTTATTGCAAAAATTGTGGGGCTCAGATTGATGACAAAGCAGTCGTATGCCCAAGCTGCGGAGTGCCTCAGCAGACCGATAACGGCGGATTCGGTTGGGGCGTGTTGGGTTGCTGCGTACCTATCGTTGGTCTGATTCTGTTTTTGGTTTGGAAAGATACCAAACCCAAAACAGCAAAAGCTGCCGGTATCGGTGCGCTGGTATGGCTGTGCTGCACCATCGTGTACTACATTTTGGTAGTCGTTGCGGGTGTAGGCTTCGGTCTTTTGGGCAGCTAAACATTGAAAGAGGCGTTGTATCGGTGGCTGCCGATCGTCTTTGGCTGCCATTGCCGTGCTGATCGCTCGTTCCACTGGAAAGGCAAACAGTTCCCGCTTTGTGCCCGATGCACAGGCGAACTGGTAGGCATCATTGCAGCGTTCTTCGGCTTTTTCTTCGTACAGCTGGAGTGGCGTGTGGCATTGCTGATTCTGCTGCCGATGATATTGGACGGATCGGTGCAGGCGTTGACCCGTTACGAAAGTACGAATCTGCGGCGATTTGTTACAGGTTTTTTGTTTGGGTTTGGGCTGTACCAACTGTTTGCGCATACTACTGTACTGGCGTTTCAGTACGGGTATTCCATGAGAAAATAAAGAATCCCGTCGGAAAGCAACTTGCTTTTCGACGGGATTCTTTGCATTAGATGACTTGGAACAGGAAGAATTTCAAATAGTCGGTTTCATCGACGTTCCATAAAATGGGGTGGTCGGGCGATTGCTGTCGTGCCTCGATTTGGCGCAGGCTGCGGTGAGCATCTGCGGCAGCCGATGCAAGCATTTTTTTAAACAGTTCTTCGCTGGCAAAATGGCTGCAACTTGCGGTGGCAAGGTATCCGCCACGGGGCAGTAGTTTCATGGCACGATAGTTGATCTCTTTGTAGCCACGCATCGCATTCTGGGTGGTTTTACGGGATTTGGTAAAAGCGGGCGGGTCGAGGATGATAAAATCGTAGTCGCAGCCCTCTTTTTCCAGACGGGGCAAAAGCTCGAATACGTTTTCGCAAACAAAGTCCATGCGGTCGTCCAATCCGTTGCGCACAGCGTTGCGGTGTGCCATATCCACAGCACTTTGACTTACGTCTACGGCGGTAACATGGGCAGCACCGCCATAAGCGGCGTTCAGCGCAAAACTGCCGGTGTGGGTAAAGCAATCCAACACTTTTTTGCCCTTTGCAATGCGAGCAACTGCCTGACGATTGTACTTTTGGTCAAGGAAAAAGCCGGTTTTTTGTCCGTTTTCGAAGTCTACATGGTAAAATACGCCGTTTTCGCAGATCTCGGTGATGGTTTCGCCAAAATCGCTGCGACCGTCCAGCGGATACCAGCCTTTATTTTCCTCCAATCCTTCCCGTGAACGCAAAGCGACGTCGTTGCGCTCGTAGATGCCACGAATAGAGTGACCGTCCTGCCGCAGGATTTCGACCAACATCGGGAACAGCAGCGGTTTCAGCCGTTCGATACCCACCGAAAGGGTCTGGGTGACAAGCACGTCCTGAAAACGGTCGACCGTCAAACCGGGCAGGCTGTCGGCTTCGCCAAATACGATACGGCAGTTGGTAAGCTCCTGCTCGGACAAAATTTCCTTGCGATAGTTCCATGCATATTGCAGCCGACGACGCCAAAAAGCTTCGTCCATGCGGTCGTTCGCATTGCGGGATACGATGCGCACACGGATCTTGCTTTCGGGGCTGTAAAAGCCTGCGCCCAACCAGCTGCCTTTGTGGTTGAAAACGTCCACGATTTCGCCTGCTGACGGCAAAGTGTCGGGGGCTGTGGTGATTTCGGTATCGTACACCCACGGATGCCCGTTCAACAGCGAACGTTCAGCCTTTTGGGTGATGGTAAAAGCGGGCCAAGGGCGAGTTTGTTTCATGGTAAGATCCTTTCTGGTGTAAAATGGATTAGTTTTTGTACAGTATAGCATATTTTGGCATTGTGCGAAAGGGTTGGCGGTTAATGTAGAGGGATGGTATAATAGCCACAGGGTGGCTATTATACTGCTATTTTTACTTGCTCTTTTTCTCGCCCCTTATGGGGCAACCGAAAAAGATAGCAAATTATACCATTCACACCTTGTGTTCATGGTATAATGAACAAAAAGGAAGGTGACGAGATTGGAAATTGAACGCAAATGGCTCACGAATGGTTGGCCCGATGTCGAGCCGATTCGAACGTTGTATATGCAGCAGGGATATGTGACCACTGCACCGGCGGTTCGCATCCGCAGCCATCAGGAGCAGGGAAAGCAGACGAAATATATCTTATGTTTTAAAGGGGACGGCGGTTTGAGCCGCAAGGAGATCGAAACGGAGATTAGCGAAGGATTGTTTGAACAGCTCAAAGATTTTATCGGCAAACCGATGATCGCCAAGCAACAGCGGCGGTATGCGCTGGCTGGAGGACTGGTTTTGGAGGCGAATCTGGTAGACGAAGGGCTGGACAGCGAGTTCTACTATGCCGAAGTGGAGTTTGAGAGCGAGCAGCAAGCGATGCAATGGCAGCCCGACGAGTGGCTGAAAGAGTATCTGGTGCATGAAGTGACGGCCGAAAAAGGGCAGAGCATGGCGGAATACTGGAACAGCACACGCTAAGTCACTTTTTGAGAAAAAGTGAACAAAAACCCCACCTTTTGAAAAAGGTGGACGAAAACTTTCAACTACAACGGGCAGGTCGGATACATCCGACCTGCCCGTTGTAGAGTATCAGAGATATTATCCAAGCGAAAGGTCAAGTGCCATCATCAGCACGAATCCGGCGAGTACCCCCAACGTACCGGCAAAGCCTTTCACGTTATTGGAACAGGCGGTGGGGATAAGTTCTTGTGCCGTGACATAGACCATCGCACCGGCGGAAAAGGCAAGCAGCCACGGCAGCACGACGGCAGCGATACCGGCAAGCAAAGCGGCGAGCAATCCGCCGATGGGTTCCACGATACCGGAAACGACGCCGGCACGGAATGCCTGTTTGCGGTTCTTTGTGCGGTGGAGTACCGGCAAGGCAACGGCGGTGCCTTCGGGCAGATTTTGCACCCCGACACCAAATGCCAATGCACCGACCCCTGCAAAGACGCTTGCACCCGACAGTGCAGCCAAAGCAGCAGAAAGTCCGACTGCCATGCCTTCGGGCAGGTTGTGCAACGTAATGGCGAAGCTGCTAAGGGAATATTCCGGTTTTATCCGCTGTAAAAAGAAGTCGAGCAAAACCAAGAAAGCGGCACCCAGTGCAAATCCGCCACAAGCGGCAAGCCATCCGGGATACCCTTGTGTCTGCGCCAGTTCTACGGCTGGCAACAAAAGGCTGAATACACTGGCAGCAAGCATCACACCGCCTGCAAAACCCAGTGTAGCACGGTTTGCCACCGAGTCGGGCGAGGACGCACGGGCGGTGCAGCCCAACAGTGCGCCGAAACAGGTACAAAAAAACGGAAATGCGGTGGCAGCAAGTGCAGCACTGCCCGCAAGAAAAAGCTGTTGCATCAAATCCCTCCCAAAACGTTTCCGCAGAGATGCGGTTTGTTTTTAGTGTATGGGAAAGGGGAAGAATTGGTGCAAAAAAGCCGCTTTTTCCTTCAAAAGCGGCGGGAAAGACGGTTATAATCCGTGCTGTGAAAGGATCGTGCCCAGGTCTTGCAAAATCTCGTGTGGCAGCATGGCGGTTTGACTTCTGTGCTGTGCGCATACGTCAGCAGCAAGTCCGTGCAGGTATACACCGCAGATGGCGGCATCCAATGCCGACAGTCCGGCGGCTGCCATACCGGTGATCATGCCGGCAAGCACATCGCCACTTCCTCCTTTGGAAAGTCCCGAGTTTCCGGTCGGATTTTCAAACACTTGTCCGTCGGGGGCGGCGATGACCGTCTGGTGACCTTTTAAAACGGTGATGCATTGGTTTTGTTTGGAAAATTGTAGGGCGGCGTCTACACGGTTTTCCTGAATCTTGGCGATAGTCTTGCCGGTAAGCGATGCCATTTCGCCGGGGTGCGGAGTTACGATAAGCTCGCCGGTCGCAGGATGTGGAAGCTGTCCGCCTTGGCAGACGTTCAGCCCGTCGGCATCCAGTACCACTGTACCGTTACACAGCGGAATGAGTTGATGAACAAGCTGTTCAGTGTCGGGCGAGATGGTCAGACCGCAGCCCATCAGCACCGCTTTACGCTGGGGAAGATACTGGGACAACAAGGGGATGTTTTCTGCACTGATGGTGCCTTGCGGGGTTTCGGTCAATGGCAGCAAGGTGCATTCGGGCAAGCGGATGACACACGCCGACAGAATCGACTGCACCGACGCAAGCTGTACGATACCTGCCCCCGAACGCAATGCACCCTCGGCTGCCATAAGTGCTGCACCCTGATAGATACGGCTTCCGCAAAGGCATAAAGCGGTTCCGAAGGTTCCTTTGTGGCTGTGGACGGGGCGGCGTGGAATGCGGGAAAAAATAAATGCATCGTCCAGCAGACGGATAGCAGGGATCATCATAAAAACATTCCTCCGTTTCATTCGTTCGACACTTTTCAAAAATAGGTGAAAATGAAAAATATTCGAGTTTTGAAAAGCAGTTATATTCTATGATTTAATTATAATACACAAAACGGCGAAAAGAGCAATGATTTTTAAAAAATAGTTTTAAAATAGTGATTTTGAATGATTTTTGCGGGTTTCTTTTTGTGATTGTGCCAAAAAAGCAAGAAACGCAACCCACCCTAAAATAAAAAAGCGAGGAAAGCTCTTTTCATTTTTGAATTTAACTGGTATCATGGAAGAAAACCGATTCTTTAAGGAGGATTACAACAATGGCTCATGAACTGAAAGATTTTCAAAAGCAAAAGGATTTTCTGGTTTGTGTCGATTCCGATGGCTGTGCGATGGACACGATGGACGTAAAGCACGAAAAGGCTTTTTGCCCCGAGCTGATCCGTGTGTTCGGTCTGCAAGAACACGCCGATTTTATCACCCCCTACTGGATGCGGGTCAACTTGTTTAGTGCAACTCGTGGCGTCAACCGCTTTAAAGGAATGCTGATGACCTTCGAAGAACTGCGCCGTCAGGGCATCGAAGTAGAAAATCTTGACCGTATCTCCGAGTGGGTACACAATGCAAAAGAACTGTCCAACCCCAATTTGGAGGCAGCGATCGCTGCGGGCAACACCGCACTGGAAAAAGTGCTGGAATGGAGCCTTGCTGTAAACAAGGTCATTCGTGAAATGCCCGAAGACGACAAGCCTTTCGCCGGTGCAAAAGAGGGTCTGGAGGCTGCCCATAAAGTGGCAGATACAGCGGTGGTTTCCAGTGCAAATGCAGGTGCGATCCATTCCGAGTGGAACCGCCACGGCTTGGCACAGTACATGAATGTGATGCTGGGGCAGGAAGTTGGCACAAAGGCTGTTTGCATCAAAGAGTTGTCCGAAGGTCGCTACGACAAGGATAAGGTTTTGATGGTAGGCGATGCACTGGGCGATTTGGAAGCGGCACAGAAGAACGGCGTTTTGTTCTATCCCATTTTGGTTGGCAAAGAGGAAGAAAGCTGGAAGCGTCTGGCTGAGGAGGCTTTGCCCAAACTGCTGCACGGCACCTACCGTGGCGCATACCAGGAGCAGCTGATCAAAGAGCAGCGTTCCATTTTGAAATGATTCCTGTATACGACCGTCCCTGAAAAGGGGACGGTATTTTTTTGCAAAAATCTTTTAAAAAGTAAATTTTCAGCCGTTTCTTTTCACAAAATTTACAAAAATAATCGAAAAGCAGGATTCCGTTAAAAAATCAATAGTAGAATTGTACAAACATCTTTGCAAAACTTCTGCATAAAATTTAACAACAATATCTTTAAAAATATAGAGATTTATGATAATATTTTTGTATAAGTTGCTGCCACGCACCGATATTGTGGCAGAAAAGAGGTTATTGATTATGAATTACACCACCAATAATATCCGCAACGTTCTTATCGCCGGTCACGGCGGAGTAGGAAAGACCAGTCTGGCAGAGGCACTGCTGTACCTGACAGGCGGTACCGACCGTTTGGGACGTGTGGAAGATGGAAATACCGTATGCGACTTTGACCCAGAGGAGGCTCGCCGCCACGCTTCGCTGTCCTGTGCTTTGGCACCGGTCGAACTGGATGGCGTAAAGTTTAACCTGCTGGATAGTCCGGGTCTGTTCGATTTCGAGGTGGGTGTATACGAGGCACTGCGTGCCGTAGAAAGCGTACTCATTACCGTGTCTGCACGGGATGGCTTGCAGGTAGGTGCCGAAAAAGCTTATGCACTGGCGCAGAAATACGGCAAGAGCCGTATGTTCTATCTGTCTAAACTGAATGTAGAAAATGCCGACTTCTATAAAGTGTTCGAGCAGTTGAAATTTAAATTCGGTCCGTCGGTGTGTCCGGTAGTTGTTCCGGCAAAACAGGACGATGGCAGTTTCGTCTATATCAACCTGCTCACCATGAAAGCTTACAAATACGAAAACGGCAAGCCCGTTGAAGTAGATATTCCCGATATGGGGCATCGTCTGGACGGTCTGCGGGAAGCAATGAGCGAAGCAGTTGCCGAAACCGATGAGGCATTGATGGAGAAATTCTTCGAGGGCGAACCTTTCACCGCCGAGGAGTTGACCGAGGGCGTTCGTCTGGGCGTCAAGACCGGTACCATCACCCCCGTTGTTTGTGGCAGTGCGACCCAGTTGGAGGGCATGGACTTGGTTTTGTTTGCTATCCGCAAGCTGTTGCCCAGTGCCGAGCGTGGCGGTAGTGAAGTGGGTGTAGATGCCGGCGGAAACGAAGTGGAAGTACAATGCACCACCGATGCGCCGTTGGCTGCTTATGTCTTCAAAACCGTTGCCGACCCCTTTGTTGGCAAGCTGAGCTATGTCAAGATCGTGAGTGGCAGTTTGAAAGCAGATTCTCCGCTCGTCAATGCACGCACGGGTGAAACCGAGCGCATGGGCAAGCTGTTGTGGGTGAAAGGCAAAAAACAGACCGATGCCGATCAGTTCACCGCCGGTGACATTGGTGCCATCACCAAACTGAGCAGTGCGCAGACAGGCGATACCTTGTGTGCGCCCAGCCGTATCGTTTCGCTCACCCGTCAAACATTCCCCACTCCCACCTTTTCAATGGCATTGAAGCTGGTGAAGAAAGGGGACGAGGGCAAGATCAGTGGTGCGATCGCCCGCATGATGGAAGAAGATCCCACCTTGCAGTACCGCATGGATTCCGAAACCGTACAGCAGGTCATTTCCGGTTTGGGCGAACAGCATCTGGATGTTGTTTGCGCACGGTTGAAAGCGAAGTTCGGCATCGAAGTCGAGCTGGAGCAGCCCCGAGTTGCTTACCGTGAGTCGATCCGCAAAAAGTACAAGGCACAGGGTCGCCACAAAAAGCAGACAGGTGGTCATGGTCAGTTCGGCGACGTTTGGATCGAGTTCGAGCCTTGCGATTCCGACGAACTGGTGTTCGAAGAAAAAGTATTCGGCGGAAGCGTTCCCAAGAACTACTTCCCCGCTGTCGAAAAAGGTTTGCGTCAGGCAACAGCACACGGTGTGCTGGCAGGCTATCCCGTCGTGGGCTTGAAAGCGACCTTGCTGGACGGCAGCTATCATCCGGTGGATTCCAGTGAAATGGCATTCATCATGGCTGCAAAGCTGGCATATAAGGCTGCACTGCCCAATGCAGGGTCTGTTTTGCTGGAGCCGGTAGGCGAGTTGAAAGCCTACGTCCCCAACGAAAACACCGGCGACATCATGGGCGAAGTAACCAAACGCCGTGGTCGTGTGCTGGGTATGGACCCCGCCGAGGACGAGGGAATGCAGCTGGTGGTTGCCGAAGTGCCTGTAAGCGAAATGCACGACTTTACCACCTATATGCGTCAGCTGACCCAGGGACGTGGCTGGTTCGAGTTTAATTTCGCCCGCTATGAGCCGCTGCCCGCTCATCTGGAAGGCAAGGTCATCGAGGAAGCCAAGAAGCTGAACGGCTCTGTCGACGAGGAATAAATCAAGTGATATAAAAGAAAACTGCATCAAACAGACCTTTGCGCTGTGCAGGGGTCTGTTTGCTTGCTGTCAAAATGCGTTTTGTTGCGCCACCACAAGAGTGCTGCAACGAAAAAAAGGCGAAATGTTTGTAAAGTTTTGACAAAAAAAAGCATTTTGCTTGACATCAGCATGGAAGCACTATATAATGTTCAGAATATAAGGGCATTGTTGCCGCCGACACAGAAAAACTTGTGCAAACGGGGTGGCGTTGCCTTTTTATTATCCGGCAAAATGCAGAGCGTTTTGCCAAAATAAATGCGCAGACACCTTGCGGCAAAAGGGAAAGAGATGCAGGTCGTCGGCGTCAATTTTATGAGGGAGAGAACCACTTTGAATAACAAAGAAATCGTAGTTACCCCGGCTGGTCTTGCTGCTTTGGAAGCCGAACTGGAGGACTTGAAAACCGTAAAACGGAAAGAAGTTGCAGAAAAAATCAAAGTTGCCCGTGGTTTTGGCGACTTGTCGGAAAACAGTGAGTATGACGAAGCAAAGAACGAGCAGGGCTTTATCGAAAGCCGCATCGCACAGCTGGAGGGAATGCTGAAACGCACCCGTGTGCTGGCAGAAGATGAGATTTCGGACGATAAAGTAATGATGGGCTGCATCGTAAAAGTAGAGGACGAGGACGGCGAGGTAGAGGAGTACACCATTACCAGCTCCACCGAAGCTGACCCCGCAAACGGCAAACTGAGCGATGAAAGCCCTGTTGGCTCTGCCCTGCTGAATAAGTCGGCAGGCGATGTTGCCGACATCACTTTGCCCAACGGCGCAGTGATTCAGTACAAGGTGTTGGAGATCCGCCGTTCGATGTAAGGCGAAAACCGAAATTTGTTTTTTGCACTGCACAGACCGTCATGCCCAAAAGGTGTGCCGGTCTGTTTGTATGTAGGCAGATATTTGCCAAAAGCAAACGATCGACCGTATTCTAAGCGGTATTACCGAAATTTTTTATGGGAGAGATTTTGCCTTTGGGCAAAAATGCATCTCCCGTAAAGCGTCGAAAAATGATATAATAATACAGTATGTCCCTGTTGTGAAAAAAGGGGCTTTGCGTGAGATAAGCGGCAAGGTCGAACGCCGCAAAAATAAAAACGTGCCGGACACGAAGCGGAGGAAATGAGAATGGAAAAGAATCAGGCTACCCAACAGACTCCTGAGCAGACCGCACAGGAATATAACCAGCTGGTGGCAGTGCGTCGTCAGAAGCTGGCAGACCTGCAACAGGCAGGCAACGACCCCTTTGTGCGCACCAAATACGATGTAGACAGCCAAGCAGCTGCATTGAAAGAAAAATTTGCACATCTTGAACCTGAGCAGGAAACCGGCGAGATCGTTTGCCTGGCTGGCCGTATGATGAGCAAGCGTGTGATGGGCAAGGCAAGCTTTGCCGATCTGCGTGATGCAAGCGACCGCATTCAGTTGTACGTTCGCCGTGATCTGCTGGGCGATGAAGAATACGCAGCATTCAAAAAGATGGACATCGGCGATGTTATCGGCGTAAAGGGCGAAGTGTTCCGCACCAAAATGGGTGAGATCAGCGTAAAGGCAAGCGAGGTCGTACTGCTCAGCAAAAGCCTGTTGCCTCTGCCCGAAAAGTATCACGGCTTGAAAGATACCGAGATTCGTTACCGTCAGCGTTATGTTGACCTCATCGTGAACCCCGACGTAAAGGAAACATTTGTAAAGCGCAGCATGATTTTGCGTGAGATCCGTGATTTTCTCGATACCCGTGGCTTCTTGGAGGTAGACACTCCCATTTTGTTGCCGCTCGAGATCGGTGCATCGGCACGTCCGTTCGTGACCCATCACAATACGCTCGACATTGATATGTACCTGCGTATCGAAACTGAGCTGAACCTGAAGCGTCTGATCGTAGGCGGTTTTGATAAGGTGTACGAGGTAGGACGTATCTTCCGCAACGAGGGTATGGACACCAAGCATAACCCCGAGTTTACCTCCATCGAGTTGTATCAGGCATACACCGACTACAAGGGCATGATGGATCTGGTAGAAGAACTGTACAAGCGTCTGGCACAAAATGTATGTGGCAGCTTGGTCATTCCCTATCAGGGACACATGATTGACATGGGCAACTGGCAGCGTATGACCATGGTAGAGGCAGTCAAGAAATATTCCGGTTGCGATTACGACAGCTGGGCAACCGACGAGGACGCCCGTGCAGCAGCTGCTGAAAAGCACGTGGAAGTGCCTGCTGATGCGACTAAGGGCGCAGTACTGGTTGAGTTGTTTGATGCATTCGTAGAAGAAAACCTCATCCAGCCCACCTTTATCTACGATTATCCGGTAGAAAACAGCCCGCTGGCAAAGCGCAAGCCCGAAAACCCTGCCTTTACCGAGCGTTTTGAATACTTCATCAATGCGACCGAGTTCGGCAACGCATTCAGCGAGTTGAACGACCCCATCGACCAGAAGCAGCGTTTTGAGCGTCAGGTGGCAGCCCGCAAGGCAGCGAACCCCAACGATACCTCTCAGGTGGACTATGACTACATCACTGCGCTGGAGTATGGTCTGGCACCCACCGGTGGTCTGGGCTTTGGCTTGGATCGTCTGGTAATGCTGCTGACCGATTCGGCATCCATTCGTGATGTTTTGCTGTTCCCCACCATGAAACCCATTGACTAAAATTTTCGATAATTCGAATAAAAACAGCCCGCACGAAGATTTTATCGTGCGGGCTGTGCTTTTTGTATAGAGCTTTTATTCGTACAGCGGGAATTTTTCGGTGAGTGCCTGTACACGGGCAAGCACCGAAGCTTTTTTGCTGTCAAAGTCAAAAATGCAGTCGGCGATGCAATCGGCGATCTCCACCATCTCGGCTGTCCCAAATCCACGGGTGGTCACGGCAGGGGTGCCGATGCGTACTCCACTGGTCACAAAGGGGCTGCGCTTTTCGCCGGGAACGGTGTTTTTGTTGGCGGTGATGCGAACTTCGTCCAGATTGTGTTCCAGTTCTTTGCCGGTGATTTCCAGTTCCGAGAGGTCGATCAGCATCAGGTGGTTGTCGGTGCCACCACTCACCAGCTTTACGCCACGTTCGGTCAGGCGGTTTGCCAATGCTTGGGCGTTTTCGACCACTTTGCGAGCGTAGTCTGCAAATTCGGGGCGCAGTGCTTCACCAAAGCAGACCGCTTTCGCTGCAATGATATGCTCTAAGGGACCGCCCTGTGTGCCGGGGAAAATGGCTTTGTTGATCTTCTTTGCCAGTTCTTCGTTGTTGGTCAAAATCAGACCGCCACGAGGTCCACGCAAGGTTTTGTGAGTAGTGGTGGTCACGACGTCGGCATACGGAACAGGATTTTGATGCATACCGCCTGCAACCAGACCGGCAATATGTGCCATATCCACCATCAACAGTGCGCCGGCTTCTTTGGCGATGTCTGCCAGACGGTCAAATTCGATTTTACGGCAGTATGCCGAAGCACCTGCAACGATCAATTTGGGTTTGTGCTGTTGTGCCAGTTGGCGCACCTGCTCATAGTCCAGCCAGCCGTTGGCGTCGACCCCGTACGAAACAAAGTTGAAGTACCGTCCGCTCATGTTTACAGGGCTGCCGTGGGTCAAATGCCCACCCTGCGACAGATCCATGCCTAGCACGGTGTCGCCCAGTTCCAGCAGTGCAAAATACACTGCCATGTTTGCCTGTGCGCCGGAATGTGGCTGCACGTTGGCATATTTTGCGCCAAAAAGCTGGCAGGCACGGTCGATCGCAAGCTGCTCCACCTGATCGACATAAGAACAACCGCCATAGTAACGGTGGTTGGGGTAGCCCTCAGCATATTTGTTGGTGAGTACGCTGCCCATAGCCGCCATGACCGCAGGGCTTACGATGTTCTCGCTGGCGATCAGCTCGATATTGTCACGCTGACGTTTCAGTTCGCACTGCATCGCCTGTGCAAGTACAGGGTCTTGTTGTGCCACAAAACCGATAGTATCCATCATAGTTTCAAACATGATCTCCCACTCCTCTTGTTTTTTGTCGTGTATACGACTTTTTTACTTTCCCACATCGGTGAACGATGTGACATCATTATATCCCTCATCCCATGAATTGTGCAATAGTGAAACGGTATGTGGGCTGATTTTTGTGGAAATTGCAAAGAAACTACTTTTTATTCTTGCTCGGTTATGGTATGATTAGTAAGAACATACTCGTAAAACTGTTTTTGAACAGTGTACGGGAGGCAAAACGACAGGAACAGGAGCATACAATGAAGATCATGGCTGTGGATTACGGCGATGCCCGTACAGGGCTTGCCGTGTGCGATAAAACCGAATTTTTGGCAAGACCGCTGCCCCAAATCGAAGAAAAAAGCATGATGAAAGCTGCCGACAAGATCGCAGCTGCTGCAAAAGAGCATCAGGCAGAATTGCTGGTGCTTGGTTTGCCACGCAATATGGACGGTACCGAGGGTGCCCGTGCCCAAAAAAGCCGCAAGCTGGCAGCGATCTTGGAGCAGAAAGCAGAACTGCCCGTGCAGATGTGGGACGAACGCAGCACGACCGTTACGGCTGCGGGCATCCTGACCGAAAACGGTACGTTCGGCAAAAAGCGCAAGCAGGTGCTAGACTCGGTGTCGGCGACTGTCATTTTGGAGAGTTTTCTTGCTTGGCGAAAAAATCACCCAGAGGAATAAGTGCGCCCACAGCAGCAGGACGATGCAGTTCTGCTGCTGTTTTTGCAGGTCGTGAAAAAGAGGGCTGTTCTTTTTTTGTCCACAATTATGAAGTATAATAAAAACGATCCTGATAAAATATCGACTGATTTCAATGAAATTTGAGTAAAATAACTACAAGGAGTGAAGAATCATGCCCAATGAGAAGATTTTGATTGCAGATGACGATAAAAACATTTGCGAACTGCTGCGGCTGTATTTGGATAAAGAGGGTTACGAAACCTTTTTGGCTTACGATGGAGAAACTGCATTGAACCTGTTCAAAAGCGAGCATCCTGCCATGGTACTGCTGGACGTGATGATGCCGAAAATGGACGGTTGGGAAGTATGCCGCCGCATCCGTGCAGCAGGTGAAACCCCTGTCATCATGCTCACCGCAAAAGGCGAAACCTTTGACAAGGTGTTGGGGCTTGAACTGGGTGCCGACGACTATGTGGTGAAACCGTTCGACAGCAAAGAGGTCATTGCCCGCATCAAAGCGGTGTTGCGCCGTTGTTCCGGCAGTGAGGCAGGGGATGATAAAGTTATCCGTTTCGACAATCTGTCGGTCGACCTGTCCCGCTACGAACTCAAAGTAAAGGGCGAGGTCGTTGACGCTCCCCCCAAAGAGCTGGAACTGTTGCATTATCTGGCAGGGCATCCCAACCGTGTGTTTACCCGTGACCAGTTGCTGGACGAGGTGTGGGGCTTTGAATATTACGGCGATTCCCGCACCATCGACGTACACATCAAGCGATTGCGTGAAAAGCTGGAGGGCGCAAGCGAAAAATGGAGCCTGAAGACCGTTTGGGGCGTAGGGTACAAGTTCGAAGCAAAGGAGTAAACTGCCTTGTCGGTACGAAAGAGCATTAGTTCCGCCTATTTCAGTATGACAGCGGTCGTTCTGGTCGCCAGCATTTTGGCGATGGGTCTGCTTCAGATGTATCTGTCGATGGAATACTTTAAAACCGACAAAGAAAAGACCCTGGACGACATCGTTTCCATTGCGGCTGCAAAAGCCTACGAACCGGACAACGGGTTGCAGGTATGGAAAAACTCCGACGAGCTGTCCAGTGTGCAGTCGACCATCGCATTGATCGGGCAAAGCTCGGGCAACTTGGTTTTTGCTGCCGACCCGCAAGGGAATATCATCATGTGCAGCGAAGGCGGGGATTGTGTCCATCAGCGCAACATTCCCCAGCGTATCATGGATGAACTTTGCGAAAAAGGAAAATACTTTGAACTGGGAACACTGGGCGGAAGTTTGACTTCAAATTACTATACCAGTGGTCGACCGCTGTATTCTGACCAAGATCAGGTGATCGGCTATATATTTGCTTCGTCGGACGCTGCCGGTATGGACGTGTTCGTAAGCGATATGTTTTCCTCATTTGTACTGTCGGCAGGGTTGATGCTTCTGGTGGCAAGTGTTCTGTCCATTCTTCTCACCACCCGGCTTACAACGCCGTTGCGACGGATCGCAGCAGCTGCCAAGCGGTTTGGCGGCGGCGACTTTTCGGTGCGTGTGCCGGTAGAGGGGGACGACGAAGTGGCACAGCTTGCACAGACTTTTAACAACATGGCAAGCAGCCTTGAACGCATCGACTCCTCCCGTGCCAGCTTTATGGGCAACATCGCCCACGAACTGCGCACCCCCATGACCAGCATCAAAGGCTTTATCGACGGTATGCTGGACGGCACCATTCCACCCCAAATGCAGCAGCACTATCTGTCGTTGGTGTCGCAGGAGGTGGGACGGCTTGCACGGCTGACCCAGAATATGCTGGACATCAGCAAGCTGGAAGCAGGCGAATACAAGGTACACGCCGCAAACTACAATATTTGGGATACTCTCACAGCGGTGGTGCTGAGCGCAGAACAGCGCATCGAAGAACACAAGATCGAAATTGTGGGGCTTCGGTTAGCGAAAATGATGGTATACGCCGATTCGGATCTGGTCTATCAAGTGGTGTACAACATCTTCGACAACGCCATAAAATTCACCCCACCACAAGGCAGCATCTCGCTGTCGGTTACCCGTGAGGGGCAGGATGTTCGCATCGACATCCAAAACACCGGCGAAGGAATTTCGGAAGATGCGCTGCCGTTCGTCTTTGAACGCTTTTACAAAGAGGACAAAAGCCGTGGCTTGAACGCAAAAGGAAGCGGACTTGGGCTGCACATCTGCAAAGTATTGGTGAACCTGTCGGGTGGAAAGATCTGGGTGGAAAGCAAACAGGGCAGTTGGTGCAGATTTAGCTTCACTTTGCCGATGGCAAAGCCGGAATCTGCCAAAAAGTAAGAAAAATCGCTATTTCTTCACAATTTTTTGAGGGATACGGTTTGCAATCCGAAAAAAATTCGGGTAAAATAGAAACTGTTGTCTAAAAGACACGCAGATGATAAATGGCTTTGTGGCAAAAAAGCGGTGGAGCCGCTTTTGGTCGTGCCGCAAAGGGATGAAATAAATTCGTCCGTTCAGTAATTCAGTTTCGTTTCAACAGGAGGACGTTTATGGTTAAGATCAGCCCCTCGATTTTGGCTGCCGATTTTGCGCAGCTGGGCGAACAATGTAAGATGGTGCTGGATGCAGGTGCCGATATGCTGCATATCGACGTCATGGACGGTCATTTCGTGCCGAACATCTCGCTGGGTGTGCCTGTGCTGGAAAGTTTGCACAAGGCTTTGCCCGAGGCGTTTTACGATGTGCATTTGATGATCTCGCATCCGCTGAAGTATATCACCCCGTTTGCCAATGCAGGTGCAAGCCTCATCACCTTTCATCTGGAATCCGAAAGCGATGTGCAGCAGACCATTGATGCCATCCGTGCAGCAGGCTGCAAAGTTGCTGTTTCCATCAAGCCTGCTACCCCTGCACAGGAAGTGTTTCCGTGGCTGGAACAGTTGGACATGGTGCTTGTGATGAGCGTAGAGCCGGGCTTTGGCGGACAGGCATTTATGGAAAGCGCACTGGACAAGATCTCTGCCATCCGCCAAAAGGCGGTCGAGATCGGGCGTCCGGATCTGATGATACAGGTAGACGGTGGGGTAAATCCCACTACGGGTGCGGCGTGTGTTGCGGCAGGTGCTGACGTACTGGTTGCAGGCAGTGCAGTGTTCCGTGCTGCCGTTCCACAGGACGCTGTTGCTGCCCTGCGAGGACAGGAGGCATAATTATGGCGCAAAGAAAAAGAACTGCTTCCTTGCCACGGCATCCGGCGCATAGTTTGCACACCGATTACCTGTGCATGATGCTTCCGCTGCTGGCATGGGCGATTTTTTTGTACGGTCTGCGTCCACTGGTAGTGTGGCTGGTGGCAGTGGTCACCGCAAAGGTGTGCAGCCGTATCGTGAGCATTCTGCGCAGCCGAAAGTATGACCATACCGAAGACAGCAGCACAGTACACGCTTCGTTGCTTGCGATGCTGCTGCCGGCGACAGTCCCCTATTACGTTGTAGTGGTGAGTGTGGCGATCGGGGTGTTTCTTGCAAAAGAAGCGTTTGGTGGTTACGGAGCATATCCGTTCCATCCTACCGCCGTAAGTTATACGATTGCAGCGATCAGCTGGCCGGAGTATGTGTTTTCTTATCCCACACCCTTTCAGCGCACCATGCCGCTTTGGGGCGCACTGGACACGGTGCAGTATACCGAAAGCGTGAGCAGTGTGATGCGGGCGGGAGGAATCCCCACGGTCGGGCAGATCGACCTGATTTTGGGCAACTATGCCACGACCATCGGAACAGCACCCGTGCTAATCATCGCCAGCTGTGGGCTGTTTTTGCTCATTCGTAAACGCATCGACCTGCTGGTACCGCTGGGATTTTTGGCGGGTGCGGTGTTTATTGCATGGTGTTTCCCCCGCATTGGCGAGGTGCAAGGCATGGTATGGCAGAATGTGGCACAGCGTGTGCAATCGGTAAAATTCGAACTGCTCAGCGGTGCGATGCTGTTCAGCGCAGTGTTCCTTTCCTGCGAACCCTGCACCACCCCAAAAAACACCCTTGCCCGCCTGATCTACGGTCTGGCTTGGGGTGTGCTTACCATGATGTACCGCTATTACGGCACCTACGAAACAGGTGTTTGCTTTGCGCTGCTGGTCATGAATGCCGGTGCAGGCTATATCGACCGTACCACCGCTAAGTTGATGGCAAGATACAAAGGGGGACTCGGTCATGTGGGCTAAGCGTGTACAGTATTTAAACGAAAATTACGCACGAATCGCAAAAAGCGACCGCATTTTTTTGAACAATCCCGTTATCATGTCGGGGCTTGGGCTGGCACCGTTGGTGGTTGCTGCAAGTAACGGAAAAAACGCACTGATGCTGGCAACCATGGTGTTGCTGATGCTTACACCTACCCGTGTGTTGGGCAGCTTTGTAAGCAAGGTTTTGAAGTTTCGTGCGCTTGCATATTGTTTGTCGGCAGCGGTGCTGTATATCGGCGCATATTATCTGATGAAAGATTGGTACGATGTGCAAATCGTATCGCTGGGCATCTATTTGCCGTTGCTCATCGTAGAACCCATCATTATCAAGCGATATGAACGCAACACCCCCGAAAAATGGACGACCGCTTTGCGCAAAGGTTTGTTGACGACCGCCGGTTATGCCTTGGTCATCTTTTTGGTCGGTATGCTGCGGGAGTTCTTGTCACTGGGCAGCTTGTTTGGAATGCAGCTGGTCGAAACTCCCATTCTGCCGATGGCAAATCTGGCAAGCGGTGGGTTCATCGTAGTGGCGTTGCTGTGTGCTTTTTGGCGTGGCGCAGTAAACGTGCTGAAAAAATGGATCAATATGGAGGCGAAGAAGTACCAATGAATATGCTCGTTCAAACACTTTCCTCCTTTTTCATCTATGCAGTAGTAGCAATTTTTGCCCAAAATGCCGTGTTCAGTCGTGCGCTGGGTGTTTCACGGTTGGTCAAACTGGTGGATGACGGTGCGACCGGCAGTTTGCTGTTTTGTGCGTGTATGTGTGCAGTGCAGCTTATCAGTGCGCCGTTGGCGTTTTTGTGTAACAAGTTTTTGCTCGCACCGGTCGAATGGCGTGCAATGCTTCGCCCACTGGTGATGCTGCTGTGCAGTGCAGCAGGATTGGGCATCGTGCTTGTAGCGGTTACGCTGCTGAAACTTTCGGCTGCGAACAAAGTGGCACGGATGCTGCCAATGGCGACTTTCAACTGTGCCGTATTGGGTTGTTTGTTCCTTACCACTGGACAAAACTTTACCTTTGTGCAAACGATGGGATTTGCTTTGGGCAGTGCAGCAGGATATACCTTTGCGCTGCTGGCGGTGACCGAAGCACAGCGAAAGTTGAAAAACCGTTCAGTACCCAACACGTTCCAAGGGCTTCCTGTCACGCTGTTGTACATCGCTGTGCTTGCGCTGGCGATCTACGGCTTTACCGGTCACATGGTGGCATTCTAAGCGGAGGGGTACACGATGAGGAACAAAGGAAGAAAGATCAAACGCTATAAAGGCAGCTTTGACACAAAACAGTTTCGTCGCAAAAAACTCATTCGCTGGATCGTCCTTTTGCTACTGTTGTTTGCGGCAAGCTATTTTCTGGCACGTCCCATTTTAGACTGGGGGACTCACCTGTGGTATTTTGGGCTGAAAGGGCAATCGGAAACCCCCGAAAGCCAATCTCAGACCACCGAGCAAACCCCGCAACCCGAACCGACCGCAACTCCCACCCCCACCCCGACTCCGCAGCCGGACGGCGATTGGGCGACCGTTTCGCTGCAATCGGTTGCTACCGCTGAGCTGGCACAGCAAACTGCCCAGCAGTTGGCAGCACAGAATGTGAAGTATGCTGTCGTCACCTTAAAGGCTCAGGACGGCACCGTGACCTATGCTTCCGGTGTGGAAAAAGCGGCTGTCAGCCTTTCGCAAACGCCTATTGACGCAGCCGCTGTTACTGACGCTTTCAAACAGCAGGGGATCGTACCAGTGGCAGAGATTTGGGCGTTCCAAGACCCCAAAGCAGCCTACAACGACCGTGACATGGCGGTACAGTATGCCGGTGAAACAGCCGGTGTGCTGTGGTTGGACAACTCGGCAGACGCCGGCGGAAAACCGTGGCTGAACCCCTATTCGGCAACTGCCCGCCAGTATGTGCAGGATCTTGCAGTGGAAGCGACCGAAATGGGTTACGAAACCATTTTGTTCAACGGGGTACAGATGCCACAGGTGTATAGCCTTGCTTATGCAAGCTTTGGCGACACAGCCGGCAAAACGTACGATGCCGCTTTGAATGAGTGCATTGAACAGTGGCAGACTGCGCTGGAGCAAAAAGCTACTTGCTGGTTCCAATATTCCGCAGCAGCTGTAACAGGCGAAGACTTGCGGGCAGCGGGTGTAGCAACAGGCAGCCTTGCAATGCAGAATCTGGTGGTACAACTACCGGCAGATACGGCAGACCCTGTCGCTGTTTTACAGGCAGCTGCCGATGCGGCAAACGGAAAGTCGTTGATTTGTCGTTTGTCCACACAGCCCGACGATGCTTTGCGCCAAGCCGCACAGCAAAACGGGTATCAGATCATGGTCGGATGATGCTGCGCACAGCAGCACAGCGATCGCTTTTGGCGAATTGCAGCAAAGTGGATGGATGCAGCCGAAGCGTTTAAAACGCAGCCAATACGTCCCCAAAGGTGCAGGCTATGGCTGGGCTGCATAAAAAAGAATACACAGGCATGGTTTGCTGTAAAACACCGTCGAAAGCGTTTAAGAAGCGTTTTGGCGGTGTTTTTTGCGTACAGCAAATACACGGAAGTAAAAAAGGAGGGATGTACTTTATCACTTTTTAATGTAATAAAGCGGATTTTCTTTTTCCGACAACGCTTTGTTGGGCAGAAACGCTACATTTTTTTGTGGAAATGATGCGTTTACTGGCAAGACACAGAAATTTTACAAAAGACAAAAAAAGAGGTGTAATTTTTCGGTCGAATTATGGTACAATAAGGTGAAAATTTTACAAAGGTGGCAGTGCCTTGTGTAACCGCCACACTTGAAATCCGATATACACCAACCAGTACTATTATTGAGGAGTGTTTGTAAAAATGTCACAAGCAATTACTGCAAAGGATATTATGGCAGCAAATACTAACGTTGCCGAGCTTGGCTTGATCGTGACCCCCGGTGCCGTAGAGCAGAGCAAACTCATCGACGCACATCTGACCGCATGGGCAAAAGAGGGCGGTCGAGAGGTTGAAAGCTTCATCGTACCCAGCGATTGCCCCCGTTTTTCGTCCGGTGACGGCAAAGGTCTGATCAAGCAGACCATCCGTGGCGATGATCTGTATATCCTCACCGACATGGGCAACTACAACTGCAAATACAAAATGTTTGGTCACGAGAACTTTATGTCGCCCGATGACCACTTCCAAGACCTCAAACGCCTGATCCAGGCAGCCAGTGGTAAAGCACACCGCATCAACGTCATCATGCCTATGCTGTACGGCAGCCGTCAGCACCGCCGCAGCTATCGTGAAAGCCTCGACTGCGCATTTGCTCTGCAAGAGCTGCAAAACATGGGCGTTTCCAACATCATCACCTTCGACGCACACGACCCCCGTGTACAGAACGCAGTGCCTCTGATGGGCTTCGACAACGTAATGCCCACCTATCAGGTGCTGAAGGCTTTGCTGCGTGACTTCCCCGACCTGCAGCCCGACCGTGACAACTTTATGGTCATCAGCCCCGACGAAGGCGCAATGAACCGCAATATGTACTACGCAAGTGTGTTGGGTGTAAACTTGGGTATGTTCTACAAACGCCGTGATTACAGCCGTATCGTAAACGGTCGCAACCCCATCGTTGCACACGAGTATCTGGGCGAAAGCGTAGAGGGCAAGGATGTATTCATCGCCGACGACATCATTTCCTCCGGCGAAAGTATGCTCGACATCGGCTACGAGCTGAAACGCCGTGGTGCAAACCGTATCTTTGCATATGCAACCTATGCGATCTTCACCAACGGTCTGGATTCGTTCGACAAAGCTGTGAAAGAGGGCGTTATCACCGGCGTGTTCGGCACCAACCTGACCTACCGCAGCCCCGAACTGCGTGCACGTGAGTGGTTCCACGAGGTAGACGCTTGCAAATATATCGCTTACTTCATTCTGGCTTTGAACAACGATATGTCGGTAAGTGCTATCATCGACCCCCATGTAAAAATCAAACAGCTGTTGGATAATTACCGCAGCCAAAAGTAAGCCATTGCTATTCCAGACCCTGTACAGCTTTTTGTACAGGGTCTTTTGCGCACAAACAGGAGGAAGTTTTTTATGAACTATCAGAAAATTCTGGCAGCTGTTCTTTTGATTGCGGCAGGTGCAGGGTTATCCTTCGTTCAAACCCCCACTTTGCAGGTTTCGGGTACACCGCAGCAACCGGAGGCCATTGCGGTGGACACCGCAGCGGTCGAGCAGCTATCGACGCTACAAGCCGAGATCGAAAAAGAAGTTTTGGCGAATGCTCCCATCAATATCGACGATTTTGGCGGATTCCCCACATTGCACACCAAAATCGGTACCATCCGTGTGCCTGATGCAGGCATTGAATGCGACGTGATCTACGGCGACAGCAACAGCGACCTCTACAAAGGGGCTTGTTTCTATCCCAACCCCCAAACACGTATTCCCGGCGGTAGGCTGCAAATGCTGCTTGCAGCGCACAACAACGCCCATTTCCATACACTGGGCGAGGTACAAATTGGCAGTCGTGTATATATCGACACCTACTACGGCAGCTACGAATACGAAGTGACCCATACCGAAGTGGTGTCGGCGACCGACAGCACGAAATACGATTTGGAACAGACCGAAGAAGAATTGATTATGTACACCTGCTATCCGTTCGATATGCTCAGTTCGACGCCGTATCGGTTCTTTGTTTATTGTAAACCGGTCTATTCACGTCCGATTCAGTAAGGAGGACAGCAGAATGAAACAGACATCTTTTAAATCGCTGTTGCAATGGGTGGTTGCAGTGTTGCTGATGGCGGTCGGCTTGCATCAGGCGGTGGCTACAATGGCATGGAATGCAGCGAGCCAACAGCAGTTGGTGCAGCAGGTACAGACGGAATATGTTCCCAAACAGGCGTTGACGCTCTACCAACAACTGGAGCCGCTGGCACAGGCAGCAGGAGTGCAGCCCACAGAACTGGCATCTTTGGAAAGCCGGTTGGCATCGGCGGTGGATATTGCAATTACCGGCAAAGAAATTGCGCAAGTAGCGTCGGCAGGCACCGAAATGAAAGCGCAGGTACAGCAACAGCTGGACGAAAAAGGCATTACAGCCAACGAAGAAATTGCAGCTTTGATGGATACTCTCGAACAAGAGGGCAACCGATTGGAGCAGCAAGCATGGCAGCTTCCTGCCACAGAGCAACTGCAAGAGCTGTGCCAACAGGTGCAGCAAAAACAAGTATGGTTGCCCACAGGGGGCATCGCTGCGCTGTTGGTGCTTGTAGGTGTGGTTGTGCTTGTTTTACAGCGAAAAATGGCGGTCGTTTTTGCAGGGGTCGCAGCGGCAGCAACTTTGAGTTATGCCACGGTTCGATTCTCTTTCGCAATGATGCAAGTCCCACAGTTGGAGTTGGGCGAAAGTACCGTTGCCGGCGCACTGAATACGGCTTTGCATAGCTGGATTTCGCAGGTGACCGAAGCAGCCGAAAAAGATGCGCTGGTGTTGGCGGTCGTTGCGTTGATATTTGTGGTGTTGTTTGCGGTACAGATGGTCGCAAAGAAAAAATCACGTTGAGTTTTCCACAAGTTTCGGAAATTATGTGGAAAAGTGAGGAGGAATTATGCAGCCTTTTTACAAAACAAGCAGTGTGCATACCCATACCACCTTTTGCGACGGAAAAAATACACCGGCTGAAATGGCGCAGGCGGCATTGGAACAAGGGCTGAAGACACTGGGCTTTTCGGGGCATATCCACACACCGCCGGACACAAGTTATTGCATGAGCGTCGAGGGAACGGCACAGTATCGGGCGGAAGTTTCTCGCCTGAAGCAGGAGTATGCAGGCAGGCTGGAGATTTTGTGTGGTGTCGAATACGACCCGCTGGCAGGGGATATTCTGCCGGATGACTACGACTATGTGATCGGCAGTGTCCATGCGGTGCGAGGCAAAGAGGACGGCAAGCTGTATGCCGTCGATTTTACCACCGAAGAAATGCAAAACTGCATCATGCAAGGGTTTGGCGGTGATGCAGCAGCAATGGTGAGGGAATACTACGAGCAGGTGGTAAAGGTAGCAGCCAAAAAGCCGACGATTTTGGGGCATTTTGATTTGGTGGTAAAAACGAATCGGAACGGCATTTTGTTCGACGAGCAAAGCAAGTGGTATCATGACATCGCACAACAAGCGTTAGATGCTTGCATCGAGCAAGGTGTATGCTTTGAGATGAACACAGGTGCCATTTGGCGGGGATGGAGAACGCAAGCCTACCCCGACGATTTGCTTCTGCGGCGGATGGCGGAAAAAGGGGCAAGGCTGACCATTACGGCAGATGCTCACGAAAAAGATGCACTGCTGTTTGGCTACGACGAGTGCGCACGTCGTGCAAAGCAGGCAGGCTGCAAGCAACTGTTGGTGCTTACCGGGCGGGGGTTTGTCGCCTTTTGAGAAAAGGTGACGCCAAAACCCCACCTTTTGAAAAAGGTGGACGAAAACTTTTTATTACAAAGGGCAGGTCATTTTATGAGCTGCCCTTTGTGTTATGTAGGGAAATGGCAAGGCAGACGGAGGGGGGGCGGACGCATCAAACGCACATTCGTGCGAAAAGATGCTTACCGCCCCCTTTGTCTGCCCCTCCCAAAACGGCTTTTGTGGGATTTGTGAAAATCTTTTGAAAATCTTTCGTTTTTTGTGAGGGCGGTTTTTCAAAGAGAAAGGTATACTAAGTGCAAACAAGGAGGTGTATCCGGTGGAACGGCGGTTTGAGCGGATGATGGAACAATATCAAGGATTGGTGTACACGATTTGTTTGCAACTGACCCACGATCACCAGCAAGCGCAGGACTTAGCGCAGGAAACGTTTGTGTCGGCGTGGCTCAATTTGGAAAAATGCGACGAAAAAGGCGAACGGGCATGGCTGTGTCGAATTGCTGCGAACAAAGCAAAGGATTATCTTCGCAGTGCAGCGGTGCGGAAAGTTGTGGTCTGCGAAAGTGAAACCTTTGCATATATTCCACAGACGGGAGATTCTACCGAGCAAATGCTGGAAAACGACGAGGGATGCGATAACATCCGACGTCAGATCGGTTCGCTGAGCGAGCCGTATCGTTCGGTATGTACGGCGGTATTTTTGCAGGGGCTTTCCCAAACCGAGGCGGCAAACCGCTTGCATCTACCGGTACAGACAGTGCGGACCCAAATCTATCGTGGCAGGCGGATGCTGCAAAAACGATTGCTCGCAGGGTGTTTCGAAAACAGTGCGGCGGTGGTATAATAAACCACAAGATGGCTGGTATACATGATGTAAGCCATAGAAATGCCAAGGGCAAATATCGCAAAAAAGTGGGGAGAAAGCGAATGGAATATAATATTTTGGTGGTCGAGGACGATGCCGAGATTCGGCAGGGTATCGAAATCTATTTGAAAAATCAGGGGTATCATGTGTTTCAGGCGCAAAACGGAAAAGAGGGCTTGGACATCATCGAAAGTCAGCCGATCCATCTTGCTATCGTGGACATTATGATGCCGGTGATGGACGGCGTAACGATGGTGATGCATCTGCGTCAAAAACACGAATTTCCGGTCATTTTTCTTTCGGCAAAATCGGAGGATATGGATAAGATCACGGGGCTGAATATCGGTGCCGATGATTATATCACAAAACCGTTTGTTCCGCTGGAATTGCTGGCACGGGTCAATTCCCAACTACGTCGGTATCAAAAATTCCTCGCACTGGCAGGGCAGACCCAACCCAAACAGCGGTTGTATGTAGTAGGGGGGCTGGAACTGGACGAAGACTCGGCGAGCGTTACGGTGGACGGAGAATCGGTAAAGCTGACCCCGCTGGAATATCGCATTCTGCTGTTGCTGATACAGAATGCAGGCAGAGTGTTTTCGGCAGAGGAGATATACGAGCGTGTATGGAACGAACGGGCAGTGAATACCGACACAGTCATGGTGCATCTGCGCAATCTGCGGGAAAAAATCGAATTTGACAAAAAGAAACCAAAATATTTAAAGGTGGTATGGGGCATTGGATACAAAATTGAACGATTATAAATGGGCAAGACGCCTGGTGACTTTTTTGGTCGTGGGCATTTGGACGGTAGTTGCTGCCGGTTTTTTGGTTCCGTGGGCGATGGGCGAAGCAAATATAATAGAGCTCACTCCCGACATAGACCAATGGGACTACCGCTATATGCGATACATTGCAGTTGGAGCTCGCCTGCTGTGGCCCATGCTGTGGGTGATTTGGCTTACCATGGGCAGCGGATTTTTGCTTGCATTTATCCAGAAGTTAGGGCTGGGTAGGGGCAGCTGGGGAAAGATTCCGCTGGAAGTATACGGCGGTATCGGGCTGTTTGAGCTTTACTTGTTCGGCAGTACACAAGGCTTTGCAAGCATCGTGTATGCACTTCTGGAAGAAAACAGTGTATTCTTCAGCCAAGTGTTCCACGTTTCCACAACGGATGGGCGCAACATGGCAAGCATTATTATTTTCATTGCGATGTTTGCAGCACTTTTTATTCCGTTTCAGGCGTCGGCAAGCGTGGCCGCAGGGATGCGGGACGGATTTAAGGAATATCTGCTTACCCGTTCGCTGCTCGTTAAGCTGTGTGTAGCCATCTGCCGCAAAATCAAACAAAGCTATGCTCGTGCCATGCAGATCGACTTTACCAAGCCGCTTGCTCGCAATCTGGTCAAATGGGCGTTTGTCAACGGGCTTATCGCATCTTTTCTGTGTGTCTGGTTTTTGGGGTTGTTGAGTGTCATCATTGCGATGTTTGGCATTTTGGTTTTCTGTGTGCTAATGTACTTTGCTGCCAGCAAGCATCTGGACAACTTCGACCAAAGCTATAAAGTGCTGATGGATGCCACCAACCGCATGGCGCAAGGCAATCTGAACCAGCCTATCGAGGGCGATTTGCAATTGTTCAATCCGCTGAAAAATCGTCTGAATCAGGTACAAAGCGGATTTGCTCAGGCAGTGGAACAAGAAGTTCGCAGCCGGAACATGAAAACCGAACTCATCACCAACGTTTCGCACGACCTCAAAACACCGCTCACGGCGATCATCACATATGTGGATCTGCTGAAAAATGAAGAAGTGGACGATGCCACCCGTGCAGAATACATTCAAACGCTGGATAAAAAATGTCAGCGGTTGAAAGTGCTGATCGAAGACCTGTTCGAAGTAAGCAAAGCTGCAAGCGGTGACGTGGTGCTGAATATGGAACCCCTCGACCTTGCGGCACTGCTGCGTCAGGTACAGTACGAAACCGAAGAAATCACCGCAGCCAGTGGGGTGGATTTCCGCTGGAATATCGGCGAAGAAAAGGCAATGGTAACGCTGGACGGTCAGCGTACCTGTCGTATCTTTGAAAATTTGGTCAATAATATCGTCAAATATGCGCTTGGCGGTACACGGGCATATATCACTCTGGAAAGAAAACCCGAAACCGTGCAGGTGAGCTTTAAAAATGTGTCGGCGCAGGAACTTTCTCCCGACAGTTTGCACCTTACAGAACGATTCGTGCGGGGAGATGAGTCCCGCAGCACCGAGGGCAGCGGATTGGGGCTTGCCATTGCAAAAAGCTTTACCGAACTGCAAGCAGGCAGCTTTTCGCTGGAAACCGACGGCGATTTGTTCAAGGTAACAGTTGCGTTTCCGCTGGCAGGCAGCAATGGAAATAAATAATTGAAAGAACCGACCGCCTCTGTACAGCCATACAGGGGCGGTCGGTTTGTAGAAAAAATTTTTAAAAAGCTATTGACATTATCACTTTACAATGATAAAATACTAAAGCATAGAGGGGTGGTTTTATACCACAAATTTTTTGGCACAGTGGCAAGTGGGAAATGCCCTGCCAAAACAAACAGGGGGGAAACGCTATGAAAAAAGTGTGGAGTGTTCTGGCAGCAATGGCAATGCTGCTGGCAGTGCTGACCGGATGCGGAAAAACCGGCAGCGATTGGGAATCGGTACAAGAGGCGGGCGTTTTAAAGATCGGCATCACCTTGTATGAGCCGATGAACTACAAAGACGAAAGCGGAAAGTTGATCGGCTTCGATACCGAACTTGCCGAAGCCGTCTGCAAAAAGCTGGGCGTTACCCCCGAATTTATCGAGATCGACTGGGAGCAAAAAGTCGTTGAACTAAAAAGCGGAAACATCGACTGCGTTTGGAACGGTATGACCGTCACCGATGATCTGGCACAGAATATGGATTTTTCCACTTCTTACAGCGGAAATATGCAGGTGTGCGTCATCAACAAAGCCAATGAGTCCACCTACACGGCATTGGCAGATATGGCAAGCGCAAACATCGTTGCCGAAGCAGGCAGTGCAGGCGCACAGGCAGTGGAAGCAAACGAAGAACTTGCATCTGCAACTTTGACGACCCTTTCCACTCAGCGTGACACCTTGCTGGAGTTGAAAAGCGGTACGGCAGATGTAGCGGTGATCGACGGCGTAATGGCAAATGCATCGGTCGGCGAAGGCACCGATTTTGCCGATTTGATGGTAGTGCCTGATGTGGAACTTACCAAAGAAGAATACGCAGTGGGACTGCGCAAAGGCAGCGACCTAACCGAAAAAATCAACACCGCATTTACCGAGCTGTTGGACGAGGGTGTAGTAGCAGAGATCTCTGAAAAATACCCGTCGGTTTTGGTAATGTTGGGCGAGTAAAAGTAAAACAAATACGCATAGAGGGATAATGATTCGAAAGGAAAGCAACACCGCAGCAGATGGTACTTGGCATTTGCGGTGTTGCTTTCTATCACGGTAAGGAGCGATGTAAGGTGTTTGACGGTGCGTTTTGGAGCATCAACTTGGAACTGCTGCGGGGGTTTGCTAACACCTGCCTATTATTCGTTGTTACGCTGGTTGCATCGCTTCCGTTGGGGTTGGTGGTCTGCTTTGGCTCGATGAGCAAGCTGACCCCGTTGCGTGTTTTAACACGACTGTTTATTTGGGTCATTCGTGGCACACCGCTGATGCTTCAGGTAATGATCGTATTCTATCTGCCCGGTTTGGCGTTCGGAATGCCCATCGAAAACCGTATGGGTGCGGTTATGATTGCGTTTATCATCAACTATGCAGCATATTTTTCTGAAATTTATCGTGGAGGCATCGAAAGCATTCCAAAAGGGCAGTACGAGGCAGGACAGGTACTGGGCATGACCGACAGCCAAATTTTCTTCAAAATCGTTCTGCTTCAGGTGGTAAAACGCATTTTGGCACCTTTGAGCAATGAAGTTATCACCTTGGTAAAAGATACCTCACTTGCCCGTGTCATCGCAGTAGGAGAACTGATTCGGGCTGCACAGGACATCGTAGCACAACAGGCGATCATCTGGCCGTTGTTCTATACTGGTGTGTTCTATCTGGTATTCAACGGACTTCTCACCTTGGCGTTTGGGGCAATGGAGAAAAAACTGAACTATTTTAGAGGGTAATGTGCATGGCAATGTTACAGGTTTCGGGGCTTACAAAAAAATACGGTGCATTAGACGTGCTGAAAGGCATTGATTTTACGCTCGACAAAGGGCAGGTGCTGTCCATTATTGGGTCTTCCGGCAGTGGAAAAACGACGTTGCTGCGCTGTTTGAATTTTTTGGAAAAGCCAAACGGCGGAAAAATCACCTTGAACGACGGGATATTGTTTGATGCAACGGATGCCAAAACAGCGACTTCGGACGAGATTCGCCAAAAACGGCTGCATTTTGGGTTGGTGTTTCAATCGTTCAATTTATTTCCGCAGTACACAGTGCTGGAAAATGTAACGCTGGCGATGGATCTGCAGGAAAAAGACCGTGCAAAACAGCAAAAACGAAAACCGAGCAAAGAAGCGATACAAAACAACCGCAAAAAAGCCAGGCAGATTTTAAAAGATGTAGGCTTAGAGCAAAAAGCGGACAGTTATCCGTTTCAGCTATCGGGTGGACAGCAACAGCGAGTAGCAATCGCACGTGCTCTGGCACTGGAACCGGATATTCTCTGCTTTGACGAGCCGACCAGTGCGCTTGATCCGGAACTGACCGGCGAGGTGCTGCGTGTCATGAAAGAATTGCGGGAACGACACACCACAATGATCGTAGTGACCCACGAGATGGACTTTGCCTACAATGTATCCGACAAGGTCATTTTTATGGCAAACGGAAAAATCGAAGAAGAAGGCACACCACAACAGGTATTTGACACGCCTAAAAGCGAGTTGACCAAAGCTTTCGTAAACAAAAGCAAAAACTTATAACAGATGGGTTGAAAAGCAGGTCGGCTGACCTGCTTTTTTCTTTGCAACGAATATGGTGCAAAGGGAGCGCACCGACAGAGCGGACACGCATCAAGGTGCTGGCGCACAAAAGATGCTTAGTCCCCTCGTGTCGTTGCTTGGCATTGGTGATAATGGGTAAAACACACAAAAGGCAGGTCGACGACCTGCCTTTTGTAGTTGAAAGTTTTCGTCCACCTTTTTCAAAAGGTGGGAGTTTTCGTTCACCTTTTTCCAAAAGGTGAGGTTTTGTTTGCCTTTTTTCAAAAGGTGAGGTTTTGTTTGCCTTTTTTCAAAAGGCAACATTACATCGTTTCGGGAATGGTGATCTTGAACATACTCAACACGCTGCAAATGATGTTCTTTACAGCCATGCACAGTGCCAAACGTGCCTGACGCAGTTCGGGCTCGGCATCACGTACACGGCAAGCGTTGTAGAACTTGTGATACAAAGTTGCCAAATCTACCACATAACGGGTGATTCGTGCAGGGTCGTAGTTCTTTGCAGCAGTGATGATCTCATCTGCAAAGCTGCCAATGTGACGAATCAGTTCACGCTCGGCAGGGTCGGTCAAAAGCTCGGTGCGACAATTTTCGATGCCCTCAAATGCAACGCCGTCTTCTGCCATCTTCTTCAAAATCGAACAGATACGGGCGTGTGCGTACTGCACGTAGTATACTGGGTTTTCGCTGTCCTGTTTGAGTGCCAAGTCCAAATCGAACTCCATTTGGCTGCTCGGCTCACGCATATTGAACAGGAAACGTGCCGAATCAATGGGCACTTCGTCCAGCAGGTCGGTCAAAGTGATTGCTTTACCGGTACGCTTACTCATACGCACAGGCTCGCCGTCACGAACCAGACGTACCAGCTGCATCAATACAACGTCCAGTTTTTCGCCGTCCAGACCGATGGCGTCCAGTGCGCCTTTCATACGGGCAACGTGACCGTGGTGGTCAGCACCCCATACGTCGATGGCACGGTCAAAACCACGTACAGCAAATTTGTTATAGTGGTAAGCGATGTCGGCTGCAAAATAGGTAGGAATGCCGTTGGCACGTACCAAAACTTCGTCCTTTTCTTCTTCTTCGCCGTCGTCGTTCTTCTTTTTGTTTACGCCATATTTTGCGCTGTACTGGCTGGAACGATACCAAATTGCGCCGTCCTTTTCGTAGGTTGCGCCCATAGCGGTGAGTTTGTCCACGACCTCTTTTACAGCACCGCTGTTGTGCAAGGCCATTTCACTAAACCATACGTCGTATTCGATGCGGTATTTGCCCAAGTCGTCACGCAGACCCTGCACGTTCTTCGGCAGTGCAAATGCGGTGATGGTTTGCTGCAATTCTTCGGCGGTTGCGTTTACATAGCGGTCGCCTACTTCCTCGGCAAACTGGGCAGCACGTACTTTGATGTCTTCGCCCTGATAGCCGTCTTCGGGGAAAGGTACGGCATCTTCGCCCTTGAAATGCTGCAAATAACGGGCAGCAAGGCTTTTGCCGAATTTAACGATCTGGTTACCGGCATCGTTGATGAGAAATTCACGGGTCACGTCATAGCCTGCCCAATCCAGTACGGCTGCAAGGCAATCGCCCAAAGCACCGCCACGGGCGTTGCCCAAGTGCATAGGGCCGGTGGGGTTTGCCGAAACAAATTCAACGTTGATTTTTCCGCCTTTGCCAAAATCAGTGCGACCATACTGGCTGCTGCCAACGGCTGCACGTACAACGTCGGCAAAATAGCTTTGGGACAAGAACAGGTTGATGAATCCGGGGCCGGCAATCTCTACTTTTTCAAACAGAGTATCGCTCAGGTCGGGCAGGTTGGCAGCGATGGCATCGGCAACCTTGCGGGGAGCGCAGCGGAATGCTTTTGCGCCGGCAAGAGCCAGATTCGAAGCCAAGTCGCCGTTGCGGTTGTCGGCGGGAATCTCAACGATAAAGTCGGGCAGCTCGGTTTGGGGCAGGTCGCCTTTCTCCATCGCTGCGGTAGCGGCGTTCACCAGCAGTTCGTGGGCTTGCTGCATGACTGCACTGCGGGGATTTTTAGAAAAAATCTCGGTCATTGCGGTTATCTCCTTTATATTTCACTTCATTTTGTAACAGTAACAGTAACCAGATTGCGGCTAAGCTCTTGCGTACCGCTATCCAAGGTATAGCTGAATTTTAAAATTCCACCGTTTGGGGTAAGTTCGCACTGAATTTCGTCGGCAGCGACCCCCAAACTAAGCGTCCCCACGCCGGTGTCGTAATGACAGACATGGCGAACGCCTTTTTCGATAATCAACTGACTTGCGGCAGGGCCGTAGCGCAGCATTGCTACACGGGTGCCGTCCTGCGAAGCTTTGACGGTAGTGGTACAGCCAGCGTAGCCGGTGGTTTCGCTTTCTTCATAGGTGATAAAGAAATTACCGTCCTTATGAACAAAACCACCACGGGTCTTTAGCTGTACACGTTCACGCTCTTGCTCTCCGTCACGCTCCATCGTGCCGTCGATGCATATCAAATAATCCTTTTTCAAAACAGTCCTCCCTTTTATGGGTTGGAGATGGTAAGCTGATAGCGGTCGATGTCGATTTGGGTCACGTCACCACCCGCATATTCGCCCAAAAACAGGTTTGCAATGGTGCGGAAAGAATCTACCGAGTCGCTCACAAAATAATCGGCTTTCCCGTTATTTCGTGCCAGCAGATCTTTTTGCTGCAAAATCTGCTGTGCTGCGTGGGCGGTTTCTTTGCCGGGGTCGATTAAACGAACCGAATCTCCCATCACTTCGCCGATGATGTCAGCGATAAGAGGGTAATGGGTGCAACCCATAATCAAGGTGTCCACACCGGCTTCTTTCAGCGGTTGCAAATACTCTTGCGCAATGGCGGTGGTAATGGGGTTGCCTTTGCCCAGATAGCCGTTTTCCACAAGCGGAACGAACATCGGGCAGGCACGAGCAACGGTAGTACAGTTGGGCAGCAAAGCTTTCAACTGCTGTTCGTAGCTTTTACTGCGCACGGTAGCAGCCGTGCCGATGATGCCGATGATACCGCTGCGGGTGGCTTTGGCAGCGGCTTTTGCGGTGGCTTCGACCACCCCGATAAAGGGGACAGGCAACGCTTGTGCCACAGATGCCGGCAAGGTACTGCTGACAGTGCCACAGGCTGCCATGACACATTTTACATCTTTGGAAAGCAAAAAAGCAATATCCTCTTTTGCGTACTGCAAGATGGTTTTGGTACTGCGTCCGCCGTAAGGTACTCGCCCCGTGTCGCCAAAATAGATGATATTTTCGTTTGGCAACACTTTTTTCAGCTCTCGCACAGCGGTCAGACCGCCCAAACCGGAATCGAACACACCGATGGGGCGGTTATCCATTGTGCTTCGCCGTCCTTTCCATTGCCAGTGCGATCAGCTGTTCCATCAGCTGTGGCAGAGGCGTACCGTAATGTGCCATCAGCTGCGGATACATACTGATGGCGGTAAAGCCGGGCAAGGTGTTCAACTCGTTCAGCAAAATAGCACCCGTTCCCTTTTCCACAAAGAAATCGACACGGGTCAGCCCCTCGCAGCCCAAAGCTTTGTAGGCTTTTACTGCCTGTTGCTGTACCTGTTCCAGTTGCTGCTGCGAAAGGTTTGCCGGAATCTGGGTACGGGAAGTACCGCAGACATATTTGTCATCGTAGGTGTAAAAATCCTGACTTGCCAAAATCTCGCCCGGCAAAGTGGATGTGGGAGTATGGTTGCCGATGACAGCACATTCGACCTCTTGCCCTTGCACGAACCGTTCAAAAACGATCTTGCGGTCTTCTTTTGCAGCAACTTCAATGGCTTTTTTCAGCTCTTGCTTATTTACAGCTTTGCTGATGCCAACACTGCTGCCTGCGTTGGCAGGTTTTACAAAAATAGGATAGTGCAGCGACTGCTCTAAACGGGAGGCAAGAGCGTCGAACTCGGCAAGAGCGTCCTCTGCCCACGCCCAATCCCACTCGCAGCGAGCAATGCCGGCTGCGTCTAACAGTGTGTTGGTAACTGCTTTGTCCATGCAACAGGCAGCCGCCAGCACACCGCAACCGACGTAAGGGATACCCGAAAGTTCCAGCAATCCCTGAATGGTGCCGTCTTCGCCGTTTTTGCCGTGCAAGATGGGCAATACAACGTCGATATGCACGACACGTGGCTGTTCGCCCAGCACTACCAGACCGTGATGGTTTCTATCAGGGCTGAGAACACAGGGGGTGACACTGCCGGTTTCCCAACTGCCGTCGGCGATGGCATCGGCATCGCCTTCGAACAAAAGCCATTTGCCCTGTTTGGTGATGCCAAGATAAAGCAGCTCGAATTTGCTGCGGTCGAGCGACCTTGCCCAACACGCAGCAGACAGACGGCTGATCTCATGCTCGCTGGACACACCGCCAAACACGAGCAAAGCGGTTTGTTTGGACATAATGAAAAAACTCCTTCTGGTACGCCGAATGCGTACAGTGTATTTGGAAAGCGACTGCAAAATCGGTTTTTTACAGCGCATATTTCATAGGTATGTTTATCATACCACATTTCAGTACCGTTTGTCACGGGATATACAAAAGAAAACAGGGAAAAAACGGGAAAAAATCCAACAAAAAGGCAAATTTGGGGCTTGACGAACGGCATAAGATATGCTAGTATAAAAACACCTCTTTGTGTAGGGGTATTTTTTGTGTGCAATTTTGCGCACGTCCCTGCCTGCATGAGGGAGGCTAAACGAACCGTTAAATGGAGGTGCCGAAGAATGAGAGTGAAAATTACACTGGCCTGCACAGAGTGCAAACAGCGCAATTACAACACCATGAAGAACAAGAAGAACAGCCCCGACCGGCTGGAGATGAAAAAGTATTGCCGCTTCTGCAAAAAGCATACTGTTCATCGTGAGACAAAGTAAGAAAGGCGGAGCGATATGGCTGACAAGCAGAATGCAAAGGCCGACAAGAGCAAAGCTGTTTCTGACAAATCTCAGAAAAAACCGAATTTTTTTGTGCGTGTCGGACAATCGGTAAAGCATAGCGCAAAAAGCATCGCCAAGTATTTTCGTGATGTGAAAAGCGAGATGAAAAAGGTTGTATGGCCGAGCAAAAAACAAATCATCAACAACACCATCGTGGTGCTGGTGGTGATGGTCATTGCCAGCGTGGTTGTGTTGGCACTGGATACCAGCTTTATCACTCTGCTGAAGCTGGCGATCGGCGCATAAGCTGATGGAATGCGGAGAATAAGCAGACGGAGGTGCTGTTGAGATGGAAGAACAAGCAATGTGGTATGTTGTTCATACCTATTCCGGCTATGAGAATAAGGTGGCAGACACCTTGCAAACCATCGTAGAGAACCGTCGTTTGCAGGATCTGATCCACGAGGTGCGTATCCCTACCGAACAGGCGGTAGAGGTAAAGGACGGAAAGTCCCGTCAGGTAGAGCGCAAGCTTTTCCCCGGCTATGTGCTGGTAAAAATGGTGATGTCCGACGAAAGCTGGTACATCGTGCGCAACTGCCGTGGCGTTACGGGCTTTGTTGGCCCTTCCTCCAAGCCCGTTCCTCTTTCCGAGGCGGAAGTGGAAGCACTTGGTGTAGATACCCGCGAGCAGCTTACGGTCGATTACGAGGTGGGTGGAAATGTTGAGATCATCGCAGGGCCGCTGAAGGGCTTTGCAGGTATCGTAACCAACATCGACCTTGACAAAAAGCAGGTTCAGGTCACAGTTTCCATGTTTGGCCGTGAAACCCCGGCGGAACTGGGTCTTGACCAAGTAAAACCGATTTGATTTTTTTAAACACATGGTAAGAGCCGCAATGCGGTTTTTATAGGGCGTGAGTTCTCATGCCCGTGGGAGGGCACGGCGTGTGTGCCGCAAGCCCGCTAACTTACCACAAATTTTGGAGGTGCAGTTAAAATGGCGCAAAAGGTAACTGGCTACATTAAGCTTCAGATTCCCGCCGGTAAAGC
>CALWZD010000038.1 GCA_944385945.1 uncultured Anaerofilum sp. | reverse complement strand
ATCTCTCGCAGTGCTTGCATACTGGTCGAGAGCGGTCGACCACCGCCTACCGTCAATTCCTGTAACGGGCGGTCGAGGTAAATGATGACCCCGTTTTGACGCAGCGCACGGATATTTTCGGGATTTTTCACCACACCGCCACCGGTCGAAATCACTTTTCCATTTTCGGCACCAAACTTTTTACACAAGTCTGTTTCCAACGCACGGAATGCCTGTTCGCCCTGTGTTTCAAACAGTTTGGAAATGGTCATGCCGGCTTCCGCCTCTGCTTCTGCGTCCAAATCCACAAACGGCTTGCCAAGCAGTTTTGCACAAGCACTGCCCATTGCAGACTTGCCACAGCTAGGCATTCCAATCAAAATCAGGTTGGAAAGCTGCCCTTTGAGGGTTTTATACACCCGCTCGATCTCGCTGTGTGGAATGGGGCGGTCGAGGAAAAATTCTGCGGCATACACTGCCTGCGCTACCAACATTTCAAACCCGTCTACCGCCAAAATGCCTGCATCCTCTGCACGCAGCAAAAGCTCGGTGCGGAACGGGTTATAAATGGCGTCGAACACCGCTTCACAATGGGGGAACCAGCTCATCTCGACCATACAGTTTCCGTTGTTGGGGTACATTCCCACCGGTGTCGTGTTGACGATAATTTCTATGTCACTGCGGGTGCGGCACTGCTCGTAAGAAATCTCGCCCTCTTTCGGGTTACGGCTCACCGTGATGATCTCCGCTGCACCCTCGCTGCGGCAAACCGCCGTGACCGGCTTATGCGTACCGCCGCTGCCAAGCACCAGTACCCGTTTATTTTTCAGTGATACACCGTGTGCCTTGACCATATATAAAAAGCCTGCAAAATCGGTGTTATGCCCTTCCAAACGTCCGTTTTTGTTGACCACCGTATTCACGGCACCGATCGCCAGTGCATGGTCGTCGATGCTGTCCAGATACGGCATGACCGTTTGCTTGTACGGAATGGTCACGTTGATGGCTTTCCATTGTTTTTGGCGCATAAACGGCTCGACTTCCTGCAAAGGAATTGGGTGCAGGTCGTAGGTATAGTCGCATAGCATCTCGTGGATGATTTTGGAATAGCTGTGTTTCAGCCGTTCTCCAATCAAACCGTATTCCATCTTCACCCCTCCTGTACCTGCCACTGAATGCCAAACCGCTGGGTACACAAATCTACCAGCCCAATGGCACACATAGCGTCCTGTACGGCACGGGCACGGGGCAAAATGCAGGGGTCGTGCCGTCCCTCTATCTGCAAAGTGGCGTCGGTCTTGCTTTTATAGTCCACTGTCTGCTGCTCTTTGTAGATGCTGGGGGTCGGCTTTACCGCTGTGCGGAATACAAGCGGCATTCCGTTGGTGATACCGCCATTGATACCGCCATTGTGGTTGGTAGCGGTGACGATCTGCCCTTCCTGCATTCGGAAAGCATCATTCGCTGCACTTCCACGCAAACTTGCAAATCCAAAGCCGGCACCAAATTCGACCCCTTTTACCGCCGGAATGCTGAACATCAGGTGTGCCAGCTCGCTTTCTACGCTATCAAAAAACGGCTCACCGACTCCTGCGGGCAGACCGGTCACGACCGTTTCCAGCACTCCGCCAACGCTGTCGCCCTCGGCAGCTGCACTGCGAATCGCAATTTGCATCGCTGCGCCTGCTGCTTCACTGATAACGGCAAAGTTCTTTTCGTTCAGCATCTGCTGCTGTGCAAGCAATTCTTCTGTCTGGGCAGAAAAAGGCAGATCCCGCACCCCTGCACAGGTGCTTAGATGGGTAGCGATGCGGATGCCTTTTGTCTGCAACACACTGCGGCACAAAGCCCCTGCCGCTACCACCGCAGCAGTGGTCCTGCCCGAAAAATGCCCACCACCTCGGGCATCCTGAAATCCGTTGTACTTGGCATACGCCGTGTAATCGGCATGACCGGGACGCAGCAGATCGGCAGTTTTTTCATAGTCCTTGCTGCGGGTATTGCGGTTGTGGATAAGCATGGTGATGGCTGTTCCTGTGGTATGCCCGTTGTAGACACCACTTACAAATTCCACCTCGTCTGCCTCGGTGCGAGCGGTAGAAAGCCCATCGCCTCGGGCTCGGCGTTTGTCCATCTCCTGTGCGATATAGGCAGTGTCGACCGGAATACCCGCTGCCAGACCATCTACGACTGCGCCGATGGCAGGGCCATGGCTTTCGCCAAAAATCGTGACCGAAACGGTGGTTCCGAAGGTATTTTTCATTCTTCTTCCTCCTTTTTCGGGGCGGGAATCTGATCGGCTGTTCCCAGCAAGACCGCCTCTACCTGTTCAAACGGCACTTTATCCAAACGGAACATCCCCGCTTTGGGAATCTTTACTACCTTAATAGCACCGCTGACATCTGTTTTTTTGTCGTGGCGCATTGCAGCCAACGCCAACTGCTTGTCGTAGTCGCATTCGGTAGGCAGTCCCAACCGCTTGCAGATAGCAATCAGCTGGTTGCACAACGCTTCACTTTCCAGCATCGGAACCATGCCCAACGCCACGCATTCGCCGTGGTACAACGCACGGTCTGCCTGCAAGCTGCAAGCACTTTCGATGGCGTGACCGATGGTATGCCCCAAATTCAGCGCAGCCCTGTCGCCGGTTTCCCGTTCGTCCCGCTCGACGATATTCTTTTTGACAATCAAACTGCGGTAGATGATCTGCTCGATATACTCCTCGCAGTCTTCCTCCTCGAAAATGCGCACCAGTTCGCTGTCGGCAAGAAAACCTGCTTTCACTGCCTCGGCAAGTCCGGCTGCATAGTGACGCTTGGAAAGGGTCTTTAGAGTGTCGGGGTCGATGACCACCAGACGGGGCTGCCAAAAAGCACCCACGATATTTTTCGTTTTTTCCAGATTGACTGCCGTTTTCCCACCGATAGACGAATCAATTTGGGACAGCGTAGTGGTGGGAACATTGATGAAATCTACCCCACGCATATAGCTTGCTGCCACAAATCCTGCCAAATCGCCCACGACACCGCCACCAACTGCCACCACAGCATCACCACGGGTAAAATTCAGCTCGACCATCCGGCAGAGAAGCTGCTGCCAAACGGCGATGCTTTTGCTTTGTTCGCCCTGCTCGACCGTTTCGATATAGGGCTGTTTGCACTGTGCTGCCACCGTTTGGGAGTATGTGGCAGGAACCCCATTGTCGGTGACGATGAGTACCTTACGGTTCAGGTTTACCAGTTCGCCGATCCGCTTCAGGCTGCCCTGTTTGATAATGATGTCATAGCTGCGCTCGGCTAGCCGCATGGTAAGCCTCATGCTTTCTCCTCCTTTGAATACACTCCCAACTGTTTCACACTGCGACATACCAGCTGCATCTCCTTCAAAAGTTTTTGACTGTTTTGCTGCTTTGCGTCACCTACCAATTCCACGTAGAAATAATATTCCCACGGAGTTCCGGGCAGTGGGCGGCTTTTGATACATTCCATATTAAAGCCCATCTCGCCGACGATCTGAATGACCTTTGCCAGTTGACCGGCTGCGTGGTCGACCGTGAACAACACGCTGAATCGGTTGCCACTTTCGGCAGGCTGGGCTGCAATTACGATAAAGCGGGTGGTATTTCCGCTTGCTTGGTTCACTTCGGGCGCAAGGACTTTCAAGCCGTACAGCTCGGCTGTTTCGGCACTGGCGATGGCTCCCAGAGAAATATCCCCCATCTGTGCCACGTGTTGTGCTGCCATGGCGGTGTTGGGATACTCGATGCCGTTCATCTGCATCTGCTGCAAAAACTTTGCACTTTGGCGCAGCCCTTGTGGATGGCTGTAAACGGTTTTGACATCTGCGATGGTGGCATTTGGCAGCCCCAACAGATTTTGCACCACCGGCAGGTCGTACATCTGCACCACATAGCAGTTGTGGCTGAAACACAAGTCCAGCACTTCGCCGACATCGCCTGTGGTCGAGTTTTCGAGCGGAAGCACACCGTAAGCGGCAGCACCGCTTTCTACTGCCTCAAAAACCTCTTTCCAACTGGAAAAATTCACCGCTTTTGCATACGGGAACAACCGTTTCAAGGCAATGTGTGCAAACGCACCCTCTACCCCTTGGTAAGCTGCCACATCTCGTCCCAGCACTTTTGCCTGATACTGACGGGATAACGCCATCAGATCTTTTTGCCACTGTGCATAGTAGGCTTTCAGATCGTCGGCTTGGATGCGGGCGGTATTTTTTTCAATCACCTGCGCCTCTCGTCCGGTGTCCAGAATGGGCATACCGGTCGCCTTTTTATACTCGATCACCCCCTGCACCGCCTGCATCCGTTCCTCGAACAAACGGGCAAGTTCTGCGTCGATGCGGTCGATCTCGCTTCTTGCACAGTCTAACTGATTCATACCATTTTCCTACTTTCCCTGTTGAAAATGCCCTGCAACCGAATGCAGGGCGGTTACGGGATCTTGCAAGATCCCGCATAAAATAACATAGTTTGAGTATACCATATTTTTTATGGCAACATCAACTCTACCAGAAGAAAGCAAACCCAAAATTTTTATTCATTTTTACCGAATACTTTTACATTTTGCACAAAAAGAACCGATATGCCATTGATGACACATCGGCTCTTTTATTCATCGTGCGATTATCGGTTCAAAATCGCTTTCAAATCCTGTTCGGGGGTGGTGATGGGTGCGATACCAAAGTTCTCTACGAGATAGTTGAGTACATTCGGCGAAACAAATGCCGGCAGCGTGGGGCCTAGGCGGATATTTTTAATGCCCAGATGCAGCAATGTAAGCAAAATGCAAACCGCTTTTTGCTCGTACCACGAAAGCACCAGCGACAAAGGCAGCTCGTTTACGCCACAGCCGAACGCCTCTGCCAATGCCAATGCGACCTGAATGGCACTGTACGCATCGTTGCACTGTCCCATGTCCATCAAGCGTGGCAGCCCTGCGACTGTACCCAAATCCAAATCGTTAAAGCGGTATTTACCACAAGCAAGGGTCAGTACGATGGAATCGGCGGGGGTCTGCTTTACAAATTCGGTGTAATAATTTCGTCCGGTACGTACGCCGTCACAGCCACCGACCAAGAAGAAATGCTTCAGTTCACCGCTCTTGACCGCCTCAATCACCTGTCCGGCTGCTGCCAAAACGCTGGCGTGTCCAAAGCCTGTGGTCAGTTGACTTCCACCGTTGATGCCGGTGAAGGTCTTATCTTCCTCAAAGCCACCCAGTTCCAGTGCTTTTTCGATGACAGGGGTGAAGTCGTGGTCGTCACCGATATGCACCATTTCGGGGTAAGATACGACCTCGGTGGTGAACACACGGTCAGCATAGCTTGCTTTAACCGGCATCAGGCAGTTTGTGGTATACAAAATCGGTGCAGGCAGTGCGTCGAACTCTTTTTGTTGGTTCTGCCATGCAGTACCGAAATTGCCTTTGAGATGCGGATATTTCTTGAGTTCCGGATACGCATGGGCAGGCAGCATCTCGCCGTGGGTATAGATGTTGATGCCCTTTCCGGCGGTCTGCTCAAGCAACAATTTCAAATCGTACAGGTCGTGACCGGTAACCACGATAAAGGGGCCCTTTTCTACCGTCATTGAAACAGAGGTTGGAACGGGGTTTCCAAAGCTTTCGGTGTTGGCTTTGTCCAGCAACTGCATACAGGCAAGGTTCACCTTTCCTGTTTCCATCACAACGGGCAGCAGTTCCTCCATGCCCCAATCTTCGGCAAGAACGAACAGTGCCTTGTAGAAAAAGCTGTTGACTTCTTCACTGGTATAGCCCAAAACCATCGCATGATATGCATACGCTGCCATACCACGAATACCAAACAAAATCAGGGATTTCAGCGAGCGCACATCCTCTTGTGCATTCCAGATGCGCTCCATATCGTAATCGTCGGTATTTCCACAGCGAGAAGTGCAGAATGCACAGCCCGGCACGATACGACTTTTTTCAGCGTGTACTCGCTCGATGAGCTGGGTCAAAGTTTCGTCGTTGAAGCTAACATTGGTAACGGTGGTGAACAACCCCTCCAGAATCAGGCGGTCGGTGTCCTCGGTTTTGGGATTGTTGGCGCAGGCACGGGCAAGCCCGATGAGCGCACCGGTCAACTCGTCCTGCAATTTTGCAGTGGGTGCGCTTTTTCCGCACACGCCTGCTTTTCCGGTACAACCTGTGCAACCGGCGGTCTGCTCACATTGAAAACAAAACATTTGCTGTGTCATAAAAAACCTCTTTCGTGTCTTAGAATCAACTTTTATTATTTAGGTACGGTCTAGAATCGAGCCGTTGGTGGCGATGGTGACCACCTGCCACGGAATGAATTTTCCGCTGTTTTTCAGTGCTGTTTCGGCAGCACGTTGAATGCCACCGCAGCAGGGAACTTCCATTCGTACGATGGTAAGCGATTTGATGTTATTATTGGCAATAATTTCAGTCAACTTTTGGGTATAATCGCCTTCATCGAGTTTTGGGCAGCCGATAAGAGTGATTTTACCTTTGATGAAATCCTCGTGGAAGTTCGCATAAGCATAAGCCGTACAATCGGCAGCGATCAGCAGGTTTGCACCATCAAACCACGGAGCATTCACGGGAGCCAGCTTAATTTGCACCGGCCACTGGCGCAACTGGGACACCGATGCCACATTTGCCGTTGCTACGCTCGGGGTGGGATTGAGTGCTTTTGCTGCGCTGCCCGGACAACCGCAAGGCAATTTCTTTTCTGCCAACTTGCGCTGATTTTCCATTACAGCTTCATGGTCATAGGCAGCAGCTTCACGCTCGACAAAACGGATCGCATCGGTAGGACAGACCGGCAGACAATCGCCCAAACCGTCGCAGTAATCGTCACGCAGCAACGTTGCTTTGCCGTTTACCATGCCGATGGCATTTTCGTGACACGCTTTTGCACACAGACCGCAGCCATTGCATTTTTCCTGATCAATTTCAATAATTCGACGAATCATAGTCGGTATCTCCTTTTTGCAAACTCGTTTTGATGGCTTTTATGATACAATGAAAGCAATGTGTAAATCGTATACTTCGCTATTTTTTTCGGTTGCCTCGTAAAGGGCAAAAAAGAGCGATTTGAATAGCGGTATCCTAGGGGCTTTCTGAAAAGCCCTAGCCATCTTGTGGTTATTATACCAACCATTTTTCATCTTGTATGTTGTTGCAACAACATTTGTAAAAAATTTTTTTGATGACACAGCATTTTTTGCAAACAGACGCTTTCAGAGTTTTGAACCCTTACTATTTTGTTTGCAGACAAAAAAACAGGTGTGACCAAATGGTCACACCTGATACAGCGTTGAAACGATCTGCAAAACTTATTTCAGCTCGATCTTTGCGCCAGCCTCTTCCAGCTTCTTCTTCAGCTCTTCAGCCTCAGCAGCGGGGCAAGCCTCTTTAACGGTCTTGGGAGCCTCGTCTACCAGAGCCTTAGCTTCCTTCAGACCCAGACCGGTTGCTTCCTTAACAGCCTTGATAACAGCCATCTTGTTTGCGCCAGCCTCAGCCAGAACAACGTCGAACTCGCTCTTCTCTTCAGCAGCAGGAGCAGCTGCACCAGCAGCAGCAACCATAACGGGAGCAGCAGCAGATACGCCGAACTCCTCCTCGATAGCCTTAACCAGCTCGTTCAGCTCCAGAACGGTCAGAGCCTTTACTTCTTCAACAATAGCAGTGATTTTCTCAGAAGCCATGGGTAATACCTCCAATAATCAGTAAATTTAATAATTTAATGTGTCAGGGCATTTATGCAGCCATTAAGCTACTTCGCCGCCCTCGGCGTTCTTCTCTGCAATAGCATTGATGGCAACAGCCAAACCACGCAGATTTCCGGTAAGTGCGCTGAGCAGCATAGACAGCAAGCCTTCACGGCCGGGCAGTTTAGCCAGCTCTTCGACCTCAGCCTTGGTCATTGCAGCACCGTCCATGTAACCAGCCTTGATGCTGAATGCGCCTTTGGAATCCTCGGCGAACTTGTTCAGGATCTTAGCAGCAACGATGGGGTCCTCTTTGGAGATTGCCAGAGCGGTAGAGCCCTCCAGAACCTCGCCAATGCCTTCGATACCGGTATCCTTGATAGCCAAACGCAGCATGGTGTTCTTTACAACAGTGTACTCAACGCCTGCTTCACGCAGCTCCTTACGCAGCTTTGTATCATCGGCAACGTTGATGCCCTTGTAATCTACTACAACACCTGCAACCGAACCTGCGATCTTCTCACGCAGCTCAGCAACATATGCTTGCTTTTGGGTCAGAATCTTCTCACTGGGCAAATCGTTTCACCTCGTTTCAACTATTCATCATGCCACAAAAAAACACCACTTTCCGGCAATACCGAAAAATGGCGTGAAAATCCAAACACTATCAGACATTCTCGCGTTTCTCGGCAGGCGGACTTTGCATTTATACCTTGCGGCACCTGCTGTCTTAAAAACAGCTACTAAAGTATACCATATCAACAACGCAGTGTCAATAGGTTTTTCGATTTTTTCATGAAAAATCGCCCCCACAGCGAATGCGGTGGGGAAGCGATTGAAAATTCAGCAATTAAACGCCAAATTTGTTTGCGCTCAGACGGATGCCGGGGCCCATGGTGGAAGCAACAGTTGCGCTGCGGATGTACTGACCCTTAGCAGCAGCGGGCTTTGCTTTCACGATAGCGTCCATAACGGTCTTCAAGTTCTCGCCCAGTTTCTCTGCGCCAAAGCTTGCTTTACCGATGGGCACATGGATGATGTTCTGCTTGTCCAGACGGTACTCGATCTTACCAGCCATAGCCTCACGTACTGCACGACCAACATCGGGGGTAACGGTACCAGCCTTGGGGTTGGGCATCAAGCCACGGGGGCCCAGAACCTTACCCAGACGGCCAACCTGACCCATCATGTCGGGGGTGGTAACCAGAACGTCGAAGTCTACGAAGCCCTCATTCTGGATCTTTGCAACCAGGTCTGCATCGCCAACCATGATTGCGCCTGCTTCTTCAGCAGCCTTTGCAGCATCGCCCTTAGCGATTGCAATTACACGAACGGTCTTGCCGGTACCATGAGGCAGTACAACAGCACCACGAACCTGCTGGTCAGCGTGGCGGCTGTCTACGCCCAAGCGTACGTGCAGCTCAACAGTTTCATCAAATTTTGCTTTTGCGGTCTGGCAGCAGATTGCCAGAGCCTCTTCACTCTCGTAGGTCTTGGTACGATCTACGAGCTTTTTGCTCTCAACGTAATGTTTGCCGTGTTTCATTCTTACTCCTCCTGTGGTAAATCGGATTCATTTCCTCCCACGAATGGCGGGCTGTTAGTCTACAACGGTAACGCCCATGCTGCGGCAGGTACCAGCGATCATGCTAATAGCAGTTTCGATGTTTGCTGCGTTCAGGTCGGGCATTTTGGTAGTAGCGATTTCCTGCAACTGTGCCTTGGTGATGGTAGCCACCTTAGTCTTGTTGGGAACGCCAGAACCACTCTCGATACCGCAAGCCTTCTTGATCAGAACAGCTGCCGGAGGGGTTTTGGTGATGAAGCTGAAAGAACGGTCGGCATAAACGGTGATAACAACCGGAATGATGTAGCCGATATCGTTCTTGGTGCGTTCATTGAATTCCTTGGTGAACGCCATGATGTTTACGCCGTGCTGACCCAGAGCAGGACCAACGGGCGGTGCCGGGGTTGCTTTACCGGCGGGAATCTGAAGCTTAATGTAGCCAGTTACCTTTTGCGCCATTTTAACTGCACCTCCAAAATTTGTGGTAAGTTAGCGGGCTTGCGGCACACACGCCGTGCCCTCCCACGGGCATG
>CALWZD010000037.1 GCA_944385945.1 uncultured Anaerofilum sp. | reverse complement strand
GGGAATCGAACCCGTGTCCGAAAAGAAGTCAATGAGAGTATCTCCGGGCGCAGTTTGTTTACAACATTCCCGCAATGCCAAGCCAACAAACAGGCAGACACATTGGTAGCTTCATAAATTCATGGCAGCCTGCAAAGCTTAGGGCTGCTCACGTTCAGTGCCTAAATGATGCCCTGACCCCACACGGCACTTGAGTGGGCAGGACAGCCGCCGTTAATTAGGCAGCGAGAGCTAATTTATTGTTATCAGCTATTTCTTTGGAGGCGTTTTACGTGTGTCCCCCGAACACAGCCCGCTGCTCGCACCTTCCTCTCCCCGTCGAAACCTTTACATCCCCATATCATCATCCTTTGCAGGCAAAGGATTTTGGCGAATTAAGTTTTACAGAAAGTGTCGTTGCGAAACATCATTGCCGACCGTTGCTTTTCATCGCACGGTCGATATCACGTTTTGCATCTCGTTCGGCGATAGATGCACGTTTGTCGTACAGCTTTTTACCTTTGCAAAGTCCCAAGTCCACCTTTACCCGACTTCCCTTAAAATAAAGTACAAGGGGTATCAAGGTATAGCCTTCGGTTTTGATCTGCTGTGCCAGCTTTCGAATCTCACGCTTATGCATCAGCAGGCGACGTGGACGCATGGGGTCTTTATTGAAAATATTCCCCTTTTCATAAGGGCTTACGTGCATCCCGTGCAAAAGCAACTCGCCGTCTTCGATTTCTACCCAAGAGTCCTTCAGGTTTACTTGACCCATTCGCAGACTTTTCACTTCGGTGCCGACCAATTCGATTCCGGCTTCCATCGCTTCGATAACAAAATAGTCGTGCCGTGCCTTGCGGTTTGCTGCAATGGTTCGATTTTGCTGTTTTTCCGGCGACATTTTGTCATCTCCATTTCTGCGCTGTTCTTAGGTGGTATCCATTATACACCGAGTTTACCGATGCTGTCAAGACGAAAGCTGTCACATTTCGCCACGTCCCGAAAGCGCACGGTACAATGTAGTTTCGTCGGCGTACTCCAAACTGCTGCCCACCGGCAGACCGTAGGCAAGACGAGTTGTTTTGATGCCGAGCGGTTTGATCAGACGTGCCAGATAGGTGGCAGTTACTTCGCCCTCTACCGTAGGGCTAGTCGCCATGATAACTTCTGTCACTTCGCCGTCCTGCAAACGGGCAAGCAGTTCACGGATGCAAAGCTGATCGGCACCGATACCGTCGACAGGAGAGAACAAACCGTGCAGCACATGATACAATCCGTTATACTCACGGGTACGCTCGAATGCTGTAACATCACGAGGGCTTTCCACCACACAAATCACCGTTCTGTCCCGCTTTGTGCTTTGACAAATGGGGCAGATCTCCTGCTCGGTGTAATCTTGGCACACCTTGCACCGATGCAGCTTTGTGTGTGCGTTGCGGATAGCATCTGCCAACGCCTGTACCTCGGCATCCGACATGGACATTACCTGATATGCCATACGGGTCGCATTTTTTCTTCCCACCCCTGCAAATTTACTGAATTGTTCCACTAACTGCTGCAACGGTGCTGCCTGTTTTGCCATTGTGTTGTTCTCCTTTGTTGTTGATACAAAACAGCTCTGTCACCTTGCATGACAGAGCTGCCGCAGTTTTATCATTACAGATTCAAACCGGGAATATTCATACCGCCGGTGATTTTGCCCAGCTCCTCTGCCGAAGCTTCCTCGATCTTCTTTACAGCTTCGTTGATTGCAGCTGCGATCATATCTTGCAGCATCTCTACATCGTCGGGGTCAACTGCTTCGGGTTTGATCTTTATCGAAGTCACCTCATGGGTTCCCATCATGGTAACTTCTACCATTCCGCCTGCTGCCGAAGCATGATACTCGGTTGCTTCCAGCTCGTCCTGTTTTGCACGCATGGTGTCCTGCATTTTCTGTGCCTGACGCATCAATGCGTTCATGTCGGGTTTGCCAAATCCTTTGGGCATTCTTGCTTTCATGGTTCCTGTTCTCCTTTATTCTGTGTAGTCTGGATTTCCACATTCACCCCCAAGGCTTGCAGCTGTTTGAGGGTATCTTCCGTAGTGACAGACACTGTTTCCTGTGTCTGCGTTTTTTTATCGTAAGGGCCGATGCCATAGCGTACACCGCACACCCCTTCGATCGTTTGTTTTAAAACTCGTTTGGAATACTCGTTTTTGCGAATATATTCCAAAAACATCACCGTACCGTCGATCAAGATCCTCCGCCCGTCGCAATAAGCAGAAGAATCTTTCAGATTCGCATACAAAAGCGGGTCTTTTCCCTGCAAAAGTTCAACGACCTGCGACCACTGTTCAAAAACGGTCGGTTCGTGCAACTGTGCAACAGGTTTGGAAGCGGTCTGTACAGGTGGTTCGCTCTGCTGCACAGCTTTCGCAGGCTGTTCCTCGGTCTTTTCGGGCGGATGTGCCACTGTTTGTGGGGCTGGTTGCGTAACCTTAAAGCCTCCCCCCAACGGTGGTGGGGTAGTTGTCTGTAACCGTGGTGCAGACTGCACCACGGTTACAGTCTGCTGTTCGGGTTGACACAGTTGGAACAACGCCAGTTCCAGTTCGATGCGCTGATCGGCTCCACGGCTCATCTGCTCCATCGCTTTCCCCAAACAACGAATTGCCCGTATGCAGTGCTGCTGCGAATAGTTTGCTGCACTGGAGAGATACTCCCGTTCTTCTTCGGCAGAAACTCCGCCCAACAGCTCACCCGCCGGAGCGATCGCCGCCAAAAGCAAATTGCGATAGTGTGCCGTCAGTTCTTCAGCCAAACGGCGCAGATCCACGCTTTTTTGGCGCAGTTGGGCAACTTCTTCCAACGCTTGCACCGGTTGTTGTTGCAAAATGGCTTTGCTGATGGTAAACAGGTAACTGCGCTCGGTAACACCTGCCATCTGACGAACCAAATCTTCGTCCACCTGCTGAGAAACACCGGCACAGGTGTCCAAAATCGAAAGCCCGTCACGCAAAGCACCGTCGGCAAGACGAGCGATGAGCGCAGCGGCTTGCTCGGACAAGGAGATTTGTTCTTCGGCTGCGACATATTCCAGCCGTTTTGCGATGTCGCTGGGCAAGATCCTTCCAAAATCGTATCGCTGACAGCGGGATAAAATCGTCGCCGGCACTTTGTGAATTTCGGTAGTAGCAAGAATAAAAATAACGTGTGAGGGTGGCTCCTCCATAATTTTCAGCAGCGCATTAAAGGCTGCAATGGAAAGCATGTGCACCTCGTCGATGATATAAACCTTATAACGGCATTCACTGGGCGTGTAGGCGGTTTCGTCCCGCAGATCACGAATGTTGTCGATACCGTTATTGGAAGCAGCGTCGATTTCCACCACATCCAACACCGAACCATCATCGATTCCACGGCAGATATGACATTCACCGCAGGGGTCGCCATTTTCACTGTGGGGACAGTTCACCGCTTTTGCAAAAATTTTGGCGCAGGTCGTTTTGCCGGTACCACGTGTACCCGTAAACAAATAGGCATGACCGATACGTGCTGTACGAATTTGATTTTGCAGCGCAGACACAATCGACTGCTGCCCTACCACGTCTTCGAAACGCATCGGACGCCATTTTCGATATAATGCACGATACCCTGCCATTGGTTTTGCTCCCCTTTCCAAAGATTCCAGTAAAACAAAAGCCAGACATCTGGGCGGCGGTAAAACCGCCCGCTGTGTTGTGTGGCATACGGAGGACAGGAGATCTGCGGCGCACAGGGCAAACCACTTAATGCTGCTCGGTTCCCCGCCTGACATGGTTCATGGGACCCCATCGCACAGGGCCCGCCCTCCGTATGCCGAACAACGCACCTTTGCCCATTTGTCCGGCAAAGGTAATTATAGCATATCTTGTTGTGGTATGCAAGCCAAAAAATTTACACTTTTGGTTTCTTTTTCCCTATTATAACAATTTTTTCTTATTTTAAGAAGTCGCATTCGGGGCAACGTGCATAGTAAAACATATACTGTTGCAACACACCGGCATATTTTTCGTATCGTGTTGGAAAATTCCCATGATACACTTTTTCGATGACACGCTGGATCCAAACGTCGACCGGCAACGCTTTCAGGCGATGATACCCAAACAGTGCCGTACAACTTGCCACTTTGATGCCCACTCCTGCCACCGTTTGCAGCTGTTGGAGCAAAATATCATCGGGAGCATTTCCAAGTGCCTCCAAATCCAACTGACCGCTCGCCACTTTCTGTGCAGCATCGAGTACATACTTCGCTCGATACCCCAGCCCGCATTCCAGCAGCTCCTCCTCGCTTGCCTGCGCCAACTGCTGCGGTGTGGGGAACGCCCATACCGTTCCGTCCGAAGTTTGGATCGGGCTGCCAAAATGCTGCGCCAAGCATTCTACTGCCGTGCGAATGGCAGGAATGCTTTTTCGCTGCGAGATGATAAAGCTGATGAGCATCTCAAACGGTTCCTGATTTAAAATACGAAGTCCTCTGCCATATTCCATCGCCCGCTGCAAAAAGCGATCTTTTTTCAGCACACAAGCAGAATAAATTTGATAATCGGTATTCAAATCGAAATAATCACGCCAGACGGTTTCATATTCCTGTAAACTACAATCGAACCGAAAACGGTTTTCTTCCAAAGCCCACACCTGCAAAAACTTTCCTTTTGCCACAAGCTTCACGCCCTGTTCGACCTCACTCATGCGAAAACACTGCCCACTCTGGGCGATCGCAGCCAAATCCAGCTGCTGAATCTCAACTTCGACCATACCTTCTCCTTTGTGTGTTGATGGCATCTTTAAAAAATAACGGCAGGAAAGCGCAGTGGCTCTCCTGCCTGTTTCGCAATGATTAGCGGATGATCTCGCCCTCTTTGGGACCGCCTGCTGCGTTGCTTTCATCGGTGTCGATGTGCATTGCAGTAGCATATTTCTCGCTTACACGGATAATAACATCATCAAATACCAGCTTGCGACCTTCACCGCCACAAGCTACCTTTACGATGTCCTTATCAGCTACACCTGCTGCCTGTGCATCAACGGGAGTCATGTGGATGTGACGCTTTGCAACGATAACGCCCTCGGTCAGCTCTACCTCGCCCTTGGGGCCAACCAGCTTGCAGCCTGCGGAACCGGCAACATCACCGCTCTCACGAACGGGTGCATCCAAACCGATGGAACGAGCATCGGTCGCACTCAGTTCAACCTGATTGCTGCTGCGGCAGGGTCCCAGAATGGAAACGTTTGCCATCTCTTTCTTCGGGCCAACAACGGTAACACGCTCGTTGGAAGCGAACTGCTCGGGCTGGCTCAGCATCTTTTTAACGGTTAGCTGATAACCCTCGCCAAACAAAGTTTCCAGAGCCTCTTGAGTCAAATGTACGTGACGTGCAGAAGTTTCTACCAAAATTTTCATGTTCGTTTTCCTCCATTCAAGACATACTATCTTTATTTTATTTTACCACAAGATGCGCCAACTTCAAGTAGAAATCGGCGCAAGGGTAATGCATTTTTTATCTGATTGTGTTACAATAAGGAATATCTGCAAAGAAAAACAAACAGATCGGACAAGGAGGGGTTTGGACATGGATTTGCTGACGCTCAAGCAAGAGTGTGTGAACTGTACCCGATGTGGTCTTGCAAAAACACGCACCAACGTTGTATTCGGAACCGGTGTTGCCAATGCAGAAGTGATGTTCGTAGGGGAAGGTCCGGGGCAATCCGAGGACGAGCAGGGTCTACCCTTTGTAGGACGCAGCGGTCAACTTCTCGACTGCTATCTGCAAACCATCGGGCTCTGCCGTGATAAAAATATTTTTATCGCCAACATCGTAAAATGCCGTCCACCCAACAATCGTGACCCACTCGCCGAAGAATGGGATGCCTGCCTGCCTTGGCTGCGGGAACAATTCCGCATCATACAGCCGAAAATCGTGGTTTGTCTTGGACGCATCGCTGCACAGCGTATGATCCGCCCCGATTTTTCGGTGTCCAAAGAGCATGGCACATGGACCGAAAAAAACGGCGTTCTTTTCACCGCTACTTTACACCCTGCGGCTTTGCTGCGCAGCCCACAGCGCAAACCCGAAGCCTTTGAGGATTTTGTAGCCATTCGAGAAAAGATCCACGAAGTCTGCACTCACACATATTGAAAAGGAGCATTGTTATGTCGTTCAATTTTGCAATCGTTACCGCCGGAAATATTGCCACAAAAATGGCAGAAACCGTAAACAAACTGGATTGTGTAAACTGCTACGCCGTAGCTGCACGAGATGGGCAACGTGCCGAGGCATTTGCCAAACAGCATGGGTTCTCGCACTGGTACGACAGCTATGACGCCCTGTTCGCCGACCCCAATGTTGACATCGTGTATATCGGCAGTCCGCACAGTCACCACTATGCACAGGTGAAACAGGCTATTCTGGCAAAAAAGCACGTTTTGTGCGAAAAGCCTATGACCGTCAATGCAAAACAGGCACAGGAACTGTTCGCACTTGCAAAAGAAAACAATGTCGTGCTGGTCGAAGCAACTTGGACTCGCTTTATGCCATTCGTGGCTGCTTTGCAGCAAGTTCTCGCCCAGCAGCCGGTCGGCAAACCGCTTTCGATGGTCTGCTCGTTCGGGTTTGCAGTCAGTGGTCGTCCACGTATGGCAAAGCCCGAACTGGCTGGCGGTGCGCTTTTGGACCTGGGCATCTATCCGCTTACCATGGCAGCACTGGTATTTGGCAACGACATCACCGAAATGACCAGCATCTGCACCAAAACAGAAGCCGGTGTGGATGCTCAGCATTCCATTTCTCTCAAATTTGCCGGTGGACAGATCGCTACTCTCTACTCTAACATGGAGTGTACACTTGAAAACAGTGCTACCATCCACTGTGAACACGGCTTTATCCATGTTCCGCTGTTTTGGCAGTCGCAGGGATTCACTGTCCACACCGAAAACGGAGAAACGACCGAATACAACTTCCCCCATAAGATCAGTGGCTATGAGTACGAGGTGGAAAGCATCTGCAAAGCCATCGAATCGGGCAAGACCGAATGCCCCGAAATGCCCCATAGCGACACCCTGCACATTCTTTCTTTGATGGACGCTTTGCGCAAGCAGTGGAATATCCAGTATCCCTGCGAAACTGAGTCAATTTAAAAGGCGAGTATGCGGAAAACGGCTTTTTGAACCCGACCCAACAGGTGACTCATTCGCATCATAATTTGCTTTATTGAGGAGTTTTATCATGAAAATCGCAATTATCACCGACACCAACAGCGGTATCCTTGCCCACGAGGCAGCCGAACTGGGCATACATCTTTTGCCGATGCCCTTTTCCATCGACGGTCAACTATATCTGGAGGGGATCAACCTTTCTGCACAAGATTTTTACCGTTTGCAAGAGCAAGGGGCTAACATTATGACCTCGCAGCCCTCCCCCGATTCTGTGACCTCTTTGTGGGACGAACTGCTTGCCACACATGATGCCGTTATCCACATCCCCATGTCCAGTGCGCTCAGCAATTCCTACTCCACCGCTTGTGCGCTTTCTGCCGAGTACGACGGTAAAGTGCTTGTTGCAGACCTTCGCCGTATTTCCATCAGTCAAAGAATGGCAGTTGCCGATGCGGTCGCTTTGGTAAAACAAGGGCTGGATGCAAAACAAGTTGTGGAAATATTGGAACAAAACGCACTGGAAGCAAGCATCTACCTTGCCCCTTCCACCCTGAGTTATCTCAAAAAAGGCGGACGCATCACCCCTGCTGCCGCTGCGATCGGCACCGTGCTAAACATTAAGCCTGTTTTACAGATACAAGGTGGTCCGGTCGACTCCTTTAAAAAGGTTCGTGGAATGCGTCAAGCGATCGACACCATGCTGCAAGCCATCGACACAGACAGAAAGACTCGCTTTGCCAGAAAAAACGCAAAAGTATGCGTTGCCTACTCGGGTGCGCCTGAGATCGGCGAAGAATGGCGACAGCAGGTGCAGGCATACTTCCCCGATCAAACGGTGGAGTGCGCTGCATTGTCGCTCAGCATTGCCTGCCATACCGGTCCCGGTGCGCTTGGCATCGGCTGTATCTGTTCCTTGTAATTTACCTCTCCCACCGCTTCGGTGGGAGTTTTTTTGCATCATCTTGCATTTTTATTCGCTCGGGTATACAATGGAACTCAGGGCAGATGCCCAAACTATGTTAAGCGACCGCTGAGTCGGTCGGAAAGAGGGGTTTTTATGATCTGTATCAAAAACGGGCGCATCTTTAATGCGATCTCTCCCGAACCTTTTGTTGCCGATATTCTTGTAGACGGAACCACCATTCGGGAGATCGGCGAAAATCTTTCGTTGCCGGATGGCTGCGAAGTGATCGACGCAAGTGGGCTTTCTGTTTTTCCGGGATTTATCGACGCTCACTGCCACATTGGTTTGGACGGTACCGCTATCGGCTACGAGGGCAAAGACTACAACGAGTACAACGACCCAGTCACGCCACAACTGCGTGCCATTGACGGCATTAACCCGATGGACGAATCATTGCGCCTTGCATTAGAAGCAGGTGTTACCTGTGTTTCCACCGGTCCGGGCAGTTCCAACGCTTTGGGCGGTACTTTCACCGCCATTAAAACCACCGGCATTCGGGTCGATTCCATGATCGTAAAAGCAGAAACTGCCATGAAGTGCGCTTTTGGCGAAAATCCAAAGCGTGTTTATAAAGATAAAGGCATCAGCAGCCGTATGACCAACGCTGCTTTGATTCGTGAAGCCTTGAATAAGGCAAAGCAATATCTCGCCAAAAAGGAAGCAGCAGGTGATGACCCATTAAAAGCACCTGCTTTCGACGCAAAACTGGAAGCTTTGATTCCGGTTCTGAAAAAAGAACTTCCCCTGAAAGCCCATGCACATCAGGCAAACGATATGTTCACCGCTTTGCGCATCGCAAAAGAATTTGATTTGAATATCACCCTCGAACACGTCACCGAAGGGCATCTGATTGTTGATGAGCTTGTAAAAGAGAATATCCCTCTTGCTGTTGGCCCAACACTGGGGCAGCCCTCGAAATTTGAGTTGCAAAATAAGTGCTGGGAAACACCGGGTGTGCTGGCGAAAGCCGGTTGTCAGGTATCCATCATCACCGATGCACCGGTCATTCCCCAACAGCATCTGCCCCTGTGCGCTGCAATGGCTGTGAAAGCCGGCATGGAGCCGTTCCACGCATTGCAGGCGATCACGATCAACCCGGCACGTCATATCGGCATCCAAGACCGTGTGGGCAGTTTGGAAATCGGCAAAGATGCCGACATCGTGATTGCAGACGGCTGTCCGTTCGTACTGGAAACCACGGTGAAATATGTGCTGTGCAACGGTAAAGTGGTACATAGCCACGCATAATTGACAAAAGGTATTTGCAAAACAGACGCCGTAACTCCCTACAATTTTTTGTGGGGAGTTTTGTTTTTTCTATTGACAGGAGTCGTATTTCGTTATAATATATGAACAGATAATCATATGTTCAGAGGTGATTCAATGAAAAAAGAACCACTTGTGGATTGCTGTTCCTTTCTGCACTTACACGAAGACGCATTGCACAAGGTGCTGGGCGAAATGCCTCCCGACGAAACCCTATACGACCTCGCCGAACTGTTTAAAGTATTCGGCGACTCTACCCGCATCAAAATTTTATACGCACTGTTCGAAGCCGAACTGTGTGTGTGTGATATTGCTCAGCTTGTAGGTGTCAGCCAAACAGCGATCTCGCACCAGTTGCGGGTTCTGAAAAATGCCAAACTGGTAAAATTTCGACGTGACGGAAAAACTGTGTTCTATTCTCTTGCCGACGACCATGTTCGCAGAATCATCGGACAAGGAATGGAACATATACAAGAATCATAACAAGAGGTGTTTATCATGAAAAAAGTATTCAAACTGGTCGATTTGGAATGCGCACACTGCGCACAAAAAATGGAAGACAGCATCCGCAAACTGGGTGGGGTTCAAAAGGTAACTGTCAGCTTTCTTACACAAAAAATGACGTTGGAAGCAGTTGATGAACGCTTTGACGAAATCGCTGCCGAAGCTGCGAAAATCTGCAAAAAAATCGAGCCGGACTGCCGAGTGATCCTATGACCCATCCAACCGCTGCATTTTGCGGCGGTTTTTGCAAGAGGAGGTTTTCACATGACACGAAAACAAAAAAAGATGTTGCTGCGCATTTTGCTCAGTGCAGTGCTGCTGGTCACGGTCGCCTTTCTTCCACTAGAGGGTTGGGCAAGATTGGCGGTGTATCTGGTTCCCTATTTCATCATTGGATGGGACGTGCTTTGGCGAGCGGTACGAAATATCGTCAACGGTCAGCTTTTTGACGAACATTTTCTGATGTCCATCGCCACCATCGGTGCTTTCATTTTGGGCGACTACAACGAAGCTTGTGGTGTTATGCTGTTTTATCAGGTCGGCGAATTGTTCCAAAGCTATGCGGTGGGACGCTCGAGGAAATCCATCGCTGCCCTCATGGATATTCGACCCGACTATGCAAACATCGAACAAGACGGCACCTTAGTGCAGGTAGAGCCCGACGAAATAGCCGTTGGACAGGTCATCATCGTACAGCCGGGCGAAAAGATTCCATTGGACGGCATTGTTTTGCATGGCAGTTCGACGGTAGACACCGCTGCACTCACCGGCGAATCTTTGCCCAGAGATGTACAGCAAGGCAGCGAGGTCATCAGTGGCTGTGTCAACCTGTCGGGACTTTTGAAGATCGAAGTCACAAAAGAATTTGGCGAGTCCACCGTTTGCAAAATTCTGGACTTGGTCGAAAATTCCAGTGCAAAAAAAGCAAAAGCAGAAAACTTCATCACTCGCTTTGCTCGTTGGTATACTCCTGCCGTGGTCTTTTCGGCGTTGACACTCGCCATCATTCCCTCCTTGTTATTCGGCAACTGGCAGGTATGGCTGGAACGTGCCTTGATTTTGTTGGTCATCTCCTGTCCCTGTGCCTTGGTCATCTCGGTTCCACTCAGTTTCTTTGGGGGGATCGGTGGTGCATCCCGCTGCGGTATTTTGGTAAAAGGCGGAAACTATCTCGAAGCCCTTGCCCGCACTGACGTGGTAGTGTTTGACAAGACCGGCACACTGACAAAAGGCGATTTCTCGGTGGTTTCGGTGCAACCGCAAGGCGATTTTTCCGCCGACAGGCTTTTACAGACTGCTGCACTTGTCGAGTGTTTTTCCAACCATCCCATCGCACAGTCCCTGCGCAATGCATGGGGCAGCGAACTTGACCGCACCCGTGTAAGCGACATTCAGGAATTGGCTGGGCATGGTGTCACCGCCAAAGTGGACGGGAAAGCTGTTGCAGCCGGAAACGAAAAACTGATGCAGCAAATCGGCATCACTGTTCCTGCCATAACCGAGGTCGGCACCGTGGTACACCTTGCGCAGGATGGCGTATATCGTGGCTATATCGTAATTGCCGACCAACTGAAACCGGATTCCGCAAACGCCATTGAATCGCTGAAAAAACAAGGTGTACGCAAAACGGTGATGCTGACCGGCGATACCCAAGCCGTCGGTGAAGCTGTCGCTGCACAGCTTCACATCGACCAAGTGCATACGCAACTGTTGCCAGCCGATAAAGTCAGTGCTGTGGAAGAACTTCTGCAAACACGCCAAGCCGGAAAATGTTTGGTGTACGTGGGCGACGGCGTGAACGATGCGCCTGTGCTTTCCCGTGCAGATGTTGGCATTGCGATGGGAGCGATGGGCTCAGATGCAGCCATTGAAGCTGCCGACATCGTTTTGATGGACGATTCCCCTGCTAAAATTTCGCTTGCCATTCAAATCGCCCGCAAGACACTGCGCATCGTTCACCAAAACATCTGGTTTGCGCTAGTGGTAAAAGGCTTCTTCCTGCTGATGGGTGCATTCGGCGTTGCCACCATGTGGGAGGCAGTATTTGCCGATGTAGGCGTGGCTGTGATCGCAATCATCAATGCCACATTTGCGCTGCGTGTTCCAAAACAAAATTGATTTGTTGCAACAAAAAACGAGTGCCTCTTGCGAAGCACTCGTTTTAGGCTGTTGAAAAAATAAATTGTTTTTTCGGGAATCCCCCTCATCAGTCACGCTGTGCGTGACAGCTTCCCCCCAGGGGGAAGCCGAAAAAAAAGCACTGTTTCGACAAAGAAAAAGCCTTCCCCTTGGAGGGGAAGGTGGCTGCGCAGCAGCCGGATGAGGTGGAACAGCTACACGTTAGCGATTTAAAATAGACTTTTTCTACAAACAAAAACGAGTGCCTCTTGCGAAGCACTCGTTTTTGTTTTCTCTTGATTAGATGCCCTGTGCCATTGCAGCTTCGGCAACTTTCTCAAAGCCTGCGATGTTTGCGCCGGCAACATAGTTGCCCTCCATGCCGTAGCGACGTGCAGCGTCATCCAGCTTTGCAAAGATATTTTCCATGATGCCCTTCAGCTTTGCATCTACTTCTTCGAAAGTCCAAGACAGACGCTCGCTGTTCTGGCTCATCTCCAATGCGCTGGTAGCAACGCCGCCTGCGTTGGATGCTTTACCGGGAGCAAACAGAACGCCGTTCTTTTGCAGGTACTCGGTAGCATCCATGGTGGTGGGCATATTAGCACCCTCTGCAACAGCGATGCAGCCGTTTGCAGCCAATGCTTTTGCGTCTTCCAGATGCAGTTCGTTCTGGGTTGCGCAGGGCAGTGCAACATCACATTTTACGCTCCATACACGGCCCTCGGTGTGATACTCTGCATTGGGACGATAGTTTTTGTAGTCTGCCAAACGACCACGTTTTACCTCTTTGATCTCTTTGATAGCAGCCAGATCCAGACCCTCTGCGTCGTATACCCAACCGGTGGAATCGCTCATGGTAACGACCTTTGCGCCCATCTGCATTGCTTTCTCTGCTGCGTAGATAGCAACGTTACCGGAACCGGAGATTGCAACGACTTTGCCAGCCATCTCCTGACCGTTTGCTTTCAGCATTGCCTGTGTGAAGTAGAGCAGACCGTAGCCGGTAGCCTCGGTACGAGCCAGACTGCCGCCAAAGGTCAGACCTTTACCGGTCAGAACGCCGTTGTAATTGCCGTTCAGTTTTTTGTACTGACCGAACAGATAGCCGATCTCACGACCGCCAACACCGATGTCACCGGCGGGAACGTCACGGTCAGGTCCGATATATTTGTGCAGTTCGTTCATAAAGCTCTGGCAGAAGTTCATGATCTCGTTGTCCGAACGACCTTTGGGGTCGAAGTCGGCACCGCCCTTACCACCACCGATGGGCAGACCGGTCAGGCTGTTTTTGAAGATCTGCTCGAAGCCCAAGAATTTGATGATGCTCAGGTTTACCGAGGGGTGGAAACGCAGACCACCCTTGTAAGGTCCGATCGCATTATTGAACTGTACACGGTAGCCGGTGTTTACGTGTACTTGACCGTTGTCATCTACCCAAGGTACACGGAACAAAATCTGACGGTCTGGCTCGGTCAGACGTTCGAGGAGAGCTGCTTTGCGGTATTTTTCCTCGTTTGCCTCGATCACGGGAGCCAGAGAGAGCAAAACCTCCTCGGCTGCCTGCAAAAATTCGGGCTGACCTGCAAATTTGACTTTCAGGTTTTCCAACACTTCGGTTACATAGGACATGATATTTTCCTGCCTTTCTCGTATTTTATCATACTTTCCATCCAACCGGAACAACTGCACCCACCGTAGTTTGCATCTGTTCCTCAAATTTCTGATAGAATAATTATATTGAATCTTACGGTTGGATTCAAGTTGATTTTTGCACAAAATATTCTTTTCAAAAAAACAATCGTTCCTACGGAATGCACATTTTTTTGAAAATTTTTTGTATTTTTGTACCTGCTTTATAAAACAAAGAGATTCTTTCAAAAAGAAACTGCACCGTATTGCTTGAACACAATGCAGTCAGCGTTTTATTAGGATAGACGGTTTTTAAAGTCCTCGTACCCAAAGGTTTTTATCACTTTGCAATCACCGTTTTCGGTGCGCAAAGCAATATCGGGTAAAGGCATTCCGTTGAATGTGTTGGTCTTTACCATAGTATACAGTGCCATGTCCTCGAATACAAGGCGGTCGCCCTCTTTCAAGGGGGCATCAAAGGAGTAGTCCCCGATGACATCGCCTGCCAGACAGGTAGGCCCACCCAAACGGTAGGTATACGCTTTTTCCTGCGGCATTCCGCTATCTTTCAGTGGCGGACGGTAAGGCATCTCGATGACGTCTGGCATATGACACGCAGCCGAGGTGTCCAAAATCGCAATATCCATGCCGTTGTGCAGTGTTTCCAGCACCGAACAGATCATAAAGCCACTGTTCAGCACCACAGCCTCGCCCGGTTCCAGATACACTTCTACATCGTAACGTTCTTTCAAGCCTTTTACAATGGAAATCAACTTTTCCACATCGTAATCCTTGCGGGTGATGTGATGTCCACCGCCGAGATTCAGCCACTTCATGCCGTGCAGATACTTGCCGAATTTTTCTTCGAATGCCTGTACGGTGGTTTCCAAATCGTCGGAGTTCTGCTCGCACAGGGTATGAAAATGCAGACCGTCCAACAGTGGCAGAATGCTTTCGTCGAAGTTTGCCAAAGTGGTACCCAAACGGGAACCCGGCGAACAAGGGTCGTAGATAGCGTGACCCTCTTGAGTAGAGCATTCGGGATTTATCCGCAGCCCCACCTGTTTGCCCGCCTGTTTTGCTCGGGCAGCATATTTTTTCACCTGTGTGGGCGAGTTGAACACGAAGTCGTCGGCATATTTCAGCAGTTCTTCAAATTCTTCCTCTTTGTACGCAGGAGAAAACACGTGCGTTTCACCACCAAACTCCTCGCAGCCCAACCGTGCCTCGTACAGACCGCTGGAAGTGCTGCCCGCCAGATACTGACGGATAAGCGGATAGCAGGCAAACATCGAAAAGGCTTTTTGAGCAAGCAGGATTTTACATCCTGCCTGCTCGGAAACCTGTTTCAAAAGTTCCAGATTTTTTTTCAACAGCCCCTCATCCACCAAAAAACAAGGGGTTTTCAACTCTTGTTCTCTCATTAGTCCACCAATACGGGGTTATTTTCAATCTGCCAAGGCAGACCCCATTTATTCAGTGCGTCCATGTAAGGATCGGGATCAAACTCCTCAACGGTATAAACACCGGGCTTATCCCACTGCTTGGTCAGCAACATCATTGCGCCGATCATGGCAGGAACACCGGTGGTATAGGAGATCGCCTGCGATTCTACCTCTTTGTAGCACTCCTGATGGTCGCAGATGTTGTAGATATAAGCAGTTTTTTCTACGCCGTCCTTTTTACCGGTGAAGATGCAGCCGATGTTGGTCTTGCCAACGGTGCGGGGGCCGAGGGTAGCAGGATCGGGCAGCAGAGCTTTCAGGAACTGGATGGGAACGATCTTATTGCCCTCGAACTCGACAGGCTCGGTGGACAGCATTCCAACATTCTCCAGACACTTCATATGGGTGAGATAGCTCTGACCGAAGGTCATGAAGAAACGGATGCGTTTTACATTGGGGATATTTTTTGCCAGCGATTCGATCTCCTCGTGGTGCAGCAGGTACATATCTTTCTGACCAACACCGTCGAAGTTATACTCACGCTTGATGCTCATAGCGGGAATCTCGACCCACTTGCCATTCTCCCAGTAAGAGCCGGGTGCAGAAACCTCACGCAGGTTGATTTCGGGGTTGAAGTTGGTTGCAAAGGGATAGCCGTGGTCACCGCCGTTGCAGTCCAGAATGTCGATGGTGTCGATCTCATCGAACAGGTGCTTTTGTGCGTATGCGCAGTACGCCTGGGTAACGCCCGGATCGAAACCGGAGCCCAGCAGAGCGGTCAAGCCGGCTTTCTCGAATTTCTCTTTGTAAGCCCACTGCCAAGAGTAGTCGAAGTAAGCCGAGAAGCCTTCTTCCTCGCAGCGTTTTTCGTAGGCTGCTTTCCACTCGGGGTCGTTCAGGTCTTCCGGCTCGTAGTTTGCGGTGTCCATGTAGTTCACACCGCACTCGAGGCAGGCATCCATGATGGTCAGATCCTGATAGGGCAAAGCGATATTCATTACCAGATCGGGCTGTACACGACGAATCAGAGCAACCAGTTCCTCCAGATTGTCGGCATCTACCTGCTCGGTGGTGATGATGGTTTTGGTTTTGCCCTCCAACTTTGCTTTCAGGGCGTCGCACTTGGATTTTGTACGGCTTGCGATGCACAGCTCGGTGAATACCTCACTGTTCTGGCAGCACTTCTGAATCGCTACGCTTGCTACACCGCCGCAGCCAATAACCAATACTTTGCTCATTGTTTCCACTCCTTTTATTTTTGCGTCTATTTATTTTTAAACTCAATTCAATGCCAGCAGCATCTCACGCACGACCTTGCAAGCCACCGCAGTGGACACACCGCTTTGGTCGTAATGGGGACTGAGTTCGTTTACGTCGCAGCCGACGACATTTGCCTTTTGGCAGACCAAAGTCACTGCTTTACGCAGTTGGTCGAAAGTAACTCCGCCGGGTTCGGGGGTGCCTGTTCCGGGGAATACACTGGGGTCGAGAATATCGAGGTCGACCGTGAAATATACAGGCTTGCCTTTCAGTGTCTCCAAAGTTTGCTCCAGACCGTCCAGATCGAAGCGATGGGTGGTAACATGGTCAGCTCCCCAACGGAACTCCTCACGATCGCCCGAACGAATACCGAATTGGAAAATTTTTCCGTCACCGATAATATCCCAGCAACGACGGATGACCGACGCATGGGACAGTTCCACACCCAAATAATCGCTGCGCAGGTCGGCATGGGCATCGAAATGCACGATGTGTACATCGGGGTATTTTTTAGCGATGGCACGGAATGCGCCCAGTGTTACCAGATGCTCACCGCCCAACATAAAGGGCAGTGCGCCTGCGTCCAGAATCTCCTGTGTATGCTGCTCGATCTGCTCAAGCACAGCGTTGGTATCGCCGATGCACAGTTCCAAATCGCCGGTATCTGCTACCGAATAGTCGGTCAGATCTTTGTCCTGATAGGGGCTGTAACTCTCCAAGCCGTAGGACTCACGGCGGATGGCACTGCTGCCAAAGCGGGTGCCGGGACGGAACGAAGTGGTGGAGTCGAACGGCGCACCAAACAACACAATTTTCGCTTCGTTCGGCTCTGCATCACACGCCAGAAACGTTTCAACATTCATGCTCAACATTTTCCAAAAGCTCCTCTACATAAGCTGGGATATAGAATGCACCTTTATGCAAGGTGGTGGTGTAATAACTGGTCGAAAGACCACGCAGATTCCAGCGGGTTTCGTTCAGGTCTTTCAGGGGATGATACTTTTTGCTTGCAAAGCCAAACAGCCAGTGACCGGACGGATAGGTGGGGATGTGTGCCTGATATACACGGCTGATAGGGAAAGATTCAACGATGCGCTTGTGGGCACGTTGGCAAGCAATGGCGTCTTCCTGATAGAACGGGCTTTCGTGCTGGTTTACCATGATGCCGTCTTCTTTCAGGGCATTATAGCAGTTGCCATAGAACTCACGGGTAAACAGTCCTTCACCGGGGCCAAAGGGGTCGGTCGAATCAACGATGATCAAGTCGTACTCGTCCTTTTTGGTGCGCACGAATTTCAAACCGTCTTCGTAGTAGATGTTCACACGGGGGTCGTCGAAACGACAAGCCGTTTTGGGCAGATACTTGCGGCACACTTCCACCACAAGAGCATCAATTTCTACCATGTCGATCTGCTCGATCTCGGGGTAGTTTGTCAGCTCACGCACAACACCGCCGTCACCTGCACCAATGACGAGTACCTTTTTTACATTGGGATGCACAGCCATCGGTACGTGTACGATCATTTCGTGGTAAATGAACTCATCCTTTTCGGTGAGCATCATATAGCCGTCCAAGGTCAAAAAGCGTCCGAATTCCGGCGATTCGAATACGTCGATACGCTGAAATTCGCTTTTCCCACTGTATAACTGACGGTCCACTTTGATCGACAGCTTTACATTGGGGGTATGCATTTCAGAAAACCAAAAATCCATTTCAAACCTCCCCTTTCAAAACATTCAAACGTTTGATGTCGGCATCTTCCGGGCCGGTCATGCTACACCCTTTTTCTTTGGCATAGCGGATATAATCCAGAATCCGACGGGTAATGCGCTCGCCGGGGGTCAGAATGGGGATTCCCGGAGGATAGCACATTACAAACTCGCTGCAAACTTTGCCCTCTGTTTCTTCGATAGGCAGCGATTCGCTTTCGGCATAAAACGCATCTTGCGGCGAAACCACAACATCCGGCTCGATGTACTCCTGCTGCATCAAGCCTGCTTTATCTTTGCCGAATCGACGGCGAATCTCAGTCAGTGCGCCCACCAGACGCTCGACCTCACGAGGGCGGTCGCCGATGGACAGATATGCAAGCACATTGCCCAAATCGCCGAACTCAATTTGAATGTCGTACTCGTCCCGCAACAGGTCATATACCTCGATGCCTGCCAAACCGATGTCCAACGTATTAACGGAAAGCTTGGTCACGTCGAAGTCAAAAATGCTGTCGCCGTTGACCAGTTCACGGGAGAATGCGTAGTAACCACCGATGGCGTTGATTTCCTTGCGGGCATACTCGGCAAGCTGAATGACCTGCTCGAATGCTTCTTTTCCTCGCAATGCAAGATTACGGCGGGAGATGTCCAAGCTGGACAGCAACAGATAGGAACCGCTGGTGGTCTGGGTCAGATTGATGATCTGGCGCACGTGCCCCTCGGACATGGCAGGGCCGGTGAGCAGCAGCGAACTTTGGGTCAGGCTGCCACCCGATTTATGCATCGAAACGGCTGCCATATCTGCGCCTGCCTCCATTGCCGACACCGGCAGCTTATCGCTAAAATAGAAGTGGGTGCCGTGTGCTTCGTCAGCCAAGCAATACATTCCATGTTCGTGGGCAAGCTTTACGATACCACGCAGGTCGGAGCAAATGCCGTAATAGGTCGGATTATTGACCAGAACCGCCTTTGCGTCGGGATTCTTTTGGATAGCAGCCTGTACATCTGCCACACGCATTCCCAGAGGAATGCCCAAACGCTCATCGCAGGCAGGGTCAACGTAAACCGGAACCGCACCACACAACACCATCGCACCCATTACACTGCGGTGGACGTTACGGGGCAGAATGATTTTTTCGCCTCGTTTTGCCACCGACAAAATCATACTTTGCACCGCACTGGTGGTTCCGCCGACCATCAAAAATGCATGAGCTGCACCGAACGCCTCGGCAGCAAGCTGTTCTGCCTCACGGATGACCGAAACCGGATGACACAGGTTATCCAACGGTTTCATCGAGTTCACATCCATCGAAACGCACTTCTGCCCCAGCAGTGCCGCAAGTTCGGGGTTTCCCCTGCCCCGCTTATGACCGGGTACGTCAAAGGGTACGACTCGCATTTTTTCGAATTGTTCCAGTGCCTCGTAGATGGGCGCACGTTCTTGTGAAAGCATTCAATCCCCTCCTGCTTGCTATTAGTAGATATTTCGCCCGCTGAAGATCTCGATCATTTCCCGTCGCAGGTTTTCCATGATGCCCAGCCGTGTGGTGGGCGGAAGTTCGTAAGCATCTGTTTTGAACAGGTAGTTCTGTAAGTCCACCTCTTTCAGCATCATGCGTGTATGGAACAGGTTCGCTGCATATACGTTCATGTCGATAGCGTCGTATCGGCGCAAAATCTCGGGCGAGATGTAATTCTGGATAGATGCCACCGGATGATCCAAAAACAGCTTTTTACCATTGATGTCACGGGTAAAGCCACGCACACGGTAGTCCATCGTGATAATATCCGAATCAAAAGAACCGATCAGGTAGTCCAGTGTGGAAAGCGGTGTGATCTCACCACAGGTCGCCACATCAATGTCCACCCGAAAAGTAGCCAAACAGGTTTCGGGGTGATATTCGGGATAGGTATGCACCGTCACATGGCTTTTGTCCAGATGGGCAAGCTGTGTTTCGCCCACCGGCACCATCGTTTCCTCGGCGATCAAAATGGTCACCGAAGCACCCTGCGGGTCGTAGTCCTGCCGGGCGATGTTCAGCACCTTGGCACCGATCATGTCGGTAAGTGTGGTAAGGATCTTGGTCAAACGCTCGGAATTATATTGCTCGTCGATATAAGCAATATAATCGCTTTGCTCACGGGCTGTTTTTGCGTAGCACACGTCGTAGATATTGAAACTCAAGGATTTTGTAAGGTTATTAAACCCATACAGTTTTAACTTCTCACTCATACCACACGCTCCTTGTATTCTTGGGGGCAAATAAAAAACAGGTGACGTACTGCCGGTACATCACCTGTTGGAGATCCTTTTTTTGCACATGATAACAGCCACCGCCCACCTTGAAAAAAGGATGCGATGTTTGGCTGCAAGCATAAGAAATCCATCAGAGTCTATATAGCAAATACTTACTTTTACTACTCTTATTGATCATTTTACAAGTTGATGCACGCTGATGTAGGCGTATCGGTTATAAAGTAACCAACTTATAAATTTGAGTTTTTGTACTCAATCAATAATGGCAACACACATTGCCGCTCGGCAGTTGACCCGGCTGTCCGTATGGCCTTGACCCATTTGTGGGTGGTCAGAGAAAATATTTGCATGGATACTCCGAAAATCCTCATATCACATGACAGTTTGAAGTATAAAGAAATTTTCGCACTTTGTCAATAAGTTACAAAAAAGTTTTTCCTTTTTTTGATGAATTCTTTACATAGGAAAGCGAAAAAACAAAAAACCACCGAAAATTCGGTGGTTTTTGGAGCTGCTAATGCGACTTGAACGCACGACCTCATCCTTACCAAGGATATTTAC
>CALWZD010000036.1 GCA_944385945.1 uncultured Anaerofilum sp. | reverse complement strand
TATTGAAGTTCACTGACGCAAGAGATTGCGGTCAGCAACAAACATAAAATCAAAAAGGAGAGGTTCGCTATGGTAACAAAAGAATTTTACGGCAAAACCGCACAAGGCGAGGAGGTTTCCATTTACTGGTTGGAAAACAGCAAGGGTGCAAAAATTTCCATTTTGGATTATGGCTGCTGCATCGTAAACTGGTTCGTACCGAATGCTGCCGGAAAGCAGACCGACATCGTTTGGGGCTGCAAGGACATTGCAGGCTATGAGAGAGATACAGCATCTTTGGGACGCTTTGTAGGACGCTTCGCTAACCGCATCGAACACGCTCGTTTTTCCATTGATGGGACCGACTACCAGTTGGAGGCAAACAGCTGCGGTAACCATCTGCACGGTGTATGGACTTCTAAGGTGTTCCGTGGTACGGTCATCGGAAATGACACGGTAGATTTCCGCTACATCAGCCCCAACGGCGAAGACGGCTTCCCCGGGCAGGTCGAAGTGTCGGTACGCTGTACTTTGACCGAGAATAATGAGTTGGTGCTGGACTACACCGCTTGCAGCGATGCTGCTACCCCCATCAACCTGACCAACCACACATACTTCAACCTCGACGGTGCCGAGAGCCGCAGCGTTTTGGGACACAAAATGCAGCTGTGGGCAGATAATTATACCCCTGCCAACGAAGTATCCTGTCCGTATGGTACGATCGAGCCGGTGGCAGGCACTCCGATGGATTTCACCTCGCTCCATGCGATCGGTGACAACATCGACCAGCCTTTCCAGCAGCTTGTATGGGGCGGTGGGTATGACCATAACTATGTGATCAATCGAGATTCTGACGACATCGTAAAAGCTGCCCGTGTAGAAGCAGAAAACAGTGGAATTTGGCTGGAGTGCTACACCACACAGCCCGGTATCCAGATCTACACTGCCAATGGTTACACCGACAAGGGCGATTCGAAAGAGGGCTTTTTGCATATGCCTCGTGGTGCCGTTTGTCTGGAAACTCAAAACTTCCCCTGTGCGCCCAACCGTGAAAACTTCCCCAACAGCATTTTGCGTCCGGGCAAACTTCTGCGTGAAACGACTGTTTACGCATTTGGCTGTGACCAGTAAGCAAGGAGGCGAACAGGCATGGAAGAATTGATGCAGTTTCTAAAAGAAAACCCCACCTTTTATTTCGCTACGGTAGAGGGCTATCTTCCCCGTGTACGTCCGTTTGGTTTTGCAATGGAGCATGACGGCAAACTGTACTTTGCTATCGGCAAACACAAAGCCGCTTATAAGCAGTTGTTAGACAATACTAATATCGAAGTTTGCACAGCTAACCAAAAGGGAGAGTGGGTGCGCATTCGTGGAACAGTCGATTTTGACAACTCCGAAGAAATCAAGCAGAAAGCATTTGAGCATATGCCCATGTTGAAAGAGCTTTACAATGAAACGACCGGAAATGTTCTGGGGATGGTGTACATGGATCGCATCAGTGCAATGCTGTTTTCGATGAATGGCGAAGCACGTGAGCTTTACCGCAAGGGAATGTAACGTTTTTTCGTGTCCGGCTGTCTTGGGAGATTCCCAAAGCCGGACACTTTTTGGATATATGAGAGAGGTAAAATATGAATCTTGAATTTTTGCAAAAGCTGCTTTGTACTGCGTCGGTAAGTGGTGAAGAAGTGGCATTTCAGCGAGTTGTTTTGGCAGAGATGGAAAATCATACCGACCAACTGTATATTGATGCCAACAGCAATGTGACCGCCGTTATCAACGAAAAAGCAGATGTTCGTGTGATGTTGGATGCACACGCAGATGAGGTTGGATGTGTGGCGATCTGTGCCAACAGCGATGGTCTGCTTTGTGTTGCACGGGCAGGTGGTGCAAATCTGCACTGTTGGGCAGGGCAAAAAGTTCGTATCATTACCGAAAGCGGTGTGATTTATGGTGCAGTAGCCATGACAGAAGCGTGTAAGAAAGAATCGGTCAGCGCAAAAGACCTTTTGATCGACATCGGAGCAACGAGCCAGCAAGAAGCGGAAGCATTGGTGCATACCGGCGACCCTGTTGTATTGGACACCGACTATCGAATGCTGCAAAACAACTGCATTTGCTCCCGTGCATTGGACGACAAAGCAGGGGTATTCGTTATCATGGAAGCACTGAAAAAGGCGGCAGAAAAGGGCTGTACTGCCGGTGTTTATGCAGTCAGTGCGACCGGTGAGGAAACCACCAAACGTGGTGCGCACTGGGCAGCTGCAAGCATCCGCCCCGATTTGGCGATCGCCGTAGATGTCACCTTCGCCAGCGACGCACCCGGACGCAGTGACGGCGATTATGGGCGTATCAAGCTGGGTGGTGGGCCTGTGCTTTGCTGCGGAAGCATCATAAGCAAGCCCCTGCGTAAGCGAATCGAGCAAGCGGCAGCTGCCTGCAAGATCCCTGTGCAATATGAAGTATCGACAGCTGCCACTCACACAGATGCGGATGCAATCCACATCAAAAACAGCGGCATTCCGGTAGCACTGATTTCGATTCCTTTGCGTTATATGCACACGCCCGCTGAGGTAGGCAGTTTGACCGATATACAGCAATGCATTGACCTTATCGCAGAGTTTCTCTGCCAGTTGAAAGGCCCTGTCGAGCTGAATCCGTTCGAATGAGTTTCCTTTTTGATTCAAGAAAAAATGCCCTTTCGGTTGGCACAGAACTGCCGTCCGAAAGGGCATTTTGAACTTTTTACAACTTACAGCACTTTGCTGAGAAAATCTTTCAAACGCTGATTTTTAGGGTTGCTGAAGAATTTTTCGGGTGCGCCTTCTTCCTGAATCACACCTTCATCAATGAATACGACACGGTCGGCAACTTCACGTGCAAACCCCATTTCGTGGGTAACAACCACCATGGTCATATGCTCGGATGCCAGTTGTTTCATAACATCCAAAACCTCACGCACCATCTCGGGGTCCAGTGCGCTGGTCGGCTCGTCAAACAGCATCACATCCGGCTGCATCGCCAAAGCACGGGCGATGGCAACACGCTGCTGCTGTCCACCCGACATCTGGATGGGGTAAGCATCGGCACGGTCGGCAAGTCCTACACGTCCCAACAGCTGCATTGCCAGTTTTTCTGCTTCTTCCTGCTTCATTCCTTTGATCTTCATGGGACCGATGGTCAGATTTTTCAGCACGGTCATGTTTGCGAACAGGTTAAAGCTTTGAAACACCATTCCCATCTTCTGGCGAAGCTGATTGATGTTTGTGTTTTTGTTGGTCAGGTCGGAACCTTCAAAAATGATGCGACCGCCGGTGGGCTGCTCCAGCAAATTCAGGCAACGCAGGAAGGTGGATTTACCACTTCCCGATGGCCCGATAACTGCAACGACTTCACCTTTGTGAATGTCGATGTCGATGCCTTTCAGCACTTCTACGTGTTTAAAATGTTTACGCAGGTCTTTGACCTGGATCAAAACCTCTTGATTAGCGTGTGACACTGCGGCTCATCCTCCTTTCAAATACGGAAATCAGCTTAGACAAGGTGAATACGATGATAAAGTACATGATCGCAGCAATAATGTACGGCTCTACGAAAATGTAAGTGGTAGATGCGACCGACTGTGCCTGGAACATCAACTCGGAGATACCGACCATACTCAACACGCTGGTTTCTTTGATGATGGTAACGAACTCGTTGCACAATGCGGGCAGAATATTGCGCACTGCCTGCGGCAAAATGACATAGCGCATCGCCTGCCAGTGGTTCATACCCACACAGCGTGCAGCCTCCATCTGACCGCCCGGTACTGCGCCGATACCGCTTCGGATGACCTCGCTCAAATATGCACCCGAGTTAAGTGCAACAGCAATCAAACCCCACATCATACGGGTCATTGTAGCATCCGGCAGTTTCAGACCTGCGGTGGTTGCACCGTAATAAATTACGAATACCTGCACCAAAAGCGGCGTTGCACGCAGCACCTCAACATATGCGATGCAGATGAACTTTACAATGGATTTGATGATTGCAATGATGACATTTTCGTCCTTTTTAACGGTCATCATTCTGCCCGATGCGATCAGCAAGCCCAAGACCAAGCCCAGAACTACCGCCAAGGCTGCGATCCACAGGGTGTTGGTCAAGCCTTTCCAATAAAATGCGCTGTAGCTTTCCCAGATTTTTACAATTTTCTCCGCTGAGATCATTGGACACTCTCCTTTTCCTGTTTATTTTTTGTTTCCTATATTCACACAAATGCCGGCGAAGGGCAAATCTGCCCCCGCCGGTATCGCATTTGTATTCAACTTATTCGCCCATTACGCCAGCTGCGTCAGCTTCTGCAATGGCAGCATCATACCACTCTTGAATCTTACCGCTCTCTGCATACTCGGCAATTCTTTCATTTACCCAAGCAAGCAGGTCTTCGTTGCCTTTCATAACAGCGATGGCATTGCCGTTTTCAGCCGGATCGGTTTCTACGGGAACCTCAGAGATTGCCAAGCCCTCGGTGGTCTTCATGTAGTTCTTAGCACTTTCGCTGTCGATCATCACTGCATCACAAGTGCCGGTCTTCAGCTCCTGAATGCACTGGGGGAATTTCGGCAGCAGCAGCGGGGTGCTGTCGGCAAACTGTTCTTTCATCAAAGTTTCCTGAATAGCACCTTTCTGGGTTGCGATAGTCTTTCCTGCCAGACTCTCTGCGGTCGTAAAGTTCTCTGCATTTTCTTCCAGAATCAGCAGAACCTGACCGCCACCATAGTACAGGTCGCTCATGTCTACGCTTTTCTTACGGTCCTCGGTGGGAGAAAGACCTGCAATTGCCATATCTGCATTGCCTGCCTGTACCTCAGTAACCACCGAAGCGAAGTCGATGTTTTGCAGTTCCAGTTCAACACCCAGATCATCTGCCAGTGCCTGTGCCAACGATGCATCCAGACCTACGATCTCGCCATCTTTATTCTGGAACTCGAAAGGAGGATAGGTAGCCTCGGTGGTAACAACCAGTTTGCCACTTGCCTTGATTGCTTCAACCGTATGCTCGTCTGCATTGCCTGCGGGTACGGTGCTGGAGCTTTCCTCTGCAGCAGAACTGCTCTGCTCGGCAGCGGAAGAAGTTTCAGTGGATGCACTGGAAACTTCGCTGGAAGAAGTTGCTGCGCCACATGCTACCATAGATGCTGCCATAACAGCTGCGGCAGCCATTGCCAACATTTTTTTCACTTTCATAATCATAATCTCCTCTTTGTAACACCTGTTATCTTGATTTGCTTGGTGCAAATTGTGTTGATTTGTTATGAGCATAGTATAAATGCATATTTATCATTTGTCAACGAATTTTTATGCATTTATTTGTTTTTTAGCTTTCTGCACAATTTTTATACCCAAAGCTACTGCCAAGGTGGTAAAAACTCCATGTTTTATTTCGTTTTTTCGGTATTTTATACCATTGCTATTTCTGTGTTCTTTTTTTCTTTGCTTTCAAAAAGTGTTTTTTCTTATTCATCATTCAATGAATATTATGTATATCTTTTCCCTCATACATCTGCATAAATCCTTTTTTCTTGACAGTATATTTTCGCAGTGCTATATTTAGCTATTAGGCGTACCCTTTTCTTATATAATAGGGGGTACCTATACCACTCAAGAAATTTACCAAGAGGAGAAATCACTATGACTCTTGACCGTTTATCCATTGGTCAAAGTGCGACCATTACCGCTGTGGGCGGAAACGGTGCATTACGCCACCACCTGTTGGATATGGGACTTACCCCAAAAACACTGGTCACTTTACGCAAAGTTGCACCGATGGGCGACCCCATCGAGATCGAACTGCGTGGCTATGAGCTTACTCTACGGCTGGAAGATGCGCAAAAAATCGAAATTTCTCAGCCGTTCTCTCCGACCCATGCCCCTCGAAAAAGTACAGGCACTGCCCCTATCCCCCACCCCATGCATGGTGAGGTCGGCTCCAAAAACCGCACCGCACCGGTGATTGCCGAGGGGATGCCCATCACCTTTGCGCTTGCAGGCAACCAAAACTGCGGAAAGACCACCTTGTTCAACCAACTTACCGGTTCCAATCAGCACGTCGGAAACTTTCCGGGCGTTACGGTCGACCGCAAAGACGGGCAAATTCGCAAACATCCCGAAGCCACGGTCGTTGACCTGCCGGGTATCTATTCACTGTCCCCTTATTCTAGTGAAGAAATCGTGACCCGTGACTTTTTGGTAAAAAGCAAACCGGATGCCATCATCAATATCGTAGACGCAACCAACATCGAGCGCAACCTTTATTTGACCATGCAACTGTTGGAATTGGATATTCCGATGGTGCTTGCCCTGAACATGATGGACGAAATGCGTGCCAACGGCAATACCATCCATGTCAACCATCTGGAAGCAGAACTGGGGATTCCGGTAGTTCCCATCTCGGCTGCCAAAAACGAAGGTATTGATGAGCTGATCGAACACGCTTTACAGGTGGCTCGCTTTCAGGAAAAGCCCATCCGCCAAGATTTCTGCACCGGTGCCGTACACCGTTGCATCCATGCTGTCAGCCATCTAATCGAAGACCACGCTTTCGCTAGCAAAATTCCGGTACGTTTTGCTGCAACAAAACTGGTTGAAGGCGATGCACTGATCGAACAGCAGCTAAATCTTTCGGACAACGAAAAGGAACTGCTCGAACACGCCATTACCGAACTGGAGCAGGAAAGTGGCACTGATCGAGAAGCGACCCTTGCCGATATGCGCTATACCTTTATCGAAGACGTTTGCGAAAAGCACGTAGTAAAGAATGGTGAAAGCAAAGAAAAAGCCCGCAGCGTAAAAGCCGACTCGCTTTTGACCCACCGCATTTGGGCTATCCCCATCTTTTTGGGCATTATGGGGCTTGTTTTCTGGCTAACTTTTGGGGTGATCGGTTCAACGCTCAGTGACCTGCTCAGCATGGGCATCGACGCTTTCACCGCTTTGTGTGACGATGCGCTTACAGCGTATGGAATTAACCCTGTTGTACATGGTTTGATTATTGACGGCATTTTTGCAGGTGTCGGCAGTGTTCTTGGATTTTTGCCCACCATCGTGACCTTGTTCTTCTTCCTCTCGATTTTAGAGGACTCGGGGTATATGGCACGAGTTGCATTCGTTATGGATAAACTATTGCGAAAGATTGGTCTTTCCGGACGCAGTTTCGTGCCGATGCTGGTCGGCTTTGGATGCAGTGTTCCTGCCATCATGGCGACCCGCACCCTGTCTTCCGAGCGTGACCGAAAAATGACCATCTTGCTGACTCCTTTTATGAGTTGCAGCGCAAAGCTTCCGATTTATGCAATGTTCACACAGGCGTTTTTCCCAAAAGAGATGCGGGCAGCCGTGATGATTTTCCTGTATTTGTTTGGGATGTTGATTGCCGTGGGATATGGTCTTTTGCTCAAGAACAGCCTGTTTAAAGGCAAGCCTGTTCCCTTTGTTATGGAACTGCCAAACTACCGTTTGCCCAGTGCAAAAAGTGTAGGACGTTTGATTTGGGATAAGGCGAAAGATTTCCTGACCCGTGCTTTCACTGTAATTTTTGTTGCTACTATTTTGATTTGGTTCCTGCAAAATTTCGATGCCCGGCTGAACGTTGTGTCCGACTCTGCCGACAGTCTGCTTGCTATGGTCGGCGGGCTGATTGCTCCCATCTTCCAACCGCTTGGTTTTGGTGATTGGCGAGTTTCTACCGCTTTGATCACCGGATTCACCGCCAAAGAAGCGGTCGTCAGCACCTTGGCAGTGTTGACCGGCTCGACCATGACCAGCTTACCCGAAACGCTCGGTGGTATGTTCACCCCCTTTACCGCACTGGTATTTTTGGTGTTCACTTTGCTGTATACGCCTTGTGTGGCTGCCATCGCAGCAGTAAAACGGGAACTGGGCAGCGGAAAACTTGCTGCACTGGTGGCACTTTCCCAATGTGCGATTGCATGGGTGGTTGCTTTTGCGGTGCGTATGGTTGGTAGCCTTTGGTTCGTATAACGAAAACGAGGTGATTTGATGCTTGGTTTTGGTGATTGGGTACTGCTTGGGCTGATTGGATTTGCAGTGGCAGCTGCATTACGCCAGATGCACCGTGCCAAAAAATCCGGAAAAAGCTGTTGTGGCAGCTGCTCCGGTTGCACCCGCTCTTGCGCACAGGCACCTTTAAACAAACGATAACCTTGATGCGATGTTTTGTACAGTTGTACGGAACATCGCATTTTGTTTTTTATTCAAGTACAATTTTATTATTTTTCCTCGACCAGCTACCAAAAATCTCGAAATATGTATCTATATAAAACACAGTTGTAATTTACACAAATTCAATCGTTGAAAACTTTTTATTTTTTGTTTATTTTTACTCTGTTTTTTGCAGTTTTTTTCGTGTATAATACTCAACAACACTTTCATTTAATAAAGTGATTTTAAAGGAGGGAACCTCGATCATGGCAAGAGTTTATAATTTCAGCGCAGGGCCGTCTATGCTGCCCGAATCCGTTTTACGATCCGCACAAGCAGAACTGTTGGAATACGGATCATCCGGACAATCGGTAATGGAAATGAGCCATCGAAGTGCTGTGTTTGACGATATTTTGCAGCAGACCAAACAGCGGCTGCGTCGGGTGCTCTCTATCCCCGATAACTACAAGATCGGCTTTATTCAAGGCGGTGCCTCTACACAGTTTGCAATGGTACCCTTGAATTTGATGACGACCGGAACCGCCGATTATATCGTTACCGGAAATTTCTCGAAACGTGCAGCCAAAGAAGCCCAAAAATTCGGGACGGTAAACGTCATCGCCAACACTGCCGATTGCAATTACACTGCTATTCCCGATGTGACCAAACTCACTTACTCCCTCAACGCTTCCTATGTACATATCTGCGAAAACAACACCATTTTCGGCACACGGTATACGCATCTGCCACAACCCGAGGGTATTCCTCTTGTTTCGGATATGTCTAGTTGCATTCTTTCCCGTCCCACCGACGTAAGTAAATACGGCTTGATTTATTTTGGTGTACAAAAAAATGTCGCACCTGCCGGCATGGCGATTGCGATCGTGCGGGAAGATCTGCTTGGCAAAGCACCCTCCAATGTGCCGGATATGCTCAACTACACCACCTTGTTGGATGCCGACAGTATGTATAATACACCGCCCTGTTGGTGCATTTATATGACCGGTCTGGTGCTGCGATGGATCGAAGAAGAAATCGGTGGGCTTGAAAAGATGGAGCAACTCAACGAGCGCAAAGCACAGCTCTTGTACGACTATCTGGACGGACAAGACTTTTTCAAAAATTCGGTCAACAAGCCTGACCGCAGTATTATGAACGTCGTGTTCACTTCTCCTACCCCCGAACTGGATGCTTTGTTCTGCAAACAGGCTGCACAGCAAGGCTTTGTCAACCTGAAAGGTCATCGCTTGGTGGGCGGAATGCGAGCTTCTATCTACAACGCAATGCCCGAACAAGGCGTTGTGGATTTGATTTCCTTTATGAAAGAATTTGCTGCTAAAAATGGCTAAAAAGAAAGGTGAAGATTTCATGTTTACCATTCAAACACTGAATGCGATTTCGGCAGTTGGGCTTGCCAAACTGCCAAAAGATACTTTTACAATCACCGAAAATACCGAGCATCCCGAAGGCATTCTGGTGCGCAGTGCAAAAATGCATGAGATGCCGTTGCCCGACACTTTGCTTGCGATCGGCAGAGCCGGAGCCGGAGTAAATAATATTCCCATCGACGCTTGCTCGGACAAGGGCATTGTAGTATTCAACACTCCCGGTGCAAATGCACAGGCTGTCGCTGAACTGACCGTTGGCGGTCTTTTGTTGGCAAGCCGAAATATCGCTGCTGCCCTCGGTTGGGCGCAAACGTTAAAGGGGCAAGGCGATGCGGTTACCGCTTTGGTGGAGAAAGGAAAAAATCAATTTGTAGGTCCCGAACTGAAAGGCAAAACCCTCGGTATCGTGGGGTTAGGTGCCATTGGTGCAAAGGTGGCAAACATTGCGTTACATCTTGGCATGAAGGTCATCGGGTACGACCCTTATATTTCGGTCGAAGCCGCTTGGAACCTATCCCGTCAGGTGGAACACTGCTCCAACCTAAGCGAATTGCTTGTTCAATGCGACTATCTCTCGTTGCATCTTCCCGTAACCGCTCAAACCAAAGGATTCCTGAACCATGCGGCATTTTCCGCCTGCAAACAGGGCGTGCGCATTTTGAACTTTGCCCGTGGCGAACTGGTCGAGATCCCCGCTTTGTTGGCTGCGTTGAAAAACGGCAGAGTCGCCGCTTATGTTACCGACTTCCCGTGTGATGCCTTACTGGGAGTAGACAATGTGACCTGTTTGCCACACTTGGGTGCTTCCACCCCCGAAAGCGAAGAAAACTGCGCTGTAATGGCTGCTGAGCAGCTTGCAGACTATCTGCTAAACGGCAACATCACAAACAGTGTCAATCTGCCGAACGTATCGCAAGCACGTGCCGGTGACCAT
>CALWZD010000035.1 GCA_944385945.1 uncultured Anaerofilum sp. | reverse complement strand
TGTTGGCGGCATTGTTCTTGGCGGTACTGCAAAAGAACGGGATGCTCAGCACGGTCGTGCAGTTGCCCGGAGTTGGATTGGTCGATTTGCAGTTTGCATTTTATCCGCTCAGCTATTTTCTGATTTTGGCAGTGATAAACGGTGTCAATGCGACAGATGGCATCGACGGCTTGGCATCGTCAGTCACCTTTTTGGTGCTGCTTGGGCTGTTGTCGGTTTCGTCACTGCTGGGGTGGTATCATATTTCCCTGTTCAGTGCTGCCCTTACAGGTGCTTGTGCAGGATTTTTATGCTGGAATTTTTATCCTGCAAAAGTTTTTATGGGCGATACAGGCAGTTTCTTTCTTGGGGGTGCGGTTGCAGGCATTGCCTTTTGCGTGGGGCATCCCGAGTTGCTTTTGCTTTTGGGATTGGTATATTTTATCGAATTACTCAGTGTCGCAGTGCAGGTCTTGTATTGTAAAATAAAAAAGGGAAAATCGTTATTCAAAACGACTCCATTGCATCATCATTTTGAGTTGTGCGGTTGGAGCGAAGTAAAAATCACAGCTTGGTTCAGCGGTGCAGCACTGGTGTGTGTCGCAATGGCACTGCTGTTTGCCTATATGAATTACTGAATTACTAGCATCGCTCGGAAAAGAAAAGCCCTCCTTGCGGTTGCACCTATACCCCAACAGAGAAGGGAAGTTTCGGATTGGTCAATCAAAAAAGACAACACCAACCACCACAACGAAAACGCCTCGGGCCGCTTTTCCTGCTAAAGGATGCAGCTCCGTGGAATCGCAGTTTATTTCTTACGATCTTGGTCATCGTTTTATTCGGTTTGGTCATGCTGTTCAGTGTAAGTTATGCGTCAGGCTATTATCAGTATAACGACAGTTTTCACTACATCAGCAATCAGTTCCAGTTTGCATTTGCTGGATGTGTGGTAATGGTGATTGCAAGTTATGTAAATACCGAATGGCTGAAAATTTTCACATGGCCGTTGTACTTGCTTACGATTTTTTTGCTTATCATCGTATATGCATTTACTTCGCCGAATGAGGGACTGGAGGAGTTTCACCGTTGGATCTACATCGGCGGAAGCTCTTTCCAACCCAGTGAGGTGGCAAAATTTTCCATTTCGCTTGCGTGTGCCAGTCTTGCCACTCGCTACGAGAAAAAGATTCGAAGCAATCGCTTTAAAGAATATACGGTGTATGGCATTTTTATCTTTTTCCTAGCACTTGCACCGATGGCGGTTTTGATCTACTTCGAACCCCACCTTTCTGCTACCATCATTATGATCTGCATCACCTTGATCATCATGTTTATGGCAGGTACAAACTGGAAGTGGTGTACATTTGGTATTGTAAGTATGGCAATCGGTATTGCTAGTATTGGTCTGTTTTTGGATAAGATCATTCCGCTTTTGCCACCACACGCACAGCCACGTCTGCTGCTATGGGAAGACCCGTTTTCCGACCCTTTGGGCGACGGAATGCAGACGGTGCAGGGGCTTTATGCAATCGGGTCAGGTGGATTGAGCGGGCTGGGGATCGGAAATTCCCGTCAGAAACATTTGTGGGTACCGGAACCGTATAACGACTTTATCTTTTCTATCGTTTGCGAAGAACTTGGATTCATTGGCGCACTGATTATTTTGTTTTTGTTTGCACTGCTCATCTTTTTTGGCTTTAGAACGGCGGTAAAATGCCCCGATCGCTTCAGCGGTTTGGTTGCAGCAGGCATCACAGGACAGGTGGCAGTGCAGGTATTCTTTAACATCGGTGTAGTTACGGGTCTGCTGCCCAACACAGGCATTAGCTTGCCGTTTTTCTCTTACGGAGGCACCAGTTTGCTGATGCTGTTGGGAGAGATGGGGATTTTGCTGGCTATCAGCAGGAAGTGCAACAAAGCACGGGAAGAAGCATCGCAGCCAGAGCAGACGGAAGAAAAAACGAATCAAGATCCTATCGTAATCTATCCGAAAAAGGAGTGAATCCAATGAAAGTATTGATTGCCGCCGGTGGGACAGCCGGACATATCAACCCGGCACTTGCCATCGCACAAAAGATTCGTCAGCAAGACCCAAATGCGGAGATCCATTTTGCCGGCAGAAAAAAAGGCATGGAATATGGTTTGGTAACAAAAGCGGGGTACCCGTTTCATCATATCGAGGTAAACGGCATTCAGCGCAGTTTGACCCCCAAAAATATTGCACGTAATTTGGTGGCGGTGTGGCATCTGGCTTTGGCGATGCCACGAGCAGCTGCCTTGATTGGGCAGGTTCGACCGGATCTTGTCATTGGCGCAGGTGGTTATGTCAGTGGACCGGTAGTACGTGCAGCAGCAAAAAAAGGCATCCCCACGGCGATCCACGAACAAAATGCGTTTCCGGGTGTGACCAATAAGCTGTTGGCAAAAGAGGTCGATCTGGTACTTGCAGCCAGTCCCAAAGCGGTGGAAAAGCTGAACGCACCGCAAAAAACAGTGGTCGTTGGAAATCCTGTACGACCGGAAGCATTCTTGCAAAACCGTCAAGCAGAACGAGAAAAGCTGGGCGTTGGGAACAAAATCGTACTGCTTAGTTTCGGCGGAAGTTTGGGCGCACGTCGCATCAACGAAGTGATCGCCGATTTAGCAGCGTGGCATACCAAAGAGCGAGATTTTTACCATATCCATGCTACGGGCAGCAGGGGCGTGGAGTTGTTTCACGATCTTGCAAAAGAAAAGGGATTCGAGGGCGCAAAACAAATGGATGTGCGTGAATACATCCAGAATATGCCACAGTTACTGGCTGCGGCAGATTTGGTGATTTGCCGTGCCGGTGCGTTGACTTTGGCGGAACTGGAAGCTTCTGCAAGGGCGTCTATTTTGATCCCAAGCCCCAATGTTGCCGAAAATCATCAATATTATAATGCACTGGAACTGGAAAATGCCGGTGCTGCAAAAGTAATTGAAGAAAAAGATCTGACGGCGGAACGGTTGATCGAATTGGTCAAGCAGCTTACCGCACAGCCGGAAGTGCTGCATCAAATGGGAAAACAGGCGTACACCCTTGCAAAACCAGACAGCTTAGACCTGATTTGGGAAAATTTGAAAAAAATCGTAAAATAACAACGAGCAGAATCTACACAGAAAGGGGGCAGGCAGGATGGACGAGGATCGACGCAGTATCCGTTTTGAACAACATCGAACAAATGTTTCGCAGAAACAACCGCTCCAGCCTGTACCCCACCAGACGAATGCGTCGACACAGCGACCAAGTTGGTCGCAGCCTCGAAAAATGAACCCGTCGGCGAAACGACCGATTCAGGCGCTTTCCCCCGAACAGGGGAATCAGCGACAAACTCCGCCGATGCGCAAACAAAAGCGTCGCTCCAAACAGCCACCGGTACAGCGTCCTCTTTCCCCTGAAGCAGAACGCTTGCGGCAAAAGAGATTGCGGGCAAAAATGCGAAAACGCCGCCGTCGTCGCCGTTTGTTAATGCTCGTTACCACGGTTGCGTTGATCGCAGCGTGTATCGTGGTTTGCTGCAAACTTTTGTTTCAGGTAAACGGTGTGCGGTTGGAGATCGGTGAGCAAAAGTTCCACTATGTTTTGCCCAGTGTGCAGCCGTTCGAACAGGAGGAAGATGCCTCCGAACATACAGATGCAACAGAAGAAAGTGAAGCCGCTTCCGATACAGCGGCATCGGAAACTCAGTCATCGTCCACAGAGCAGCAGGAACAACAGCCTACTCCGTCCCCACAGCCGACCCAACCGCCCGAAATCATGCACCAAGGGGCAAAAGAGGTAGGGGAAGAACAACCCCTCGACCAAACCGGCTACACGGTCGGAACTGTGGTGGAACTGCTTCAGGTACAGGCGGGCGAAAATTTGTTTGAACTGGATTTGGAACAAATGATGCAAGCAGTAGAAAAGCAGTGTCCCTACTTAGAAAATGTCGCTATCCGTTATAAATTGCCTAATACACTGGCAGTGGGGGCGTCCATTGCAGTACCTACGTTTTGTGTCCAGCTGGACGAGGGTTGGGCGGTGCTGAGTGCGAACCAAAAAGTCATCGATATTTCTTCGTCACAGCCACAATCTCTTGTTGTGTTGGAACTGGGCAAAATAACTGCCGAACTGGGTACGCAACTGGTGTTTGAACCCGATGCGGAACCGGTGGACGAGGCTGGCATTTTGGGACAGGAAAATTTAACGGAGGAGGAACGCATCGCTCAGCTTGAACAGGAAAAACAGCTTGCACAAGAACTGGCGCAGGAGGATGCGCTGCTACGTGCAAGGCATCTGGAAAATATGCTTTCGTTGCTTGAAAAATGGGGCATTCGGGAAGATGTCACACGGGTGAGTGTGTCCGATTCTATGGAACTGCAATTTTGGTATCAAGATCGAATCTTGGTCAAACTTGGCACAGAAAATGAACTGAGTTATAAAATACAGTTTACAGCGAGGATCCTCACACAGGAGTTAAGCGTAAGCGACAAAGGGCAACTGGATGCAAGTGCGATTCAGGAAAGTGGGGAATTGCGCCCCGTTTTTTCGAGAAGCATCGGGTAAACAGAAAAAATGGCAGCAAGTGTGGCTGTCGAAAAAATTCTTCAAAAATAAAAAGGTCTGGATTTGTGGCGTTTGCCCAAATCCAGACCTTTTTCTTGTCAGAAAATCCGAGTATCTTGTAGTTGCATATGGCACACAAACAATGGTTGTTACATATGATAAGGAAAACAAAATGTAACAGGAGAGGGAGTGTGCATTGGTGATGATTGCGGTAAATCGAAAAGACGGACGACAAAAGGCAGCAGCGGCATGGCTGCAAGCAAATGGTTGTTGTGTGGTATCGCCCAGCGAAAAAGTGCCGGCAGATGTACTGGTGGTTCAGATGCCGTTTTGTCCGTCGATGGAAGAACTGGAGTTTTTACTGCGTACGGTCAAGCCGGGGGGGATGATTTTGGCAGGGATGCCGTCGGATTCGGCGATCGACCGCATCACAGGACAAGGGTATCGCTTGGAAGATTATGCTCAACGTGAAGAATTTGTAATGCTGAATGCTGTTCCCACTGCCGAAGCGTGTTTAAAGATCATCATGGCATCCAGAAAGAAAACGATATGGAACAGCAACGTTTTGATTACAGGGTTTGGGAGGATTGGAAAATTGCTTGCAAGGCATTGTGTGGAACTGGGCGCAAAAGTGACTGTTGCAGCAAGAAATGCAGGGCAACGTGCCGAAGCACAGGCGTGGGGGTGCAAAACCATCGCAATCACACAGTTGTGCTATGCAGTGAAAACGAGCGACATTATTATAAATACCGTACCATCTCTGCTTTTTGGGCAGGAAGTGCTGCAAAACATAGACAAACAATGTTTTATGATCGACTTGGCAAGCACTCCCGGAGGGTTTGATTTTGAAACAGCTGAAAAGATGGGGTTGCAGTTAGAGTGGGCAAGAGGGTTGCCACCAATACATACCCCCGATACCGCCGGAGAAATCCTCGGACAAACCATCCATCAGATTTTATTAGAAAGTGGGGAGATTATATGAAAGATATACGCATCGCCGTGGCTATGTGTGGTAGTTTCTGTACCTTTTCGCAGGTCGTTCCCGTTTTGGAGCAGTTGCAGCAGCAAGGGGCAAAACTCATCCCGATCATGAGCAAGAATGCAGCAACGATGGACACCAAATTTGGAACAGCAGAACATTGGAAGCAAACCGTAGAAGATATAGCGCAAACTTCACCGCTTACTACCATTCAACAGGTGGAGCCACTGGGTCCGAAAAATATGGCGGATATTCTGTTGATCGCACCTTGCACCGGCAATACACTGGCAAAACTTGCGATGGGTGTCACAGATGGACCAGTGACAATGGCTGCAAAAAGTATGCTGCGGGGAGGAAAACCGGTAGTCATCGCACTTTCGACCAATGACGGTCTGAGCGGTTCTGCCAAAAATATTGGGGAATTGCTCAATCGAAAACACTATTACTTCGTACCGTTCGGTCAAGACGATTACAAATCCAAACCCACCAGTTTGCAGGCAGATTTTGAAAAAGTCCAACAAACACTGCAACTGGCACTTGAGGGCGAACAGCTCCAACCGATGCTTTACACACGCTCGTTATGACATGAGGTAAAAACGATCCCTTTTTCGGTCACGATCATAGGAATCGAATGATCGTGCGGGTCGACAGGCAGTTTGGAAACCAGCATATCGGCAGGACAGACAGCAACACAAAAATTTGAATATTGGGCAAGAAAGCGGTCATAATATCCGCATCCATGCCCTAAACGCTCCCCGCAAATCGACATGGCAACGCAGGGAATGACCGAAAAATCAATTTGTGATGCAGTGACTTCGATACCGCCGACAGGCTCCAAAATGCCAAATCGCCCCACAGCAAGCTGTGAAAGCCGTTCGATCGCAAACATTCGCAGGATTCCGTTTGGTTCTGATTTTGGAACTACAAGCCGTTTACCGTCTGCAAGTGCTTGATGCAGAAGCAGAGTGGTAGATGGCTCTTTTTCGGTGGAAACATGACAAAATACGGTATGTGCTGTACGATAGGCAGACAAACACAAAATCGTACGGCAAATTTTTTGCCCAATCAGAGAAAGCGACCCTGTGTTGTAGTCGGAAAGTATTTTTGCAGCAGCTTGTCTTGCTTGCGCCTTGCTCATTCCTTCAAAAGTTTTCATAAGTCCTCCTAGTAAAAACGAAAATTTTACGCAATCATCAAAAAAATAGTTCGAATACTTGCGAAAATAAACGAAAACAAGTTATAATAAAAAGGGTATGCCTGCGGGTATATCATACTCTGGGTAAAGGACGTTATAGATGAGAGATTTTTCAATCAAGATTCTTGGATATATTTCGAAAAAGATAAAACCCGTTGTAAAAATAGCTGCAGCAGTAGCAGTTGCAGCAAGCATCGCTTTTAAACCACAAGCTGTGTCGGCACAGCCGGAAGGCATCACCGCCACCAGTTGGGTCATCATGGATGTTTCGACCGGACAGATACTGGACGAGCAGCTTGGACGACAAACCATGTACCCTGCGAGCATCACCAAGATCCTCACAGTTGCGATGGCACTGGAAAAATGCCAAAATGATACCGCTATTCAGCTTACGGTCAGCCACGATGCAGTGTATTCCATCGAACAAGGGTCGTCCCACATTGCGCTGCAAGAGGGCGAGGTGGTGAGCATTGCAGATATGGTTTATGCTGCGATGCTGGCATCGGGAAACGATGCAGCAAATGTGCTGGTGGAATACGTTTGTGGCAGCATCAGCAATGCCGAAGCAGTTTTCAGCCAAAAGCTGGCGGAACTGGGCTGCACCAATACACATTTTGTGAACGGTCACGGTCTGCATAATGAAAATCATTATACTACCGCTGAAGATATGGCAAAAATCACACGCTGGGCGTTGACGGTTCCCGGATTTCAGGAGGTATTCCGTTCCGAAAGCTACGAGATGCAACCGACGAATTTGCAGCCCGAAGTGCGTTATTTTTCTACCGCCGATTGGATGCGATTGGGTGGGAAGTATGCCTACGATTATGCACTGGGCAGTAAAAACGGCTGGACTACACCCGCAGGACAAACATTTGTGTCATGGGCAGAAAAGGATGGCAGACAGCTTATCTGCGTATTGCTCAATAGCTTGACGAAATATGTTAAGTTCACCGAAGCTGCTGCCCTGTTTGAATACGGATTCAACGAGTTTACCCCTATTTCCACAGATGTACTTGCCACAAAAGAAATCTCGATCCAGGGCGGTGGCGATCCGCTTGGCACAGTCACCTTGCGCACACAGCCGACAACGATTTATATCAACAATGCATATACAGCCGATAACCTGCGCTGTGAAATACAAAGCCCCGACCTGTACACGCTGGGGCAGCCTTTTACAGCAAATATGCACGTTTGGCTGGAAGATGCCGCAGGCTCCACAATACAAATAGGCGATTATCCGATGGAATTTGTGGGAATGGACGGAATGCTATCGGAATACGTGGGGTTGATTCCGGATAATCTTGCAGGAAGCGGTAGGATAAGCGGATTTGACCCGCAGATGATTTTGATGTATACTGCCATTTTGGTCGGTGGCGGTTTTGGGGTGGTCTATGCGTGGAAACTCGGGAAAAAACATACACAACAGCTGCGCAGTACAAAAAGCTACCGTTATCGTTCAAAAACACGCAAGATGTGGCCGTATGCATCGGTGCAGGGCCCGGATGTGTTTCGTTGGCGTGTTGTAAAGGGAAAGAAAGCATCTTTGCCCAAAACACGCAGCCAGAAGTATGTTTTCCATAACAATAACGGTGATAAATAATATAAAGGCAGTTGCTTGTCGGAAAGGAAAAAGAATGGAATTTCAATCGGGTGTTTTTCTTGCGTTTTTTGCAGCGATACTTATTTTTTATCACAATTTGCCTAAAAAAGCAAAGCCTGTTTTGTTGCTGGCAGCAAATATTATCTTTTATGCCGTGGGTGGCGTCCAGTGGGTCGGGCTTCTTATTTGTTGCATTTTGCTCAGTTGGGGGGCTGCGTTGTGGATACAGCACACCCAACATTCGGCAAGACGGAAAATTTTACTGGGAACAAGCGTTACACTGTTCGTGGGACTGCTTTTGTACTTTAAATACTTTGCGACCTTTCTTCGCATCGTCTGTGATTACAGGCTGCAAATCCTTGCTCCGCTTGGGGTAAGCTTTTTTAGCTTCACGATGATCGGGTACCTCGTGGATGTATACCGAAAAAAGTGCAATGCCGAAACCAATCTTATCCGCTATGCGGTTTTCGTCAGTATGTTTGCGCAAATCAGTTCGGGACCGATCGAACGTGCCACAAATATGTTGGAGCAGATCGAACAGCCGGCTGCCTATCGTTACGATGCACTTGCAGAAGGGTTGAGTAGAATGCTTTGGGGCTTTTTCAAAAAGTTCGTCCTTGCAAACACCATTGGAAATATGGTCACAGTCGTTTACAGCGATGTGCAAAATTTCACAGGTCCCTTTTTGCTGTTGGCATCGCTGTTGTATTCCTATCAGTTGTATATGGATTTCAGCGGTTATTCCGACATTGCTATTGGCATCATGCAAGCATTGGGCTTTAAAGTGATGGAAAACTTCCGCCGTCCTTTTGCAGCCCGAAATTACAATGAACTTTGGAAGCGTTGGCATATCAGCCTGACCTCTTTTTTACGGGATTATATTTACTTTCCGCTCGGCGGAAGTCGCAAAGGTACGCTGAGAACTTATTTGAATGTCATCATTATATTTGCTATCAGTGGCATTTGGCATGGCTCTACCGTGAACTTTCTGATTTGGGGTCTGCTGAACGGTCTTTTGATGGTCGCAAGCAAAGCGAGCATACCATATCGTGAAAAGCTGCAAAAAAAGAACCCTCTTTATCGCAGTCGGTTTTTAAAAGCGGTCATCCAATGTGGCTGTGTCTATGCATTGTTTACGGTTTGCATCGTGTTTTTCCGTGCGCAGGATATTCAGCAGGCAGTGCAGATCTATACGGGGCTTTTTAGCGGATGGGTACAAACACTGACCTCACCGACAGCGATCATTACCGGATTGAAAACGATGGGCATCGGAAGAACTGCTATCCTGTTGGTGGGTGGCGGTTGTGCCATCGTGGAATGGGTGGAATATGCCGCAGAAAAACAAGGAAAAACAGTGGGCACTTGGCTGCATCAGCAAAAGCCGTTGATCCGCTGGGCTGCATATTATGCACAGCTGTTTGCACTGGCATTTTATGGAATCCTGGGGCAATCCTCTTTTATCTATCGACAGTTTTAATCGGAGAGGAGAAAATATATGAAAAAATTGATCGGCGCATTTTTGGTGTTCTTGCCGTTCATTGCGGTGATCGTTGGGGTGAACTACTATGCAGACCCTGCGAATATCCTGCAGGTGGGATACGAGCAGGAGGTGGCGCAGATCATGGCGAGCGGTCAAAATGCATCGAATATCCGAAATATGGACGATCGGTCGCTGATTCGAGAATACGCTGAGAATACCACAATGACCATCGACACCTTGTTGTTAGGCTCCAGTCACAGTATGCAGCTTACCAAAGACATTATCGGCGATGAAAACACCTTTTGTGCCGGAGTGACCGGCTCCGACCTGCGGGATTGTATCTCGATTTGGCGTTTGATGCTGCAAAGCGGGCAAAGCCCCAAACGGGTACTGCTCACGATGGACCCGTGGATGTTGGCAGAGGGATGTTTAGATAACCGTGCAATGACCGATGGATATGTGCAATTTTGTAAGGAAAATCAGCTGCCGAGCCTTGCAAGTGAAAGCAACTGGCGGGTAAAACTGGAAAAGCTGAGCCAAGCATTCAGCCTTGTTTACTTTCAAAGCAGTGTCGTGTACTTGCAGCAGGGGCTTCAAAATACAAAAGCTCCTATCCCCACCACAGAATTCTATACAGAAACAGATATTCGACGGGCAGACGGAAGCTACGGGTATGGTGCGGAACTTCGCAATGTTACCGATGAAAATATGTACGACAGAGTAAAAAACTATATTTTGTTTAAGCCGGAACTGATGTCGAAATTTGACGGCATCAGCCAGACCTTGTACAAACAGCTTTCCTTATTTTTGGACGAATTGAAACAGGACGGCAGAGAGGTCGTGCTGTTTTTATCCCCTTTCAATAATGCCTACTACGACCATATGGTGACCCAGACCGACAACTATGTCGAGATTCTTTCGGTAGAGCCTTTGCTGCGTGAATTGGCACAGGAAAAACAAATCAAGGTAGTTGGTTCTTATAGTCCCTATGAATGTGGAATGACCCAAATAGACTTTTATGACGGTCTGCATTGTTCTTCGGAGTCGATCGCAAGATTCTGGCCCGACGATGCATTTGCAACGATCGAGAAGCCATAAAATATTTTTAGCACACCAGAGAAAGGAAGTCGACGAATGCCGCATTTGATCGTGGTCGGTGCAGGTGCAGCGGGTATGACCGCTGCGGGCGAGGCAGTGCGTCTTGGCTGCGAAGTTACCATGTTGGAGCATAGCGAGTTGCCCGGCAAAAAAATTTTGGTGACGGGTAAAGGTCGCTGCAACATCACCAATAATTGTGATGAACAGGAGTTTTTGCGTCATGTGCGCACAAATCCCCGCTTTTTGTATTCCAGTATTTCTGCATTCCCCCCCGAAAAAACAATGGAGTGGATGCAGTCGCTGGGAGTGCCGCTGAAAACAGAGCGAGGAAGAAGGGTGTTTCCGGTCAGCGACCGAGCAGAAGATGTTCGTTCTGCGCTGTGTCGTTGGAGTGGAAAGGCAAGACTTGTAAAGGCAAGCGTGCAAAGCTTAGTAGTACAGGAGGAACGGGTAGTAGGTGTAAAGACGACAGATGGAAAAACGCTCGTCGGCGACGGTGTTTTGATCGCCACAGGCGGCGTTTCCTATCCTGCTACCGGCAGCACAGGCGATGGGTATCGTCTGGCACAGCAGGTTGGGCATACACTGGTTCCGCCGGTCGCAAGTTTGGTAAGCCTAGTTACAAGTGGCGACGAGTGCAAACGAATGATGGGACTTGCACTGAAAAATGTTTCGCTTGCATTACAAGAAAATGGGAAAACTGTTTTTGAAGAACAAGGCGAAATGCTTTTTACCCATTTTGGAATTTCGGGGCCGCTTGTGCTTTCGGCAAGTGCTTGGATTAGGGATTTGAAAAAATACAGCTATCAAGCAGTGATCGACCTGAAGCCGGCTTTGACGGAAGAACAGCTATATGCTCGTATCACACGTGATTTTGAACTTCTGGCTGGAAAAAATGCGGTGAACTGTCTGCAAAAATTGGTTCCGGCAAAGATGCAGCCCATTTTGCTGGAACGATGGGGAATCGACACCGAAATGCGGGTAAACCAAATCGACCGAACAAAGCGGTTGGAACTGGTAAAACTGTTGAAGCATTTTGCTGTGCAAATCCGCCAACGGGGAGATTTGGAACACGCCGTGATCACTTCGGGCGGTATTCCGGTGAAAGAGGTCGCTCCACGCACGATGGAATCCAAAAAGATACAGGGACTGTATTTTGCGGGTGAAGTGCTGGATGTGGATGCTTACACCGGAGGATATAATTTGCAAATCGCATTTGCCACTGCAATGGCGGCGGCAAGAGGATTTGCCGAAAACTTTGAAACAAGTGATTGGAATGATTAGGGCATTTCTGAAAACAAAGAAATGCACAGATTTTCGCAAGAAGTGAGGGGCTGTAAGGCAACAAGCGCAGGAATCCTTTGTGGATTCCGAGCATTGGTAACGCCACAGACACTACTTCTTGTAGAAAAGGATGAAAATTTCGACTTTTCAGAAAGCCCCTAGATAAGGAGAGAGAATTATGGTATCGGTTGCGATTGATGGGCCTTCGGGGGCAGGAAAATCCAGTTTGGCAAAGCGACTGGCAGCAGAGCTGGGCTTTATTTATGTTGACACAGGTGCGATGTATCGTTCGATTGGGCTTTACGGAATGCGCAAAGGAATCGACCTGAACGACACACAACAGGTAGGTGCGTGTTTGGGTGAAATCGCAATTCGGCTTGCATTCGAAGACGGCAACCAACATATTTATCTAAATGATGAAGATGTTTCGCAGGAGATTCGAAAGGAAGATGCCGGCATGGCAGCAAGTGCAGTTGCTTCGCAGCCACAAGTGCGTCAATTTTTGCTGGATCTGCAACGGGATATGGCACAGAAGTACGATATTTTGATGGATGGTCGAGATATTGGCACGGTTATTTTGCCCAATGCTACCTTAAAAATTTTCCTCACTGCAAGCGTACAGGCACGAGCCGAACGCAGATATAAGGAATTGGTAGAAAAAGGGGACAAGGTGACTTTTGAACAGGTAAAAACAGACATTGAACAGCGTGACTGGCAGGACATCCATCGGGAAACGGCACCCCTGCGAAAAGCACCGGATGCCATTGAGGTAGACACTTCGGATATGACCTTGCAGCAAAGCTTCGATGCCTTGCTTTCCCTGATTCAGACCAGAATTGCACAGCAAAAGGAGAATATGTGATGGCGTATCGCATCGTAGCTACTGTTTTGTGGGTCGTTTGGCATCTGCTGTTTCGTATCAAGGCAGTTGGCAAAGAAAAAATAAAAGGAATTAGGCGTTATGTGCTTTGTCCGAATCACATTTCGGCAGTTGACCCGCTGTTTATCGTGCTGAGCCGTGTTTGGGAGCCGCAGATGTTGGTGATTGGAAAGGAAGAATTGTTCCAAATCCATCCTTTTATCAGTGCTTTTTTTAAAGCGATGGGAGTGATCCCTGTCCACCGTGGAAAGGGCGATACGCAGGTCATTGATCAGGCGATCAATGATGTGAAAAAAGGCAAAGGACTGCTTATTTTCCCCGAAGGCACACGCAGCAAAACAGGCTTTCCCGCAAAACCAAAAAGTGGCGCATTCGTAGTAGCAGGTGCTGCAAAAGCAGATCTGGTGGCGTGTCGGGTCATTTATGAGGCAGGGAAACCGAAGCTGTTTAGCAAGGTGACCGTCGTCTTTGGTGAGCCTGTTCCCTGTGAACAGTTGGGGCTTGATGGGGCAGAGAAAAGTGCGCAGGCGTTGCGCAATGCAAAGTCGTGGCTTCAACAGCAATGGGAAACGATGTACTTGGAAAACACCACAGAACAACAGCGTTTGAAAGACCGGCAGCGCATAGAGATGTTGGAGAAAAAGCAGGGTCAGGAGGAACAACAGGATGGAAATCATTAAAGCAAAAACAGCAGGATTCTGCTTTGGTGTCAACCGTGCAGTGGAATTGACCTATGACCTCTTGAGCAAAGGGCATAAAGTAGCCACATTGGGACCGCTCATCCACAATCCGCAATGTGTTGCAGATTTGACGGAAAAAGGTGTAGTCATCGCCAATTCGCCCGAGGAGATCCCAGAGGGCTACGAAGCGGTGATTCGAAGCCACGGCGTTTCGAACGCAGTAGAGCAGCAGGTTCGCAGCAGATGCAGCCAAATGCACGATGCGACCTGTCCGTTTGTGGCAAAGATCCATCGCATTGCTCAAACGGCAGAGCAAGAGGGCAGCACCCTTTTAGTGGCAGGTGACACAACGCATCCGGGAGTGCAGGGA
>CALWZD010000034.1 GCA_944385945.1 uncultured Anaerofilum sp. | reverse complement strand
TGTAGAAATAAAAATTGTCGTTCCCTGGGAACGAATTGTACTAAATTTTGATCAAGTGTGTCCAAGTTGTTTCTCCTTGTTTAAGTGGATAAGCGAGAGATTCCAATTACTAATATACAGAATATTCATAAAATTACAAGTGTATAAACACAAAGAGATACAACATTAATCTATCCAGAAAAATGCCACTGATAAGGAATGTGTTGAAACTGTGAGAGGATTTATGAACAAATCTCTTTTTGATTGTACATAAAATGCAGAGGGGAAAAGAATATTTGGTTATTCTTCACAACAAATAATTTTAATATAAAAATAAAAATCACACGAAATAAAACCTGATTCCTATATAATTAATGCTAATTGTAATAGGAATCAGGTTATTATTTTGGTATGGAGTTTAACTGTTATGCTGGTGTCGAATCCGACCTAATATCATATCCGGCAAAAATGCCATCGCAGCCGTGGCAACCGAAATCATAAAAACTCGGTCGATGTAATCGGTTATAGCCTGTACACAAAATACGCTCAGGGTCAAGTCCATCCCCATTCCATGCAGAAATTGGACGATGATCGAAGAACCCGAAGAAGTAATACCACCAAACAAGAAAGCGGTAATACAAGAGGAAACGATGGTACCCGGCAAAGTGATCAATACGGCATAGAGCGCAAGTAATGCTTTTTGTTTGCGTCGGTTCTCACTGTGCAACAAAAGACCTGCGACAAACCCTGTAATCATTTGAACAGGTAAATAAAAGAAAGCGTACACATCGGTAGTCGCACCCGAAATAATTCCGCTTAACAGACCGGGAATCATTCCGTACACAGGCCCCATAGCAAATGCAGCAAGAAAAGTGCCAAGTGTATCCAGATAAAACGGAAGCTTCAACACAAGTGCAATACTTCCCCCAACTAAATTCAGTGCAGTAGCAATGGCTAAAAATGCAATTTGCGACGGAGTAATTTTATATTTTTTCATGCCAGTGCCTCCTTTGTGAGGATTTGACATAAAACCTGTTCTGCTTGATGGGGGTCTGCTTTCAACACGGTGCATAAAAATAAATGCATAAACGATTTTACATCTACTTGTGTAAGCACGTGACTGTTTGGTATTCGATTCCAGATATTATAAGTGTCACACAAGGTCTGTCCGTAACTGATGCCTTGTGTTTCGACAGCTGTGTAAGTATCAAATCCACTGCACAGCGAGCGATGGACAAAGTAGGCAACTGCAAGGGGGTCATTGATCACGCAGCCGATAACTCCCTCTTGTTTCCAGTGAAAATCGTAATAGAAACGGGTGATCCGTTTGATCCTTTCACCCCAAACAGGATGAACGCACTGCATATACTCCAAAATATTCGGGGTCAGTACGATTTTTCGTGTAACGTCTAAACCGACCATATGGATTTTCTTGTCTTTCAGCTGCGGTAAAGATGCATATGCTTCGTATACTGCCGCAGCTGCGTCGGGATCACACCAATAGTTGTATTCGGCAACGGGCGAACAATTTCCATGTGAGCGATAACTACCACCCATAGAAACAAATTCTTGAATGTTGCAGAAAGCCTGCACGTCTTTTTCCAGTAAACGTGCAAAATTGGTAAGTGGTCCCAAAGCAATTACAGAAATATCGCTTTGGGTACGCAGTGTTTCGGAAAGGAAAGAAACAGCATCCAAAGGTTCGCACTGAATTTCCGGTGGCAAATACCCCGATTCGCCCAAACCGTCTTGCCCATGTGTGTCCATAGCATCAATGTAAGGGCGATGCAGAGGCTTTTCCTCTCCGATATAGACCGGAATGTCTGTACGTCCCATCCAGTCCAGTATCAATTTTGCGTTTTTTGCGCCTTTGTCCACAGGAACATTTCCGCAGACGACGGTGATTGCGACCACTTCAATTTCGGGCATCGACAAAGCAAGCATCAAAGCCAAAGAATCATCAATTCCCGGATCACAATCCACAATTACTTTTTTTGCATTCATTCTCCAATCTCCTTTTCATGTTTTTGAGATACTTGGTTTTTTATACTGGGAAGTTCACGAACCAGTCCGAACGAAGTCGTTCGAGTTTATAAATGCAAGCTGTTTGAATGTGGAATTTCAAATAATTTATTATATCATACACACAAAAAAATGAACAGTACCATTTTTAAAATTCACATATTGACTTTTTGACAGTGACGTGGTATAATCTCATCGTTACGTCATAAGTAAATTTGCAATATTTTGCTAGTGTAGCACAGTCGGTAGTGCAGCTGATTCGTAATCAGCAGGTCGCGTGTTCAAGTCACGTCACTAGCTCCAAAGGAAATATAGGAATACGCTTGAATTTTTTCAAGCATATTCCTATATTCTATTTCCTAATGAAATAGAACATAGTTGTTACCACCGAACGTGGAGCCGCCAGCTGTGGCAGCTTACTCGTCCCAATTCCCGTTGGGCAGCTATTATTCGCTCAAGAGTGCAAAGGTTGCTGCGATGCCTGTTTCAGCATAGGGACAGGTTGCGATCCTATCCACAGCACCTTCACCCATGATG
>CALWZD010000033.1 GCA_944385945.1 uncultured Anaerofilum sp. | reverse complement strand
CTGAGGCTTTCTCAGAGGGGTTTCTTTTTTTGTAAAAATGCAAATTACTTTTTATCTCAATGATATGAAATTTATTTGAAAATATACTGTTTTCAATATTCAATGGCTCAAGGTAATTCGTATAGATTCAAAAGTGAACTTGAGTTTTGAAAGCGAACAGGCAAGTGCTTTAACGAAAAAATATGAAACAAAAAAGTAAAAGGCAAAGGGAAACATTTTTCTTAAAGCTGCAAGGTTGCAATATCTGCAAGATAATTTTATGCCTATTCGTAAAAAAGAAAAAAGCTGATTCTATTTTTAGAATCAGCTTTTGTTCATATTGTTTTCTGCTCCACGCAAATTACAGAGCGCGGTTAACCTTGCCAGAGCGCAGGCAACGGGTGCAGGCGTAGATGTACTTGGGGGAACCGTCTACGATAGCCTTAACGCGCTTGACATTGGGCTTCCAAGTACGGTTAGAACGACGATGAGAATGAGAAACCTGGATGCCGAAGGTCACGCCTTTGCCACAACAATCACACTTTGCCACTTGCTGCACCTCCTCTATTCAAACTTGCCTACCTATAATACCAAATAATTTCGAAAATTGCAATACTTTTTTCAAAAAATTTTTCGAGTTGCTGAAATTTGTAAATAAAAGGGGAAAGATGAAACGGGTGTTAAAAATTTTATTTGAATTGCCAGATGGCTTGTGTAGGATTGTAAAAAAAGGTATAATATTAACACGGATTTGTACTAGATCCTGTTTTATCCCGAAAGGAGTAACGTATGTTACCAATCTATATTATTCGTGCCATTGCAATGCTTCTGATTATCCCTGCCCACGAGGCGGCTCATGCTTTTGTATCTTACAAATTGGGTGATCCTACTGCGAAGAATTATGGGCGTCTGACTTTAAACCCAATCGCCCATTTTGATTTATGGGGCGCACTGTGTATGGTGGTGGCAGGTATTGGTTGGGCAAAGCCGGTACCGGCAAGTCCGACAAGGTTTCAAAACCCTAAACGGGACATGGCGATTTCGGCAGCAGCAGGTCCGGTATGCAATTTGTTGTTGGCATATTTTGGCATGATTCTGTTAAAACTATCGGATAGAGCAATCGTGCAGCTGCTTTTTATCAACATAGAACTTTCAAGTGTACTAGGCTACGTGTATCTGTTTTTTTCGGTGTTTGTTCAGTTGAATATCTCTTTGGCTATTTTCAACCTTATTCCAATTCCACCATTTGACGGAAGCAGAATTTTGTTGTTGTTTTTACCGCAGAAGCTTTATTTTGCGGTAATGAAATACGAGCGTTACTTGATGCTGGCGGTGTTCATACTGGTGTTTACCGGAATGCTCGATACCCCGTTGTATCTTGCAAATAATTTTATGATAGCACTGATCGACCGTGCAACCGCATTTATTCCGATGGGATGACGATCCTGTTTGGAGCAGTTAAGGAGATTATAGGGATTGGAACAAGCTTTAACTTTTCATTTAGAGGAATTTGAGGGACCGTTAGATTTGCTTTTACACCTTGTAAGCAAAAACAAGATGGACCTTTATGATATTGAGATTACCACACTCATCGACCAGTACACGCAGATCATTCGAACGGTACAACAAAATCGAATGGAGCTTGCCAGCGAATTTATTGAAATGGCTGCACGTTTGGTACAGATGAAAAGCTATCTGCTACTGCCTAAAAGCGAGGAAGCGGAACGCATGAAGCAGGAGTTGACCGGCGAACTGATCGAGTACAGCCAGTGCAAACAGGTCGCACAACAGCTGAAGCAGTGGGAACGGGATATTAGCTGTACGTTGCGCAAGCCCATGCAGATAGAGCAGGATATGACCTATACATTGCACCATCCCGCATATTTGTTGCGTGATGCACTGCGCAGTGCGATGGGAAAGACCGTTTTGCGCCGAGAGCCGACGCAGCAGCAGTTCGAGCCGATCGTGACAGCGCCATTTGTATCGGTCGGTTCACGGGTCGTTTTCATATTGCGAAGTCTGGTGTCGGGCAAATTTAGCTGTTTGAAGCAGTTGTTTTCAAAATCAAATAGCAAAAGTCAAACGGTCGCCACTTTTTTGGCTGTTCTCGAGTTGGTACGTGCCGGTAGATTGACGATTGATGAGCAAGAGCATCTGACGTTGGGAAACCGTAAGCACAAACAGGCACATAGCAGTGCGGAGCAATAAGGAGTACAGAAGACATGGATAAAAAACGATACCGTGCAGCGGTAGAAGCGATTTTGTTCGCTTGTGCCGAGCCCATCAGTGCGCAACAAATTGCGCAAGCGGTGGGGGCGGATGTGTTTGAAATACAGCAGACACTGGTAAACTTAAAGGCGGAATACAGTCGTCAGGGGCGGGGGATTTGTCTGTTGCAGTTAGAAGATCGTTGGCAGATGGCAGCACGAACCGAATACCTGTCGATGATACAAACTGTTATGGCAACCAAAAAAAACACTCCCTTATCGCCGGCTGCGTTGGAAGTGTTGGCGATCATCGCATACAATCAGCCGGTTTCACGTGCATTTGTCGAGCAGGTGCGAGGGGTGGATTCTTCTTCCACGATTCAGAAACTGATACAAAAAGGGCTGGTAGAGGAAGCAGGACGATTGGATCTACCCGGAAGACCGCTCAGTTTTCGGACTACCGACGTATTTCTTCGCACATTCGGTTTGTCGGGGCTGGAAGAATTGCCCCCTTTGCATGAGCATAAAGGGGAGATTCAGGCACCATCGGCACCGGAACAAGTTTCGTTATTTGAGGAAGAACTTCCGTCGGAGGAGTTTATATGATGGCGGTATTGTCTGCGGTCGGAGCAGTGCTATTGTTTCTGCTAAAGGTGATTGGGATTCTTTTAGGAGTGCTCGTCGCTCTTGGATTATTGTTTTTGTTGGTTCCGATTTCGGTCGATGTGGTATATGAACATCAAGAATATGTTGTCCATTTGGTTCTGTTTGGGATTCCGATAAAACTCTATCCTGTCCCTAACTGGCTGAAACGCTTGTTGGGCTTAGACCAAGAAGACACAGACGAAACCAAGCAGCCGATACCTGAACCACAACAGGAAAAAGCCGCTCCTGTTAAGGAACAAGCACCGTCGATCGAGGCAAAGCAGGACGAACGACCACACACGAAAACGGTCGCACCTGAAAAACCGAAAGAAGCTGTCCCAGCTCCTCCACAACCAAAAGAAGAACCTGCCACACAGCCAGGTTCAAAATCATCACCTTCAAAGCGTAAAATTGATTTTCAGCAGATTCTTTCGATATTGGAAACAGCAAGAGGAGCCATCGGGATCGTGATGAAAGGAATTTGGCTCTCTCTCTGGATTCGTTTTCCTATCCGAGGGCAGGATGCAGCAGACACCGCTGTTTCGTTTGGAAAATGGAACGCAAGAATCGGTGGTATCTGTGCGCTACTATCGAATCTGATGCAGTTTCGGCTGCGAAAGTTGGATTTGATTCCCGATTTTCAAGGGGAATACGAGGGGCAAGAACGAATAAGAGTCAAGTTGACGGCGAGTATATTCGTATTTTGTATTGCAGCGATTTGGACATTGATTCAACTCAAACAAAAAAAGATACTGTAAATTGAAAAATCAAACCCCAAGGAGGAAAAAGAAATGGCAGAACATCCAATCAAAAGCTTGATGGATATTACAATGGAAAAAATCCGTCAGATGGTAGATTCCAACACCATTATTGGCAATCCCATCAGTATGCCCGACGGCATCACCGTCTTGCCTGTATCGAAAGTGACATTCGGTTTTGCTTCGGGGGGCAGTGATCTGCCCACCAAGACCACCAAAGACCTGTTCGGCGGTGGAAGTGGTGCCGGTGTCACCATCTCGCCGGTTGCATTTTTGGTCATCCAGCCCGGCGGAAATGTTCGTTTGATGCAGTTGAGCGATACCTCTAACAACATCGACCGTGCGCTGGGGCTGATGCCGGAAATGATGGATAAAATCACCGCACTTGTGAAAAAGCAACCCAAAGAAACAAGCGAGGAGAATAAAGAATGAGAGATGTTAGAATTCAAAAGGTACTGTCCGAGCAGGGCGTTTGCAGCCGACGTGCAGCCGAGCAGATCATCCGTGAAGGACGAGTAAAACTGAATGGTCGACCGGTCAGCGTGGGTGATAAAATGGATACCATGAAAGATCTTCTGACGGTGGATGGTCAACGTATCTATATCCCCAAAACCAAAGAACATATGTATATTATGTTGAATAAACCCCGTGGATTTATCACTACCACCAGCGATGAGCGTGGAAGAAAAACGGTTATGGATCTGCTTACCGACCTGCCTGTGCGTGTTTTTCCGGTCGGACGTCTGGACAAAGACAGCGAGGGAATGCTGTTGTTTACCAACGACGGCAATTTTGCCAATCTGCTTACCCATCCTTCGCATGGAGTCAGCAAATTGTACCGTGTGACGGTTCGTCCCCACGCCACCGAGGAGCAAATCATGCAGCTTACCGAGGGCGTAAAGTTGGAAGATGGCAGTGTGACACAGCCGGCGGTGATTCAGGTCGTTGTGGACGAGCCGGAGCGAACAGTCATGGAAATGACCATTCGTGAGGGTAAAAATCGCCAAATTCGCAGAATGTGCGAGGCGGTTGGGCTTGAGGTCATCCGTTTGCGTCGAAATGCAATGGGTGCGGTAAAGTTGGGAATGCTTCAGCCCGGTCAATACCGTGAGTTGACCAAAAGTGAACTGAACGCACTGCGTGCTGCTGCGGTAAAGGGAAAGGCAAAAGCCCGCACTGTCAGCCAACAGGCTGCTGCTGAACAGCGCAAGGCGGAAAAAGCCGCAAAGCAGAAAAAACATACTGCAAATAACCGTACACATCGCCGATAAAAACGCAAAAAGAAAGGAAACCGCAGATGAATTGTTTAGAGCAATCACAAATCTTTACATTGTTTTTTGACAACGAATATACCGAGTTGCTTCAGCAAACAGCGGTTTGTGCTGCGCACGGTGCAGTAAACGGAAAGCCGACCTATGCCATTTGTCAAAATGGGCAGGCATTGCAGCCTGAAGATGTACAGTGTATGCAGCAACTGTTACAGCTTGCAGCAAAAACAGGCAATCCTGTCGTTACATTTTACAATTCGATCGGAATGCAGTTGGAGGACGGCTTGCAGGTACTGAAAGCGACCCGTGAGCTGACCCAAACGATTGGAAAAATTTCGGGTGTTGTGGTACAGCTTGCGGTCGTGCTGGGTACTTGTGCGGGCACAGCAGCGATTCAGGCAGCCAGCGCAGACCTTTGTTTGATGGCAAAGCAAGCAGAATTGTTCCTCACTGCACCGTTCGTAAGCGAAGCCAACGGAGATGTATTGGAGGGAGCAGGCAGTGCCGAGTTCGCCGAAAAAGCGGGAGTCGCAGCGGCTGTGTACGAAACAGTTGAACAGACCATCTCTGCTGCACGGGATGCGATCATGCTTTTGCCCATGAACAATTTGGATTGCGGTGTAACATTGGAGTATCAACCGCCGAAAAAACCGTTGGATATGCAGGACTACTGCCGTATCCGTGCAGGTGCATCGCTGATCGACCACGATCGTGATTTTGAGTTGTTCCCCCATTACGGCAGCCGAAATTCCTACACCGCATTGGGGACCATTGAGGGAGAAACCGTCGGTGTGGTAGCTACTTCCGACCGTTATTTGGAGCATGAAAGTGTAACCAAAATCGCACGATTTGTCCGTTTGTGTGATGCGTACAATATCCCTGTGGTGACCTTGGTACATAACAAAGGATTTGTAAAAAACAGCAGTGAGGATCTGGCAGGCGGTATTTGTGAGCCAGCACGTCTTGCCGGTACTTACGCTGATGCAACTACTGCAAAGGTAGCGATTTTGGCAGGAAAGGTGATAGGGCCGCTTTATACCGCACTGTGCAACGCAGATTTGACCATTGCACTCGAAGGCTGCGTTGTGTCGCCCATCGAGCCGAAAGCAGCGGTCGAGATTTTGCACCATGAAGAATTGAAAGACGAACCCATGGAAGCAATCGAGCAGGCTGCAGCAGAATATATGATGGAGTACTGTTCGGCGGATGCTGTATTGTGTGCAGGACTTGCCCAGATGAAAGCAAATGAATCGACCATCCGTGATACGGTCGCAGCAGCCCTTCGGATTTTGAAAAGCAAGCGTGCCGAGCGTCTGCCGAAAAAGCACGGAAATATGGCGTTGTAAAAAAGCGCACAAAAGCGCAGGAAATAGAGGTGTTTGATGTGAAACGGTTTCAAATCACAGTGAACGGAACAGCGTATGATGTCACAGTGGAGGAGATGACAGCAGATGCCCCCACAGCGATGCCTGCTGTGGAACCAAAAGCCCCCGTACCGCCTGTATCGGCAGACGCTACTGCGGTGAAAGCCCCAATGCCCGGCACTGTGTTGGACATCAAAACGGCTGTTGGCAGCACAGTAAAAGCAGGCGATATTTTGGTCGTTTTGGAAGCGATGAAGATGGAAAATGAGATCGTTGCACCGAAAGACGGAACAGTGGCTGCACTGCGATGCACCAAAGGCGCAACTGTAAACGTAGATGATGTGTTGGTAGAGCTGCGATGAAAAGAGGTGTAGAAGATGGCAAAGGCTGTAAAAATCACCGAAGTGGCATTACGGGACGGACACCAATCGTTGTTTGCCACCCGCATGACCTTAGATGAAATGCGTCCCATTTTATCCGATATGGACAAGGTGGGGTATGAGGCGGTCGAGTGCTGGGGCGGTGCGATCTTTGATGCCTGTATCCGCTTTTTGGACGAAGACCCGTGGGAAAGACTGCGAGTGTTGCGTCAAGAAATGCCCAATACAAAATTGCAGATGCTGTTCCGTGGGCAAAATATGCTCGGGTATCATCCATACGCAGACGACGTTGTGGAATATTTTGTGCAAAGGTCGGTTGCCAACGGCATCGACATCCTGCGTATTTTCGATGCCATGAACGATGCACGAAATCTGCAAACAGCCATCCGTGCAGCAAAAAAAGAAAAAGCCCACGTTCAGGCAGCGATCAGCTATACACTTAGTCCGGTCCACGATGTGGCTTTGTTCGCTGCGTATGCAAAACAACTGGAAGAAATGGGGGCGGATTCTATCTGCGTCAAAGATATGGCAGGTCTGCTCACGCCAAGCGTTGCGACCGAACTGGTAACAGCGTTGAAGCAGGCGGTCAAGATTCCGGTTTGTCTGCATAGCCACATGACTTCCGGTATCGCTTCAATGAGCTTGCTGAAAGCGGTCGAAGCAGGTGCAGACGGTATCGACACAGCACTTAGTCCGCTGGCAATGGGGGCATCGCATCCGGCGACCGAAAGTATGATCGCAGCTTTGCAGGGAACACCGCATGATACCGGATTGGATTTGAAAAAAATCGAGCCGATCCGTGCTTATCTGATGCAACTGCGGGAAAAGTATCTCAAGAACGGATTGCTCGACCCCAAAGTATTGGGGGTAGACGCCAATATCCTTTTGTATCAAGTTCCGGGCGGAATGCTTTCCAACTTGATAAAACAACTGAAAGATGCAAAGAAAGAGGATAAGCTGCAAGAGGTTTTGCAGGAGATCCCACGGGTTCGCAAAGATGCAGGGTATCCGCCCCTGGTAACGCCGACCAGCCAGATTGTAGGAACACAAGCGGTGATGAATGTTTTGTCGGGGAATCGTTATCAAATGGTGACCAAGGAGTTTAAGGCAATGATTCGAGGCGACTATGGGATCTCTCCGGCACCTGTCGCACCCGATTTTGCCGAGCGCATTTTGCAGGGCGAAGTGCGAAACACAGCCCGCTTTGCGGATTCTATCCCGCCGCAGCTGGAACAGCTGAAAGCACAAGCAGCCCCCTATATCGTACAACCGGAGGACGTGTTGACTTACGCCATGTTCCCACAGGTCGCTGAAAAATTTTTTGAAAGACGCAGAGAAAAAATGCTTGGTATTGATGCAAACCATGTGGATTACCAAAGCAAAAGCCATCCGATATAAAATAGGACAAAAGCAAAAGCCACACCACTGTGAAAATACGGTGGTGTGGCTTTTATCATTGTTTTTGCATCGCTTGCTGGATGCGAAGATGCAACTGCTGTTCACTGGTACAATCGTGCAGCAGTTTTTGCTGCTCTGTTTCGGGCAAACGATTCAAAAACTCTCGTTCCCGCCTGCTTACAGGTTCGGAAAGACCAAACGCCGGAACAGCGGTCATCGTGGCAGAAAGGTCAACGAACGGTGCGGGCAAGGGAACAGCATCGATTTGTGCCATTATCATCACCTCGGCATCAGTATGTGTCGAGGATAGTCGATTTATTCGCTTGTCACAAAATCTTTTCGTAACAGTGATACCAGTTCAAGCCACGGTCGGCACGACCGAGATCTACCTTTCCGGCAAAACGAAATCCACAGCTTTCGTATAGTTTCATGGCAGGAAGATTTTTTTCGTAGGTGTCCAACCGAATACTGTTCATGCCCTGTGCTTTGCCCAAAGCGATGACGTATTCCAGCATTTGTTTGCCGATGTGCTGTTTTGCATAGTCGGGATGCACCAAAAAAGTATGAACAACAAAAATTTTGCTGTAATCCGACGGAAAGCTCCAATTTGCGGCTTCGTAAGGCAGTTCAAAGGCTTGGCTCAGTACAAAGCTGCCCACGATTTTTTGTTCGTTCACCGCAATATACAGCCCGTTCTTTTCCAGTCCGGCTTGTGCAGTTTGTCTGGTGGGATAAAAGCCGGTCTGCCAGCCGGGATAGTTGATGTGGCTTTCCAGATAGGTAGTTACTGCGAGATATAAATTGGAGATTTCTTCCAAATGAGTGCTGTCTGCACGGGTCACTTCGATCTTCACAAAAATCCTCCTTATTAAAGCTGCAAAGAGTATAGCATAAACTGTAAATCGAACGCAAGATGGCAAAAAGAAAGGTCGAATGCACAGGGAAAATCGGGCAAATGCACAAATTACAAAAAATCATGCCGGAATGATTGCATTTTTCACAGAAAATAAAATATAATAAATGCAAGCATATGCAAAGAATACGCTTAGAAGTGACAAATTGGCAGTTTTTTAACAAAGATTTGTCGCTGAAAAAGAATAAAAATGCATTTTACAGGAGGATAAATGGATGGGAAAGAAACCGTTTTTGACCTTGCAGCAAGCACAGGAGATCATTGCAGATGTGCCTACCCCGTTTCATGTTTATGACGAGAAAGGTATTCGGGAAAACGCACGAAAATTGATGAAGGCTTTTGCGTGGAACAAAGGCTTTAAGGAATATTTCGCCGTAAAGGCGACCCCCAACCCTTATATTTTGAAATTGTTGCAGGAAGAAGGCTGTGGTGTGGATTGTTCCAGCTACACCGAATTGCTGATGAGCGAAGCGTGTGGATTTACCGGTCACGACATCATGTTCTCGTCGAATGTGACCCCCGTTGAAGATATGCAGAAGGCTGCACAGATGGGTGCTATCATCAATTTGGACGATTACACCCATGTGGAATTTTTGGATAAAGTGGCAGGTATCCCTGAAACTGTCTGCTGCCGCTATAATCCGGGCGGAGAATTTGCAATCGACAATGCCATTATGGACACTCCGGGCGAGGCAAAATATGGCATGACCAAAGAGCAGATGAAACAGGCATACAAAGAGATGATGGCAAAAGGTGCAAAGCACTTTGGCATCCATGCATTTTTGGCAAGCAACACGGTCGCCAATGAGTACTACCCTGCACTGGCACGGATTTTGTTCCAGCTGGCAGTGGAATTGCATGAGGAAACCGGTGCGCATATCGCCTTTGTAAACTTGTCGGGTGGTGTGGGCATCCCGTATCGTCCCGATCAGGAGGCTACTGACATTATGGCAGTTGGCGAAGGCGTTCGCAAAGCCTACGAGGAGATTCTCGTGCCTGCCGGCATGGATGATCTGGCGATCTACACCGAGCTGGGTCGCTTTATGCTTGCACCGTATGGGCATTTGATTTCCACAGTACTACACCAAAAGCATATCTATAAAGAGTATCTGGGTTTGGATGCCTGTGCTGCAAACCTGATGCGTCCGGCGATGTATGGTTCCTATCATCATATCACCGTTCTGGGCAAAGAAGATCAGCCTTGTGACCACAAGTATGATGTCACAGGTGGTCTGTGCGAAAACAACGACAAATTCGCCATTGACCGTATGTTGCCCAAAACCGAGATCGGTGACATCGTTGCAATCCATGACACCGGCGCACATGGTTTTGCAATGGGCTACAACTACAACGGAAAATTGCGCAGTGCTGAGGTGTTGCTGAAAGAAGACGGCAGCCATCAGTTGATTCGTCGTGCAGAAACCCCCGAGGACTATTTCGCAACCTTTGATTTTACCCCGTTCTTTAAAAAATAATCCAATCAGCAAAGCACCTGAACAAAATAGTTGGTTCGGGTGCTTTTTGCGCATAAAAAGGAGAAACAATATGCAACAAATCACATATCATCAGGTAAAAGCAAGCGAAGAAATCAAAACCTACATCCAAGAAGCCGACCTTTCTCTGCAAGCGTTGGGCTATACCGAGCATTCGTTTGCCCATGTTACAAAATGTGCAAAGGTCGCAAGCGAACTTTTGCGGGAATTGGGGTACGGCGAACGCACCTGCGAACTGGCAGCGATTGCAGCCTATATGCATGATATTGGAAATGTCGTAAACCGCATCGACCATGCACAAAGCGGTGCCGTTATGGCGTTCCGTATTTTGGATAAGATGGGCATGAATGCGAAAGAACTGGCAACCGTTGTAACGGCGATCGGCAACCACGATGAAAAAACGGCATTTCCGGTAAATGAAGTAGCAGCTGCATTGATTTTGGCAGATAAAACCGACGTACGTCGCAGTCGAGTGCGCAGCAAGGAAGACATTCAAACCGACATCCACGACCGTGTGAACTATGCGGTACATCATTCCACCACCATTTTGAATTTGGAAAAAAGGACATTTACCCTGCAACTGGAATTGGATACGAACGTTTGCCCGATTCTGGAATATTTCGAGATTTTTATGGAGCGTATGCTGTTGTGTCGTCGTGCAGGTGCCTATTTTGATTTGACGTTTGAAGTCATCATCAACAACCAAAAATTGATGTGATGCGCCGAGGCAAGATTTTTTTGGAAAAGTGCAAAAAAATGATTGACTTTTTTAGGTGGGTATGATAGAATAATCAGCGTTGAGTGTAAAGCAAAACACTTTACAACTGCTTTCAGGGGGGAACGGGATGCCAAAAAATCTTGAGATTTCGTATCTTTTGGATTTTTACGGCGAAGTTCTAAGCCAAAAGCAGCGAGATGTGATGGAACAGTATTACAACGATGACCTTTCTTTGGCTGAGATCTCCGAAAATTTCGGTATCACACGGCAAGGCGTACGGGATGCGATCAAGCGTGCCGAGGCGATTTTGCTGGAACTGGAAGAAAAGGTCGGGTTTGTGCGTCGATACGGTGCTGTACAAGAGCGTATTTTGCAGATCCAAAAGCTGGCGACGGACATTCGTGCCAGCAATCGGAAAAGCGATGCTTGCTCAGCGCAGATCGAGCGGGATTGCACCAGCATTCTGGAGATTCTATCATCCATTTCGGAATAAAGGGGGACAGAAGCAATGGCGTTTGAATCGTTGAGCGACAAACTTACGCAGGTTTTCAAAAAGCTGCGTGGTAAAGGAAAGCTGACCGAAGCTGACATCAAAGCCGCAATGCGAGAGGTTCGCATGGCTCTGTTGGATGCCGACGTAAACTACAAGGTCGCAAAGGAGTTTATTGCCTCTGTAACCGAAAAAGCAATGGGTCAGGAAGTAATGGAAAGCCTGACACCTGCACAACAGGTCATTAAAATCGTAAACGAGGAGCTTACCGCTTTGATGGGCGGTGAAACTGCTCGGGTACACATCAAGTCGAAACCGCCTACGGTCATTATGATGTGTGGCTTGCAGGGTTCCGGTAAAACGACCCATTCGGCAAAACTGGGACGCTACTTCAAAAAAGAAGGGCATCACCCCTTGCTGGTCGCCTGTGACGTCTATCGTCCCGCTGCGATCGACCAGTTGAAGATTGTCGGCGCAAAAGCAGAGGTGCCGGTGTTTGAACTGGGGCAGGAAAAGCCCGAGATCATCGCAAAAAAAGCGGTCGCCTATGCGAAAGACCACGGAAACGACATCGTTATCCTCGATACCGCAGGTCGTCTGCATATCGACGAGGAATTGATGGCGGAACTTGGTCGCATCAAGGAAACCGTCGAAGTAGACGAGGTTTTGCTGGTCATCGACTCGATGGCAGGTCAGGATGCTGTGAACGTTGCAAAGACGTTCAATGAGGCAGTTGCAGTCGATGGTATCATCCTGACCAAACTGGACGGCGATACCCGTGGCGGTGCTGCGTTGTCGGCACGGCACGTAACGGGCAAACCCATCAAATTTGCCGGTGTAGGCGAGAAGATCGAGGATTTGGAGCAGTTCCATCCCGAGCGTATGGCAAGCCGTATTCTTGGCATGGGCGATGTGCTTACCTTGATTGAAAAGGCGCAGGAAACACAGGACTTGAAAAAGGCGGAGGAAACCGCCAAGCGAATGCTGGAGAACAAGTTCGACCTGAACGATATGCTGGAACAAATCTCCCAGATGAAAAAGATGGGTGGCGCAGCCAGTCTGCTGGCGATGTTGCCGGGTGGAAATCAGATCAATCCCGATGACATCGACGAAAAAGCATTCGTACGGGTAGAGGCGATGATTCAAAGCATGACGCCTGCCGAACGTGCAAAGCCCTTGATTATCGACCCCAAACGCAAGCGTCGCATTGCGGCGGGTAGCGGTACTAAGGTCGAGGATGTAAACCGTCTGCTGAAACAGTTCGAGCAGATGAGCAAAATGCTCAAGCAGATCAAAAAAAGCCCCAAAGGATTTGCCCGCCGGCTTGGATTGGGCGGTTTTGGACGCCGAAAATAACGGTATTTACCAGTACGCTGGTTCTAAATACAATTTTTTATTCACAACTAATTAGGAGGTGACAGGAATGGCTGTTAAAATTAGATTGCGTCGCATGGGCGCTAAGAAGGCTCCTTTCTATCGTGTTGTGGTGGCTGATAGCCGCTGCCCCCGCGATGGTCGTTTTATCGAGGAGATCGGTTACTACGATCCCACTAAAGAGCCCGCAGTTGTAAAGATCGACGGTGAGAAAGCTAAGAAGTGGATCGCTACTGGTGCTCAGCCCACCGATACTGTTCGTGCTCTGCTGAAGAATTCCGAGATTCTGTAAGGAATGGAGGATTCTGAACCATGGAAGAACTGCTTGTTGCCGTGGCAAAAGGTCTTGTCGATGACAAGGAAGCTGTCCGGGTAACGGCTGATGAGCCGAATGACGAGGGCGTGGTAGTCTACCACCTGTCCGTTGCAGAAGGCGACATGGGCCGTGTGATCGGCAAACAGGGTCGTATCGCTAAGGCTATCCGCACTGTGATGCGTGCCGCAGGCGTGCATCAGGGCGTTAAGGTCATGGTAGAAATCGACTAAAGGGAGCATCCCTTGTAAAAAAAGAGTCCCGCAGGGGCTCTTTTTTCGTCTGAAAGGGCTTTCTTTTTAATCTGTTCAGAAAATTTACCACATTTTACGAATCAGTGCCGGAGGTAAAACCTATGCTGAAACCTTTTTTGGAGATTGGAGAAATCGTAACCACACACGGTGTGATGGGAGAAGTGAAAATCTACCCTTGGTGTGATGACCCCGAAGTGTTGTGCGAACTCGGTTGCCTGTATATGGCGCAGGGCAGTAAGCCTCGCAAAGTGCAAAGCGCACGTGTTCATAAAAATATGTGTTTGGTGCAGTTTGAGGGCGTGGAGGATATGGACGCAGCCCGCAAACTGGTAGGAACTGTTGTGTGGGCTGCTCGTGCCGACTTACAGTTGGAGGAGGGACGTTACTTCGTGCAGGACATTTTAGGCTGTCAGGTACGAGATGCCGATACCCAGCAGGTATACGGGACTATCGTGAACATTGCACATCCCGCTG
>CALWZD010000032.1 GCA_944385945.1 uncultured Anaerofilum sp. | reverse complement strand
AAAATACGCCAAAATCCCCTGCACCGTCAAGACCGACATCACCCCGCAGCAGGCGCAAGAGATCGTAGTGGACAGCAACTGGGTACAGCGTACCCTCACCCCGTCCGAGAAAGCACGGTCGATTCGGCAAAAGTACGCTCTTGCAGGACGCAAAACACGCTCTGCCAACGGCAGCGAGCATATCTCCACCTATGACCTCATCGCTCAGCAGTACGGCTTGAGCGGACGCCAAATTGCACGATACATCAAATTGGGCGGGCTGAAGCAAGAACTGCTCACGTTGCTGGACAGTGGCAAATTGAGCGTTGCAGCCGGCGTAAAGCTGGCAGATTTTCCGCCTCATCAGCAGGTGCAGGCAGCCCGTTACGTCGAGCAAAACGGCATCACCGCTGCCCAAATCTCCAAACTAAAGGCAGGCATGACCGACCAACAGCTAAAGGCGGTTTTTGCCCCCACGGTACGCCCCAAAGACGTCACACTTCGCATCACGGTTCCGGCGCAGCTTGAGCAGGAATTTTTACAGATGGCACACCGCTGGCTGGAGGAAAGAGCAGGTACCCCATGACCAAGAAACAAATTCTGGCATTGCTCAACGAGCCGGGCAGTAAGCAAGAAAATGTAGAAGCACTGGCAAAAGAAGATTTTGAAAAAATCGAAAAGATCATCACCCAGACCTACACCCCCGAGCAGATACACTCGACCTTTGTGCGGTTGGCAAAAGGCGAAGCCGAGATGATGGACGCCATGAGCAAAAGCACCCAGCACCCCGACAAGGCAGAACAGATTTTGGCAAAGGCGACGGCGAAATTTTACAGCATCATCTCGTCGGTGCCGACCGATCTGCTCACTTTTCAAAAGCTGATTTTTCTGTTAGCACGTCAGAACGCCCTGCCCAACGATTGGAAAGACCAATTTCGACCCAGTAAAGCAGCAGAAAGTCAAGGGATGCTGAATATCCAATCCGTTCGCCCCACAAACTATGTGATGCAGGTGGACAACGTATTTCGGAACCTGCCGCAGTTGGAGGGGGAAACGGCGGTGTACGTAGGGCGAAAAGGGCGCAAAGAGATCAACACGCTGGTAAGTTTGGATTTGCCCGAGCAGTTCGAGTTGGAGGGCATCGGGCAGATGGACGCTTACGACAAGGCGGTGTTGAACGGGGTAAACAGTTTGCTGGAGAACGGAACGGCGAATTTTACGATACCCATGTTATACCATGCGATGACCGGCAGAGAGAATCCGACGGTGGACGAAGGTTTGCTGAAAGAGCTGCAACGGCGCATCGAGCGGATGCGTCGGACGCTGGTAACGATTGATTTAAGTCAGGAGATCAAGGCGAAGTATTTGGATGTGGAAATCACCAACCCGACGGTACAAGGGTATCTGCTGCCAATGAATTTGATTCGTGCAAGAATCAACGGCAGACCGGTGCAGGTGTATCACTTGTTGGACGTGCCGCCGATGCTGGCGTATGCGAAGCTGAAGCGACAGCTTGCAACGGTGCCGTTGCAGCTTTTGAATGCGCCGCTGAACAACAATGCGACGACGATTCCGTTAAAGAATTATTTGGTGGCACGATGCGAGAGTATGCGCAATCAGAACAACAAGGTAAAGAGCAACAAGATTTTGTTTTCGGCGATCTACGAGGAGCTTGGCGAGCAGGATGCCAGCAAGGTGCGAAAGAAGCGGATACGGGACTACACCGAGATCGTGCTCAAGCACATGATGGACCAGAAGTATATCAAAAGCTACGAGTTTACCAAGAGCGGGCGCACCATCGACGGCATCGAAGTAAAACTACGCTGATTTTTTCTTTCCCACTTTTTGAAAAAAGTGGGGCAAAAACTTTTATCTGCCAAAGAGGGGCGGGGGATTTCAACAAATGGTCGAATCCCCCGCCCCTCTTTGGCGCAGCTAACTGCCCACGCATACCTTTGCAGAATTGGGAAAGCTGCTGTTTGCTAAAGTGATGGGGTTATTGTGACGTCGCCGACTTATTATGACACCGTGTCATAATATCTTGTGGTCTGGGTAAAACGGAATGTGTAAATACTTCACTCCGAATCCCCCCAAAACGAATACAAATACACAGCGAGAGCCGACAAATTTTGTCGGCTCTTTTTGTCTTTGTCTGGCGGTCAAAGTGAGGACAAGGACGGATTGCATAAAAATTTTTAAAAAAATAGGCGGTTTTGATTAAATAATTGTTTTGAATTTACTTTTAAGGTTGCGCACCACCATGGGGGGGATTTGTAGTGATGGTCGGCGGAGCAGTAGCCCCAGTGATCGTTCAGGGTGATGCAGGATTCCCACGGGATGGAATCGCCGTGAAGGTCGGTCATTCCTTTGGGCGGTATCATCTGTTCGGGCGAGGCGAAGTCGCCGGCATATACCGAGGGGGAATCGGTGATGATGCTGCCGTAGCTGGAACCGCAGGCTTCTAAGCGGTTGTCTACTTCACCCGAATTATTTTGTGGAGTTTTTTCGGAAATACTTTGGGGTTCCGCCGTTGCGCTACGTATCGGGGATGCGGTTGGAGCGGGCGAAAGTGCTGCTGAAAACGACCGGCGCAAGTATAGCGGAAATTGCCGAGCAGACGGGCTTTCACGGGGCGTATCATTTTTCCAAGCGGTTCAAGGCGTACACCGGTTTTTCGCCCTCCGACTTCCGCAAACTATGATTTTTTCCACCTTTTGAAAAAGGTGGACGAAAACTTTTATCTGCCAACAAAGTGTTATCGCAGCCTTGGTCGGGATTTTATGGACTGGGGGGAGTGATCTGGTTTTTCAGGATGGCTTTCATTGCGGGGGACAGGGGGATTTTCCGTGTAAGATCGGTACACCGAAAAGAATCGCTGATTCTTCGAGATAAGGTCAAGGTGCTTAAATCGTCCGAAAGAACAGCGTCTGTTAAAGACACTTTGTATTCTTCGAAGCAGGACTTGCAGCAGATGATTTTTACATAAACGGTTCGTTCTTGATACCGTGCCGGAATAACCACGACCAATGTATTCGATTCTTCTGCCTGCTTTAAAGTGATATTTTTATTAATGTTAAATGTCGGAACATGATTACAGATCGGGCAATGGTGGTTGTAGTTATTGTGGGAGGTCAACACGGTAAAGAGATTGTCGTACGGAATGGAAGCATCAAATTCGTTACCGCCGTAAATGAATAATTGGTCGTCGTTCTCAACTTCTTCAAAGGGATAGCGATACTCTAATTGTGGGCGTTCGAGATAGTTGTCAAAGGTATTGTGGTCGATTTGTTTCAGGTTATCTGTGCCGATAAAGTTTTCGATGAGTTTTGCAGTGTCAGGAAGATTTTCATTTTCCGAGCGGTTATATTGTTGAAAATGATTGATGACTTTGCACATGGCGGTTTGCTTATCCATTTTTTCCGAGTAAAAGATCAAAAGTTCTGTGATGCGGTTATTAGAACTTTTGGATGAAGTGTCCATTGTCAGGGGTTTGAATGAATCTTTTTCGCCACTCAAATAAATTTGGTAATCGTCGGCAGTATATTTTATGAGCAAGCCGATAAAGCTTTTACTTTTGGTCGTTAGGGGGATAAGGGCGATTTTTAAATCTTTTTTCCAGAAAGCATTGAGAAATTGGATAAAAATATCATTGCTATTATCCGGGAAATTAACGTCGATTTTGTCGATTTGGAACTTGAGCATCTCACGATTTTGATAAGACGAAAGCCATTGAAAAATATCCTGCAACAACTCCAGATTTGCCGTCTTGATATGACACATTGTTAAATACTGATGAAACGGATTTTGCTTAACTTTCCACCTTACCTCGTCCCACTTTAAGGCAGTACGGGAGCATGGTTCTTTCAGACACTCAGTGGCTTTTTCCTGGATTTGATCTACGATGCTCCGAAAGGATACAAAGTCATAAAAATTTTCGACCTTAAAATCCCGAAGAAAATTCAAATGCAGATAGTCGATAATGTAGGCTTTACGGTATTCCTTGGTGTATGAATTGATACGAGAATAATCACTTTTACAAGGATAGATTTTTTGGTTCGTTTCGGTCAAGCTGTGGATGATCCAAGTATTTTCATCGAGGAAAAAGGCTAAATTTAAAATGGAATTGCACTCCAACAGCGACAACAGCTGTTTTACGACCTTGCTGTCTGCCTTTTGAGCGGAAATAGAGCGGGATGTGGGAAAACCGACGATGATATAACTGGAGTGCAATGAATCGAATGTATAGCTGGCTTGCAATTTTTGACTTGTGATGAAATTCTTTAGTTCGGAATAGTTGGACAGCATCCCCTCCAAATCACCGGATAAATTGCGGTTTAACCCGTCTTTGCGTTTGCGGTCAAAGAGGAGGCCGGACAACGCATACCCCGTAGCATTACCGGAAAAATCAAACCTTGGGTCAGCTTCAAACCGACCAAGCAGTTTTTGGAGATTCTTGAGTTCATCAACCGTTAAATCGTTAAAATTATATTTGTTTCGGTACGGCTCAAGCATAAAGGTGATGGCCTCTTTGCCGTTGCAAAAGAAAGGAAAAGGCAGATCACATAGCCTGGGGGATAGCCCGGAGCTTGTTGTGCGGTCTATCCTGCTGTTTTTATATTTTTCCGCCAGTGTTCGAATGCCACAGCTAACGGTCGTTGGGGTGCAGTTGTCCTTGCAAACGACAAGATTTTCCAGAAAAAAGTCGTTGAATATGTTATACATATCCGCAGCGTCTTGTGCATAGCTTGGCATATTTTTTTGAATCGTTCCGTTATCAAAATCGACTTGATCCTCCTTGCTGGGGAAGTAAATGCCGACCTTACCCGGGGCAATATATAACTTGTCAGACAGAAGTAGATTTTCGAGTTGTTTAAGCAACTCATCGCTGCATTGGTAGCTGCAAAAGCGTAAAAGTTGACATAGCACATCGCTGCAATACGAATGGTAGGTCTGTTGGTCGGCTTCGGACAACGCTTCCTTTTCGAGCAGAGAGATCAACTCCAAAAGCAGTTGATTCCAGCTGTTTGAAAGAGCTTCCAGAAAATCAAAGTCGATTTTCGAGCGGGAAACATCCACGCTGGTCGTGTTTACAAGGTACCCAAACGGAGAATGCGATTGATATGACGGGAAAATGTCGATCAGATAGGTCGAATAAACTTTTACAGCAGTGTTTTCCCAGGGGCGGTCATACTCGAAGGCAAAAGAAAGATTTGCCTGGTGCGCATCTTTCAGCGACGAATTTTTTAGTACCAGATATTTTTTTTCTCGTGTTTCGTTCCCTACCTTGACCTGAATGGTAGAAAGGCTGATTGTTGGTTGGTTTTTTGTAGTTGTTGTATCCTCCGAAATGGAGTCGGTACAGGAGATAGATGCAATCGTTCCATTTTCGTTTTGAAATTCAATGGTTTTGATGCCGATGCCCTGTTGGTTCAAATCAGTAAACAGCAGACTGTTTGCATCAAATAGAATACTGTTTGAGGATTCGCCATACCCGAGTGCATTAAAAAGGGTTTCTGCCGATTTATTGTCTGTTTCGTTATTGGTTTGGTAAAGTGCATCAATGAATGCTTTAAGTTTAGATACATGGAATAATTCTGCTTCGGGGCGTTCGGCAGAAAACTCAAAATACAGAACGGTGGATGGGGTTCCGGTTTCTACGTTGGTTTGCTCAGGTATTTCGATTTTGATTGAATCGACGGCTTTTCCTTTGTTGCCCACATCTTGGATGGTGGCGTCAATATAAACATTGCTCAGCACGACTAAGCGGTCGACAAAAGCAAACAGAGATTTGATGCCGACGCCAAATTTGCCCACTTGTCCCTTTTCTTTTGATTTATTGGAGTTTTCTTTGGTGCAAAATCCGAATACATCTGCCAGTGTGAATCCTCTGTCGGGATAGACGACGAAAAGACCATAGTTTTGGTTTTCCTCGTTCGGGCGGGGTACCAGAACAGTGATCGAGTGGGGCTGGTTGTTGCAGGTGCAGTCGTTATTCAGCAGTGCATCATTTGCATTTTGAATGATTTCATTAAAATATCCTTCGGCATAGCCTTTTAGGATATTTTCCGAAGTGGGTCTGTTTCGGATTTTGAGGGTATTGTTGATCGTCCTTTCGTATTCTTGTGCGATATAATCGAAAAGTTGCTTTACCTCCTGCTCTTTGGAATTCCCTTGCCGTTTGTCTGGATATAACAGGTAGTCGTCGATTTCGTCAAGCATTTTAAACTCGGCAGTTTCAGGACCATATTCAATGCCTGTTTGAAAGCTCCGAAGAATGTTTTCCAAAGTAGTATCTTTCATCATGGTTCTCCTTGTTTCTAAAATCGTTCACCGAAAGATTCGAAATTACGCCATCCGCTTCAAAAAAGATTCCTTGGCTGGTTTGTTCGTTAAACGAAGAAGGCTCATATCCGTTTTCGCCTTTTTTGATGGCTCCTATTTTTTCAAATAAGCTTAAAAATTCTGCTCCGCAGGCAGAATCAGAGGCGGTCGCCCGGATACAGGTTTCTTTCAACGCCAACACTTTTTCGGCTAATTTTCGAATTTGATCTTCACGTTTTTGCATTTGTTCTTCAGCATTTTCCATTTGCTCTTGCATTTGGTCTTCCATTTGCTCGTCTGGGTTGCTCAGGGGATTTTCGTTTTCGCCTTTGCGATGTTCCGAGTTGGGTTTAATAAATTTCATCATTTGTTTTAACTCTAAATAATAACTCAAAACGGTTTCGACTGCAATTTCAATATCTTTATAAGCTGCTAACCACGAAGGGCAGGGGTTGGATAAGTTTTTAAAATCCTTCTCCTTCAACCCCACATCTTCAAATTTCACCACAGCATCGGCAAAGGGCAATTCTCCGTTTTCGCTAGAGCGGTATTTGCAGAATATGTGTAATTGCTTTAACTCTTCTTCCAAATTGTGATTTTCGAAGAAGGTGCGGCTTTGCTTGATTAGTCCTGCGATCTGATCAAGAAGATTTGTTTCATTTTTGATAGCTTCGATTTTTGGGTCGTTCGCTGCTTTGTCAAGGATGATGCGGACGGTTTCGGCGGCTTTGTATTCCTGCTGTTTGTATTCGATGTATTGTTTATAAACATCATCGGGGATCACTTCATCAAAATAGTTGACAACTGCTTTCAGGTTGGAATTTTGCCGCTTGATAAAATCTTTGCTAAACAATACCGTATTTCGAACCGGCATATGCCGATAGGTGATGCCGATTTTGCTGACACAATAATAGAGCATACGGTTGGAGTCGAAATCGGTTCCCAATGCGATGGAATGTTCGTTGTTCGTGGCCCCGTCTGTGGCTGATGTGGGGGCATTTACAAAAAACACCATCTTTTTTTGGATTTCTTTCGCCGAGTTGTCGCCGGTCGAATGGGAGCGCATCATGCGGATCAGGTCGTCTGTACGCTCAACTCTGCCATAACGTTGTTCTAAATCGTTGCTGGTAAAGGGCAGTTCGTAATGGATGACACCATCAAATTCGCCCAAATTCAGACCCGTTCCGCCACTTTTTCCGGTGGTGACCAAAACAGCACGCCCTTTTTTGTTTCGGATATGTGATTTTAGTTTTTCGAATATAATAAATGGGTTTTTGGTTTCTCCATAGATCTCTCCGGAACGACCGTGTTTTTTGCCGATGAGCGTTTGCTTATCGGAGGGAGCACTCGCCAATTTTTTGACCAATGTGTCATAGATCAGATCCACAACAAAGGTCGATTCACAAAAAATGATCCAGGACTGTTGATGTTCTTTTAAAAAATCGACCAGTTTATTCAGCTTGTGATTGCTTTCTACACGAAAATCATCCTCCGTAAAAATGGAGTTTTGGCATTCCGAGCGAGCCTTATATGCCAGATAGGTATCGTCCTGATCTGCGTGCATTGCCTCAAGGATTCCTTTTGCTTTTAGCTGGTCGAACCATTTTTTTCTTCTTGGATCTCGCTCACATTCGATATACTCGATGGATCGGGAGATGATAAGATTTTTGAAAATATCTTCTTTGAAGTTGCACACAAAAATATCGTCCTCGTCAGGGTTTGGGATTTTGATGGGGTCGATGGCTTTATCCGATTCCGACCCTAACATATCATTCATCAAACGGGTATAATACCTGAAATCACGCACTTCGAATGTATCCCCTGTACTGTTTACACAAATGGGAGTTGCCGTCAACAGCATTACCCGCTTGGCTTGGATTCCCGAATAACTGTCGAAGCATTCGTGGCATTCGTCAATGATGACCAGATCCCACCGCTGGGCTGGGTCGTTGGCATTTTCAGCGTTGCGAAGGTCTTTAAACGACCCTTTTAACTGTGAATTTTTTCCATCCGAGTTTTCTTTACTGGATTTGGAACCCATAATAAAAATATTGGGAATATCCATTCGGTGGTGGATGTAATTCTTTTGCAAATGACCGTCGTCATTTTGGTCGATGATGATGGCTTTGCGCCCGAGTTGTCGGGACACATCCGAATACCAGTCGGAGCGTTTGGAATAAGGGCAGACGACTAAAATCGAAAGGGGCAAGGATGCCGTATTCTGGATCACCTTTTGCATTGCATACAGGGCAGCAACTGTTTTGCCGGTACCGACCTCATCCAGCACCATCGTTCGGTCGTGTTTCATTAATTGCTTGGATGCAAGTTTCTGCTGCTCGATTTCCTGCACATTCAAAATCGGCTGCTTTTTGTCGATCTCGTTGTCAAAAAACACTTCGAAAGCAGAGTGCTTTTTTCCGTTGTCGTCTGCCTTGATTTGAAAATCTTTTACGTCATATTCCGTTTGCAAAAACTCCTCGATCTCACGGAACCCTTTTATTTTGCTTGCGAGAAGCTCGTAGACATCGGCATTTTTGGAATGTTTCAGCAACTGCATATTCTTGGCAAAACAATCACGCAGCGTAATATTTGTAGGCTGCCCCCCTTTTAAAAAAGTTCTGTCCAGCAGGTCATCCGGGGCAGCAGCGTCGTAACTGCGAGTGATCTCTTGCACCAGATCGCTCCAATTACGACGCATAACGAGCATGAATAACGTTTGTGAATTTTTTTCGTCCATATAGATAATAATTCCTTTCCGTGTTTCGATATAGAATCCGTACGAAGAAAGCATCGTCAGAGGTTCGCAAAAGTTTGTTAAATACTATGACTTCAGTATAATAAAACCTTTCAAACAAAGCAATCACTATTTGATTTTGCCAAAAACAGGGGCTATCGTTTTACAATGTAGGCGGGCGGCTGGTTACACCGAGCCGACCGGATACAGGCAGATGACCGAAGGGGCGAAGGTGTTGTTGTCGGTGGCGATGCCGAAATGCTTGTATGCCACGGTGGGAAACAGCACCTGTGCGAGCCGGTCGTTGTGCAGAGAGATGCCCACCTCCGGCAGCGGATGAGAAACCCCGCTGCGGGGCGGTTCGGCAGCATTTTTCAGCCCGATGCAGCGATCCTTTTGCAGCTTGCGGTTGGTTTGCACGAGGCAGGTGGCAGACAGTGTCTGCCAGAAATCGGGGGCGAGCGGTTCAACGGTGCCGCTTGCGGGTGCTGACGGTGCATCGAAACAGGAGGACGGCAGATCGTTTCGAACCAGCGCAACGGCGTCGACCGTGCCGTCACACGAATGCCATGCGACGGTGTATTGTCCTGCCATCACCGTCAGATACTGCCCTTCGTACATCTTGGAAACGGGGGTGAAGTACAATCTCCCGTCGGACAGTTCCAGCTTGTCGGAAAGCATCTGCCAGCCCTGTTTGGGGGACGGCAGCAGGCGGTCGGGCTGTAAGCAGGTGGGTGCTTGTTTTGCCCAGTAGGGGATGTTCTGCTTATTTACCCTTTGGTTTTGTTCATCAAAACACTGGTCGAGCATATAGACGTTCATGTTGCAGACATCCTGTGTGAACTGGTAGACCTTGAGCGCATCGGATGCTTTTTTAGGAGCCAGAAACAGTTCATTATCCCGAATCGTTTTTGTAACTCGGCTTTGGTATTCCGAATCCGTTTCGTTCTCGTTGCGACCAAGACCAAAAACGGAGTTGGAGGTGACATAGCCGGTGTAAAAATGATTCACCTTGCAGCAGCGGATGGCAGCGTTTCGCTTCAAGATCGCCTCCACCCGTTCCCGCATATTCTCAAAATGTGCTTCACGGTTGGAGCAGTCGTCGCCCAAACAGTCGGCATAACGGGCGATGTAGCGGTCCAAGACCCACTCGGTGAGAAAAGTCAGCCCAACACCGCCCGCACGGCAGAGAAAACCGGTTTCGGAGGGGACCAGCAGTGCCAGACTGCCGACGGTTTTGGAGTTGAATTTGTAACTTTCCACACAAAAAGGGGATTTCGGTCGGGCGGATGCTTTTTTCAGCAGAGAAACATCCAACCACTCGCAGGGGTCTTTTTTCTTTTGAGGGTCTGCACAAAAAAATCCTTTGGCGTACCGGAGAAGGCATTCCATGACCAGTGTGGTGACAATGTCGTTTTTTCCTCGAATATCCATCGTATACATCCGTTCGTTCTCCTTTCGGGCATAAAAAAGGCACCCCCTCTGCATGGGAGGGGATGCTTGCTGTGTGGGAATGATGATTTATGATTCCAATATTATAATGCCTGCGAAAACGATAATATCAGGTCAGCTAAAATCCGTTTTTATTTGCTCAAATTGTTGCAAATAGGATGAAAAGATGGTTTTTGTGGTAAAATCGCTGCAAAAGATGCAGATTTGGCGAAAATCGTGGGGGCGAGCGTCACTTTATAGTGTTGGGTGCAAAAGATGTGTAAAGATGTCTATTATGCCATCGGAAGAAACAGTTGCCCCCATACGCCGTTTTGCTGCACCCAGACAGTGCCGCCGAACGGGAGAGTGATGCCCTCGTAGCGACAGGGCAAGACCTCGTTGCCGTCGGTGTCGATCACGCCGCACAGCCCGTTGCATTTGACGGCGATCAGTCCGTCGACCGCACAATAGGGAACGGTGGGGGCGGTCGCATCGGTCGAGGAATAGGTCAGCGGCTCGTAGCAAAAGGAAGTAATCTGCACACCGTTCACGTCGATATATCCCCATTTTCCGCCCAGCTTGACCGCTGCCACCCCCTCCTGAAAGTCGAGATAGTCCTCATAGACCATTTCATTTATCCGTGTGCCGTTGCTGTCCATCAGGACAAATCCGTCCCAGGGGAATGCTTCGGGCATTTGAAAAATCTCTGCTTGCTCATCAAGCACCCATTCCGACGGTCGGGAGGCGATTCCCACAAAGTGCGGTTTGGGTTCGTCTGCGAACAGCAGCTGAGGGTCGGTTTTGAATGCGGTCATCTGTGGCTCGATGCGAAACAATTCCTCGCCCAGCAAAGTAGGTGGAAACTGCATCGGCTGGATGCTGCCGGCATTATAGAGGGTAAGCCCCTGCAACACAGGCGGAAGTGCAGATGCCGAGCAACCGAGCTTCCATTCGTCGATCATACCCTGACGGGTGCCGGGCATTTCGGACAGTGCCGTTTGGGGGAACAGCTCTCCGCTCCGTGCATTTAGATACCGCCAGCCGTCCTGCTGACGGGCGGCAAAATGCGAGAACACCTGCGGCTGCCCGTTATGCAGTGTCAGTTCGGGCAGTGCGACCAGCTCATATGCCTGCAAGCTGGGGGCGATCCGCCAACCGCTCGGCTGCCCCAACGCTGACGGCGCACACAGCACCGCCAGCCCCAAAGCAGCCACGGCAAGGAAAAGTGTGCGTTTTCGGGTCATTCGCTCGCTGGTTTTGTGGTGTTTGCTATCCATGTTTTTTCTTTCGCTCCATGGCTTTCTGCAACTTTTCGCAATCTTTTACCAAGGTTTCGTAGCGTTGGCGGAAATTGTCCTGTCTGTCGCTTGCACGTATGCGGTACGGAGAGTACAAAACGCTGGATTCTGCGCCCTGTTCGGGAAGGCCGTTTGCACGTAGACAGCGTTTGAGATAGTCTTGGTCGACCCAGTCTTTTCCGCTGATGTCGTTGTATTCGCTCAGATAGGTGACGGGGTCTTCGCCGTACAACACTTGATAGTAGCAGAAGATCCTCCACGCCTGATGCGGGGGAAGGATGCGGACTGTTTGACGGTGAAAATACACCCCGTAACGAATTTCCGGCATCTCAAAGGGCTGGTCGGGCGTTTCCTCAAAGCCAAATTCTTCTTCGGAATCCCACAGCAGAAGGATCATATCCAAAAAGGGAAATGCTGCAAGCAAAGTCAGCCCATCCTCAATAAATTCCTTTTGCAAGGGCCAGCGTTGGGTGATGGAATCCAGACCGATGCGCCCATCCGGCCGACACCACCCGTAACAGCTTGGATAATGGTTGTCGAACCACCATGAATCAATGGTGTAGATGGAAAGAAAGTCTTTGGGAGGTGTGCTTATCTGCCCCTTGGCTGATATGTTCCACGAAAAATAGTTGTCGGTACGGCGGATGATCTCGAATGCCTGTTCGGGGGTGACCGGTTTTCCCCGCATCCAGTATGCAGGTCGGCGAAAAGAGCTTTCGGGGATGTCGGAGCAAGGGATCAGCTCCTTTTCGGACAGCCTTCTCGACTGCTGGGGGAGCAGCTTAAAGGGGGAGTGATGATCGGCGAAGTTCTCGATCAAGATGGGCTGAGAAGCGAAGTTGAAAAACTCCACATTTTGAGTGGTGGCATACCGGCAGGAGAGCAAGAAAGCATCTCCTTTTTGGCAAACAGTAAAATGGATCACCTCCCCGCAGTTTTCTCTGCTTGTCCAGAGATGGTTGCTTTCATTCCCCGTCGGGGGAGTGCTGCGAACCATATCATCTGCCCAATCTCCGTCGTTATCGACCAGCACGGCTTTGAAAGAAAGCGTTTGGTCTTGTGTGATGTAGACCTGTATGGTCATGGAACATTCTCCTTTCATTTTTGTTTCATTAAGGCAGGAAAGATGGAACTGCTTGCGAAAGGATGCCCCAACGAATCTTTGCTGGGGCATCCTTTGCTTATTCTGCCTTTGTCTGTTTGAGCAGTTCCGACGTTATCACTACACAACTGCACAACGGACATTTGATGTCCTGCTCGTCGTCCAGTTCATTCTGTAAAAAAAAAAAAAACACATTGCAGTTGGGGCATTGTACAAGGAGGGAATCATCCGTGTACCCACAGGCAGGGCATTCGGGGTCGGCACTGCAATCTTCAAAAGGCTCGCCGCATTCGGGACAGATGCGGATGTCGCTGTTACAGTGCGGGCAAACGACTTCCGATTCATCTTCTTCTGCTTCAAATTCTTCAAAACAGGTAGGGCATTCAATCAACATAACACATTCTCCTTTCGGTTTAAAACGATATGCAACGGACTGTTATCTCCGTCTGTGTGTTCATTATAGCGCATTTATCTGTCTAGTGGAGGAACCGGCTGTAAGTCGGCACAGGGGGCAAGTCGGTCATCGGGCGATGTAGGTGTTTTCCAACTGCCATTGCTCGTTCTTTTTTTGGAAACGGTTTGCAAAGGGCTTGCAGTGGGTCAACGCCTCCAAAACGGGATGCTCCATCGTGAGCATCAGCAGGTCGGGCATTTTTGCAAGGAAACGGTATGCAGCGGGGTACTCGTCCGTTTCCTCGTCCAAAGGGCAGGGGATGCGGTTGCCCGACAGATCCAGTACCTGCAAATGGGGCAGATCTTCCAAAAAAGCAAGGTCTGTGATGTCGCAATCCTGCAAGTCCAGTTGGTACAGGTCGGGCTGGGTCAGGGGTGGCATGGGCTGTTCCAACAGGCATCGTTTTACCGCCAGATGTTCCAATCGGGTGGCGTCTTGCAGCGGGGTGGGGTCAAAGTCGCAATCCGAAAGGCTCAGACAGCGCAGGTTGCTGTCTGCAATACCATCAAGGTCGACGGTGCATACCTTCTCCAGCTGCAAGGATTCCAGACCTTGCAGCCCGTTGCCCAAGCGGATGCAGGCATCACTGCTCTGTTCGATGCACAGATGGGAAAGGGTAGGGAATCGCTCTGCCATCGCCGAAATGTCGGGCATACCACTTGCAGCGTGTAACGTCAGGTCGGTCAGTTGGGGCAGCTCCAAAGCAGACAGGGTCTGCCAATCGGCGGTGGCGAGGTGCAGCGTCTTCAGATGGGGCAGTTTGGTGGGCAAAAACTCTGCCAAAGCATAGGGGCTTCCGTGTATTTTCAAGGTTTCCAGCTGCTCGAACAGCCCAGACAGCGACTTCAGCCGTTTGAGGATGCGCTGAGAGCGGGACGGTTTCGAACCGCTGTATAGTTCCAGATGTTTGACACCGGTCAGCTGTGGCAATGCCTCTAAAATTTTCAAATAGCAGTTCAGCGAAACGGGATCTTCTTTCAGGTACAGGCTCAGCTTTTCCACCTTGTGATAGCGGGAAAAGCCGGGTGTGCGGTCGAGATTCAAATAGGATACGCCATTCTTGCGGGGCAAGGCAGGGACGTGTGAGCTGTCTTTCAAGGGCATCGCCGTGCCTTGGAGATAATTCGGCTCGACCGATAAGGCGGTGACGAGGTCGTAATGTTCCTGTGCCAGCGGACGATGACCCGACACCGACAAAACAGAACGTTCGAACATGGTGGGAAGTTGGAAAATGCTCATGGTTCATTTCTCCTTTGCTTGTTGTATCATCACAGGGACTGCTTGCATTTCAAGCGCAGCATATCGGGAAGTGCGGTTTGATAACGGGCGAACAGTTTGGGGCATTTCTGCAACAGGATGTCCATCGACTCTTTCTCGATGACGAATTCCAGCAGTTGGGGCATCTCTGCCAGACAGGACAGGGATTCGGGCAGTTGGTTTTCCTCCAGCGTCGGCGAAATCTCGACACCGTTGCCGTCAATGTTGAAGACCTGCAATTCGTGCAGCCCTTTTGCAAAGCCGAAATCGGTGACGGCGCAGCCGTTGATGATAAGATAGTTCATCCCTTTGCAGCCGGCAAGCGAGGGCATGGGGGCTTCGAGGAAACAGTTTTTCAGCTCGAACACCAGCAGTTGATGCCAATTTTGCAAAAACGACGGGTCGAAGCTGCAATTTTGGATGCGCATTTCGGTGATGCCGAGGGCAGGTCGTTGCCAGTTCGCCAACTCGTCCACCGACAAGTCCAGATGGTACAGGCTGGGCGAAAGCTCGCCCAATTCCAGCGGCAGACCGTCCAAAGTGCGCACGTCGCTTAAAATCAGATGTTCCAAGTGGGGGAACGCCTGCGAGATTTGGGACAGCGAGCGCAACCCTGTCAGATCATGCAGGCGCAGTTTTTTCAGGTTGGGCAGATGAAATTGCGAAAGCAGCTGCCAGTCGATCTCGCAGTTTATCTCCAAAGAATGCAGGTTCGGCATCTCTCTGGGCAGCTGTGCAATTACCTGCTGTGAAAGACGTTGCAGATTCATGGATTCCACACCGTCGCACAGGCTGACCATCTCTTTTGTCGGAAATACGGCGGATGGCTCGGGATCGGTGGAAGAAAGGGTCAATTCTCTCACCTGCGGCAGACGGGACACTCCCCGCAGGATGCGTTTCCAGGCAATGCTCTGGTCGGCGTTGCAGATGCGCAGACGGCGCAGATTTTGCAGACGTTCGAATGGCTGGGGCTGCTGCAAGACCGCAATGTCTGCGGTGAAAGGGTTCGCTGTTTCGCTTGCCCACACCTGCACCATACACTGGTACAACTCCATGCCAACGATGCGATCGAGTTTTGCTTGATTAATCGGGGTTTTGGGCAAGCAAGAGAGTGCAGTGGCTAAAAGGTCGGTGGCTTGTATCCATTTTTTGTTTTGCATACGACATTTCCTTTCTTACTGTGGTCGGAACGCTTTTGATGCGTTCGGTTTGGCTTGTGTATTTAGGATACTGCGATTTGCAGCCGATTTGTGGAAGGTGGGGTAAAAGTAACCCTGCCTTTTGGGAAAACAAAAAGCCTTTCTTTTAGGGAAAAGCTGAAAAAGAAACGCTTTTTCGCAAAATAAAACGGATGGTGTGAAAACTTTCAGGAACCGCCCCTCATCAGTCACGCCAAGCGTGACAGCTTCCCCCCAGGGGGAAG
>CALWZD010000031.1 GCA_944385945.1 uncultured Anaerofilum sp. | reverse complement strand
AATCGTGTGCAATACGGAAAAGGTGCGTAAAAGGTGAGCTCTGCTATGCAGGGCTCACCTTTGATTTTTAAGAAAAAGGAGTGCGATATGCTTACACCCGAATATGTTTTTAAAGATGTGACCAGAATTACACCGGAATTTTTAAAAGAACACCACATCAAGGCGTTGCTGCTGGATGTGGATAATACCCTTACGGCACACGGAAGCCAAGAAGTGTCGCAGGCGGTGCAGAATTGGCTGCAAACGATGAAGCAGACAGGGATTCGCATGGTGATCGTAAGCAACAATACGAAAAAAAGAGTGCAGCCGTTTGCACAGCGTTTGGGGCTGCAATTCGTTTCGATGGGGTGTAAGCCATGGCCCGGCGGTCTAAGCAGAGCACGTCGGCTACTGGGGGTCTGTCGCCACGAAATGGCGATGGTAGGCGACCAACTTTTCACCGACCGTCTGGCGGGATGGCTGTACAGCGTCCCCGTTTTGGTGGTGGAACCGATGGCAAAAGATGTCGATCGAGGGATCCTTTTTCGTCGAAGATTAGAAAAGCCGTTTTTCGATAAATTCTATCAGCGTGGAGGAAAAATTCGATGAGCGTATTGTTTGGTACCGCAGGGGAAAGCGATAGCTTCAAACAAATGGGCTACAAAAATAGTACGCAGATTCCCGCATACTTAGCCGAAATGAATTTGGACGCTTTCGAGTACCAATGTGGGCGAGGAGTCCGTCTGGCGGAAAAAACAGCTGCATCAATTCAGAAAGCAGCCACACTGCACAATATCGTCTATTCGCTCCATGCGCCCTATTATATCTCCATGAGCAGTATGGAGGAAGAAAAACGCTTGAACTCGGTGGAATATATCCTGCAAAGCGCAAAGGCGATCTCGATGCTTGGGGGCAAGCGGGTTGTTTTCCATTCGGGAAGCTGCGGAAAACAAAGCCGTGAGCAGGCACTGGAAAAAGCTTTGGACACGATGCATCGTATGGTCGAAGCCGTAGACGAAGCAGGGCTGTCCGACATTATACTTTGTCCGGAAACGATGGGTAAGGTTGGGCAGTTGGGTACTTTGGACGAAGTGCTGGAACTGTGCAAGGTAGATGCAAGGATTACTCCATGTATCGACTTTGGGCATCTGAATGCACGGACACAAGGCGGATTCCGAACCAAGCAGCAGATAGCAGAAATTTTAGACCGCATGGCAGATTCCCTTCAGGACGACCGTGCAAGTAATTTCCATGCACATTTCAGCATGATCGAATATACTGCCGGTGGAGAAAAGCGACACCTCACCTTTGCAGATGGCAGAAGCTTTGGCCCTGATTTCGAGCCGTTGATGGAGCTTTTGTACGAACGAAAGCTTTCGCCGGTCATCATTTGCGAATCGGCAGGAACACAGGCTGAGGACGCCGCTCAAATGAAAGGGTACTACACCCATTTGAGCAGGTAACTCAAAAATTTTACCGATGCTTTTACAGATATTCAAAACAAAACAACAAACACCCCTTGAAAAATCTGGTTATATGGGGTAAAATAAATAGTAGTTGTGATTACACAGTTAAAGTTTTACAAATTGGAGGATTATTTGATATGATCACTGCAGGCGATTTTCGCAATGGCGTAACCTTTGAAGAGGACGGAAAAGTTCTTCAGGTTGTAGAGTTTCAGCACGTTAAGCCCGGTAAAGGTGCTGCATTCGTTCGCACCAAGACCAAAAACGTTATCACCGGTGCTGTGACCGAAACCAGCTATAACCCCAGCGCAAAGTTTCCCACCGCTTTCATCGAGCGTCGTGAAATGCAGTACAGCTACAACGATGGCGATCTGTACTATTTCATGGACAACGAAACTTACGAGCAGGTGCCAATCAACGAGAAGGATCTGGGCGACTCTTTCAAATTTGTAAAAGAGAACGAAGTTGTTAAGGTTCTCAGCTATAAGGGCAATGTATTCGGTATCGAGGCTCCCAACTTCGTAGTTCTGGAAGTTACCCAGACCGAGCCCGGCGTAAAAGGCAACACCGCTACCAACACCTTGAAGCCTGCTACTTTGGAAACTGGTGCTGAGATCCGTGTGCCCCTGTTCATCAACGAGGGCGACAAGATCCGCATTGATACCCGTACCGGTGAGTACATGGAGCGTGCCTAATTCTTAGGTTTCCTTTGTGTGCTTTTTATAAAAAAGGAGGGCGAACATTATGAACCTGACAGAAAAGACTGCTTATCTCAAAGGGCTGGCTGATGGCCTTGACATCGACACTTCCAGCAAAGAAGGCAAATTGCTGAAAGCCATCGTAGAACTGCTGGACGAAGTAACTGCCACCGTGACCACCTTGGATGATGATGTAGACCAAATCTATGAGGAACTGGACGCCATCGACGAGGATATGGACGACTTGGAAGAATATGTTTTCGGTGACGAAGACGAGGATTTTGACGACGAGGAAGATGAAGACGAAGACGAGGACGAAGATGACCTCTACTACGAAATCACCTGCCCTAAGTGCGGCGAAACCGTTTGTGTTGACGAAAGCACATTGACCAGCGAGGATTTGGCTTGCCCCAACTGTGGCACCGAATTCGAGATCGAGTTCGATGAAGATTGTGGCGAAGGTGCTTGCGACGGCTGCTGTGGCTGCAATAGCGAAGAATAATTGTGGCTTTCCAAAGCTGCTGCCTTTTTGGGCAGCAGCTTTTTGCTGTTCCTAATGTTTACAAAATAAAATCTCTTTCTTTTCAACTTATTGTATGTTTTATGGTAGACGAGAAGATGTATTTTTTGGTACAATAATATAGGTGTGTAAAACGGTACGCTAACAGCAGCGCTTATGTTTGGCACACTGTATTGCTTGGTGAAACCTTTCGTTTCTGGGAAAGTATCTAAAAGCAAGATGCTGCAAATTTTTTGTGCAGATTTTTGCCGTGTTGCTTTTTAGAGGACCCCAAAAACCAACCGATAAATATTGTCGAGGAAAGTGAGTGTATCAAAATGAATTATGTTCGTAAAATTCGTGAAGACTTGTATTGGGTAGGTGCAAGCGACCGCCGAATCGCTCTGTTCGAAAATGCATACCCTGTGCCCGCAGGTATGGCATACAACTCTTACCTTTTGCTGGACGAAAAAACCGTGCTGTTCGATACTGCCGACCGTGCAGTAAGCGAGCAGTATCAGGAAAACGTTGCAGCGATTTTGGCAGGTCGAAAGTTGGATTATCTCGTAGTTCATCACATGGAGCCGGATCACTGCTGGGCGATCGGCGAGATGATGCGCAACTATCCGGAGATGAAGATTGTCTGCACTGCCGCAGCTTTGAAAATGATCGGTCAGTTCTTCGAGATCGAAAATGTGAAAGAGCGCACCATGACGGTTGCAGAAGGCGATACCCTCAATACCGGAAATCATCAGCTTACTTTTGTAACTGCTCCGATGGTCCACTGGCCGGAAGTTATGGTCACTTATGATGTAACTACCAAGACTCTGTTCTCGGCAGATGCGTTCGGTTCCTTTGGTGCGATCAACGGAAATCTGTATGCAGACGAAGTGAATTATGAGAAAGATTGGCTGGATGATGCTCGTCGCTACTACACCAACATCGTTGGTAAATACGGTGTACAGGTGCAGGCTTTGCTGAAAAAAGCTGCCGGACTGGAAATTGAACTGGTTTGCCCTCTGCATGGTCTGCTGTGGCGTGAAAATATCGGCTGGTTTGTAGAAAAGTATCAAAAATGGAGCAGCTACACCCCCGAAGAAAAAGGTGTCGTCATCGCTTACGCCTCCATCTATGGCAATACCGAAAATGCAGCCAATATTCTGGCAGGTATGCTGGCAGATAAAGGTGTGCGCAACATTCGTGTATTTGATGTGTCGGCAACGCACGACTCGTATATTTTGTCGGAGGCATTCCGTCTGAGCCATTTGGTATTCGCTTCCGTCACTTACAACAACGGTATTTTCACCAATATGGAAAATCTGCTGCATCATATCGCTGCACATAACCTGCAAAATCGTACTGTTGCATTGATTCAAAATGGCAGCTGGGCACCTACCAGTGGTAAGCAGATGAAAGAGATCGTAGAGTCGATGAAAAACATGACGCTCCTCGAAAATATGCCTACCCTGAAATCTTCTGTTAAACAAGAACAGCTGGAAGAATTGCAGGCACTGGCAGATGCGATTGTTGCAACCATGTAACTGCTAAATCTTACGTTAAAACCATCAATTTAAGAACCCCTTTGTTCAACGATCTTGGGCAAAGGGGTTCTTTGCGTAAAAACTTCTTTTAAAGCTACAAAAATTGTAGTATAATATCTGTATGTTTGCATAGACAAAAAACCGAAGCATTTAGGTGCTTTTTACGGAGGAAATAAAAATTATGTGTGGAATTGCAGGCTTTGCAGATAAAGCAGGTGTGAGTGAACAGGCTTTAACAGATATGATGGATGCCATCGTTCATCGTGGTCCGGACGGAAGCGGAAAATTTTTGGACGATACCGTCGCTTTGGGACATCGCCGTTTGTCTATCATTGATTTGGAGGGTGGACGTCAACCAATGGAGAACGAAGATGGCAGCATCGTATGTATCTTCAACGGCGAAATTTATAATTATCAACCCCTGAAACAGGAATTGGAACAAGCAGGGCATATCTTTGCGACCCACTCGGACACAGAAGTGTTGGTACACGGCTATGAACAATGGGGCGAAGCGATGCTGAACCGCTTGCGTGGAATGTTCAGCTTTGCCATTTGGGAAAAGCAAACCAAAAAGCTGTTTTGCGCCCGTGACTTTTTTGGCATCAAACCCTTTTACTATTATGAAAAAGACGGCTTGCTTTTGTTTGGAAGCGAGATCAAAAGCTTTTTACAACATCCGAAATTTCAAAAGAAGCTGAACCGCAGCCAGCTCGAACTGTACCTCACATTCCAGTATTCTCCGGGCGAAAACACCTTTTTTGAAGGAGTCAAAAAGCTTTTGCCGGCACATTGCTTGACATGGCAAAATGGAAAAATCACAGTTCGTCGCTATTGGCAGCCCGAGTTCGAGCCACAGCAGGGAAAATCGCTGCAAGATTGGGAAACCGAGATCGAGGCAGTGATGAAAAATTCGGTAGCAGCACATAAAATCAGCGATGTAGAGGTGGGCAGTTTTCTTTCGTCCGGCGTAGATTCCAGCTATATGGCGTGTCTTGCAAAGGTAGATAAAACCTTTACCGTCGGTTTTGCCAACAAGCAGTATGACGAAACAGAATATGCACAAGAATTCAGCAAGCATATCGGAGTAAAAAATACCGCTTACCGCATCACACCCGAGGAATACTGGGAAAATCTACCCAAAATCCAATATCACATGGACGAGCCGTTGGCAGATGCTGCCAGTGTGGCATTGTATTTTGTCAACCGTGAAGCTGCACGACAGGTGAAAGTATGCCTGTCAGGCGAGGGAGCAGACGAATTTTTCGGTGGCTACAATATTTATAAAGAGCCGTTCACTGTATCATGGTACGATAAAATCCCCTTGCCGATTCGCCGTGGAATCGGTGCGGTCGCAGAATTATTGCCGCCCGTGCATGGTGTCAACTTTTTGGTGCGTCGCAGTCGTCCGTTGGAGCAACGCTATATTGGCAATACCAATCTGTTCACCGAGCGACAGAAGAAAAAAATCCTCCGTCAGTACAGTGGAACAGTAAAACCAATCGACCTTGCCCGTCCGTATTTTACCCATCCGCAAAATGCCGATGCCGTGACCAGAATGCAGTTTACCGACCTGCATCTGTGGATGGTGGGCGACATTTTGCTGAAAGCGGATAAAATGAGTATGGCGAACAGTTTGGAACTGCGTGTGCCGTTTTTGGATAAAGAGGTGTTCGAGGTAGCTCGCAAAATCCCAACGCAATACCGTGCAAATGCAGAAAACACAAAAATTGCCATGCGTGGAGCAGCACTGCGCAGCATTCCCCAAAAAACTGCCGATAAGAAAAAACTGGGATTCCCAGTGCCGGTACGTGCATGGCTGCGAGAAGAACGGTATGCAAACACGGTACGGGAATACTTTGAAAGCAACTATGCAGCCGAATTTTTCGATACAGCTGCACTCAAAAAACTGCTTGACGACCATGTAAGCCAAAAGCGTGACAACTGGCGACAAATTTGGTGCGTATTCATGTTCCTTGTCTGGTATAATGAATACTTTGTAAAACGCTGATATTTTATTATGCCATCTTGATCGTGGCACGACCCCGTAACCAAAGGAGTGAATGATATGCAATTAAAGCAACTTTTAACCGATCTTTCTTACACTGTCGTACAGGGAAATGATGCGGTAGAAATCACCGACATCGTTTACGACACCCGAAAAATCGTCAAAGGGTGTGTGTTTGTGTGCATCGTGGGCACACAGCGTGACAGTCACGACTTAGCTGCACAGGCAGTGGAACTGGGGGCGTCGGCGTTGATTATTGACCACGAGATCGACCTGCCTGCCACTGCTACGGTCATCCGTGTAGAATATACCCGTTTGGCGATGGCGAAAATGTCGGCGGCTTACTTCGATCATCCAGCGAAAAAAATGACCGTCGTAGGTGTGACCGGAACAAAAGGAAAGACTACCACTACCCATATGATCAAAGCTATTTTGGAGGCAGACGGACGAGTGGTAGGTTTGGTCGGCACCAACGGGATCACCATCCGTGACCAACATTTCGAAACTGCTAACACCACTCCTGAAAGCTACGAGCTGCAAAAAGCGTTTGCCAACATGGTGCAAGCCGGTTGCGACACCGTATTGATGGAGGTTTCCAGCCAAGGATTGATGATGGAGCGAGTAGGAGGCATCCAGTTTGATGTCGGTGTGTTTACCAACATCAGCCCCGACCATATCGGCCCCGGCGAGCACGCCGATTTTGCCGACTATCTGCGCTGCAAAGGAATGCTGTTTCAACGTTGCAAAGAGGGCGTCGTAAACCTTGATGACGAGCATATACACCAACTGTTGGAAGGTCACACCTGCAACATCACGACTTTTGGATTTTCTCCCAAAGCTGACTACCGCACAGATTCCTACGAACTTGTGCGCACAAAAGATTTTTTAGGCGCAAAGTTCCATGTTTCGGGTGCAGAAAATCTAGATGTTCGTGTCAATATACCCGGTAAATTCAGCGTATACAATGCTCTTTGTGCGGTCGCCGTCGCACGAGTCTTGAAAGTCCCCCATGATGCTATTCAAGGCGCACTGGAACGGGTAACGGTAAAAGGACGTGCAGAGATGGTGCCTATCAGCGATGATTTTACCATTTTGATCGACTACGCCCACAACGAACTTTCGATGGAAAGCCTTTTGAATACCCTCAAAGCCTATAACCCAACACGCATGGTGTGCATCTTTGGCTGTGGCGGAAACCGCAGCAAACTTCGCCGTTATGCAATGGGCGAATGTGCAGCAAAAATGGCGGATTTTACTATCTTGACCGAAGACAACAACCGCTTCGAAAAGGTCGAGGACATCATTGCCGACATCAAAGTGGGAATGCAAAAGGGCAACCCAGCAGCCCCATACGTAGAAATCCATAACCGCTTGGATGCCATCCATTATGCCATCGACCATGCCCAAAAGGGTGATCTGATTGCTCTGATTGGAAAGGGACACGAAAGCTATCGTGACCGTATGGGTGAAAAAACACCTTTCCTTGAACGTGAACTCATCGAAGAATACGCAAAAGAAAAAGGCATGATAAAATAGGAGGATACAACAAATGATATCCTTTGAAACAGATATTCCTGACAAAGAATTATTGGAATTGATGGAATTGGGCAATGAAATGGGATTTGACCCACTGGATTCTATGGAATCAGAAGAGTATTTTCTAAAACTGCTGGAAAAATATGCACCTTTGGGTGAAGAAAGGATGCAGGCAGTAAGAAAAGAAGTGGAGAAAGACTTTTTGAGTTTTGATAAACCGCCAGAGTGGATACAAAGTTCTGAATGGCCCTTTTTTCACGGAAAACCTATGTGTTTTGTAGGGCAGTTGGATACAGCAAACAACAAAAAATCCATGCCTTGTGGACTATGCTTCTATGTGTTTTGGGATAAAGAAACCGGAACAATAGAAACCATTGCACAGTGCGACTAAGCATAATAGTAGAAACAGCAATGCCCCGACGGGAAAACCGTCGGGGCATTGCTGTTTCTATAACAGATAAAAGTTTTCGTCCACCTTTTTCAAAAGGTGGGAAAAAGGAGCCAATCAGCTGCGCAAAGCCACGCCGATCTCTTCCAAATTCTTCAAAATCTTCTTTACCGCATTCTCACATTCTTCGTCGGTCAAAGTGCGGTCGGATGCACGCAGCACCAGATTGTATGCAAGGCTCTTTTTGCCGGCTTCGATCTTGTCACCGGTGTAAACATCAAACAAAGTCAGACTCGCCAAAATCTTTCCGGCACCTTTTTCAATCCGTGCAGCAATTTCGGAAGCTGGAACCTCAATGTCTGCCACCAAAGCCAGGTCACGGGTCGATGCAGGATGCTTGGGCAGCGGCTGGAACTGTGCGGTACCGCCACGATTCTCAAACAGCGCATCCAGCGAAATATCAGCAGCTACTACACGAGGCTTGATTCCGTAGTTTGCCAACACAGTGGGATGCAGTTCGCCAACCGTTGCCAGCAAAATCTCCCCGATCGGATTGCGCTTTTCATCGTATACAGGCAGATAAATATCTGCAGTTCTGCCCGGATGCCATGTGTTTCCACTGGTGTTGCGACGAATCTGCCAACCGGTGATGCCGGCGGTTGCAAGCAGTTGCTCAACAACGCCTTTCACAGCCAGATAATCCCAGTTTGCGCCATATGCTGCAACGATCACCTTTTCCGACTCTTTCGGCAACTTCTCGGGATCTTGGTCGGGAGTGTACTCTGTCGCATACTCAAACACCGGACACTCCGCAGCACGAGCATTATAGTTGCGAGCAACTACATCCAATACACTCGGCAGAGCGGTAGTGCGCATGATGGAAGTATCTTCACCCAGAGGATTGGAAATTACAACTGCATTGCGCAAGGGATGATTTTCGGGCAGGCAGATCATGTCGAACGCTTTGCGAGAATAGAAACTGAAGGTTTCGCACTCATAGAATCCGTAGCCAACCAATGCATTCATCATCTTTTCGGTGAATATCTGGCGGGGGGTAGGACGTGCTTCGGCAACACCACGCATAACGGTGGAAGGCATTTTGTTGTAGCCAACAAAACGTGCCACTTCTTCGGCAATGTCACAATCACGTTCCATATCCCAACGGTTGGAAGGAATAATAACCTCATCGCCATCCATTTTGAAGTCGAGCGGCAGCAGAATGTCAATCATTTCCTGCTTTGTCAAATCAGTACCCAGCAGCTTGTTTACCATTTCGGGACGCAGCAGAATGCGACGTTCCTCACGCTTGTGCGTCCATACATCAACTACGCCGTTCACAACGTCACCGGCATCCAACAGCTGCACCAACTCCAAAGCACGCTGTAAACAACGCAGACAACCATTCGGGTCAAGACCTTTTTCGTAACGACCGGAAGCTTCAGTGCGCATTCCCAGTTTTTTTGCGGTGGTACGAACCGACGGGCCGTTGAACATCGCACTTTCGAACACGATGGTAGTAGTATCCTCATATACACCCGAGAACTCGCCACCCATTACACCAGCAACTGCAATCGGGCCTTTTTGATCGGCGATGACCAGCATTTCTTCCGAAAGTTCACGGTCGATGCCGTCTAATGTTTGAATTTGCTCGCCGGCTTTTGCGTTGCGTACAACGATCTCGCCACCGTTCACATATTTGTAATCGAAGCAGTGCATCGGCTGACCGTACTCCAGCATCACATAGTTGGTAATGTCCACCAAATTGTTGATGGGACGAACACCACACATACGCAGACGCTCACGCATCCAACGAGGACTGGGCTTTACACGCACATTTTCTACCACGGCACCCACATAGCGGTAGCACAAATCGGGGTTTTCAATGCGAACTTTCAGCATCGAGTTTACATCGCCATGACCCTCTTTTACAACAGGCAGATGGTCTTCGAAAGGAACACCGAAAGTGGCAGCGGTTTCTCGTGCCAAACCACGTACGCTCAGGCAATCGGGACGGTTGGGAGTGATCTCAAACTCCACACTCACGTCGTCCATGCCCAAAGCCTGTACCGCAGGAGTACCCACAGCACATTCTTCGTCCAGTACCAGAATACCGTCCTCCACTGCATGGGGAAAGTCGTTGATGCTCAGCCCAAGCTCAGACAGGCTGCACAACATTCCGTTCGATTCTACACCACGCAATTTGCCTTTGCGGATCTCTTTGCCACCGGGCAGCAGACTTTTGTGCAAAGCTGCGGGTACCAAGTCGCCGACTTTCAGGTTCCCTGCACCGGTCACGATTTGAACAGGTTCCTGTGCGCCGATGTCGATCTGGGTGATGACCATGTGGTCGGAATCTGGGTGAGGTACGATAGAAAGCACCCGTCCGATCACAACATTTTTAATTGCGTCCGCCTCGGATTCGTAGGTTTCTACTTTACTGCCGGACATGCTCATGCGTTCGGCATATTCCCGAGGGGTGCAGTCGAATTTGGCGAATTCTTTCGCCCAATTTAAAGGCATTTTCATAAAAAACTGCTCCTAACTATCTTATTTGAACTGGCGCAAGAAACGCAGGTCGTTTTCGTACAAAAGACGCATATCGTCGATGCCGTAACGCATCATGGTGATGCGCTCCAGACCGATGCCAAACGCATAACCGGAGTACACCTCAGGGTCGATGCCGCAATTTTCCAGTACCTTCGGATGTACCATACCGCAGCCCAAAATTTCGATCCAACCTTCGCCTTTGCACATACTGCAACCTTTACCGCCACATTTAAAACAGCTCATATCCATTTCAGCAGACGGCTCGGTATAGGGGAAGTGGTGCGGACGGAAACGAACTTTTGTATCTTCGCCGTACAATTTTTTAATAAACACTTCCAGCGTACCTTTCAGGTCACTAAAGGTAATATCTTTATCGACTACCAAACCTTCAATTTGATGGAAAATAGGGCTGTGAGTTGCATCCACAGCATCACTGCGGTATACACGACCGGGGCAGATGATACGAATGGGGGGCTTCTGTGCCTCCATCGTGCGAATCTGCATCGGGCTGGTCTGGGTACGCAGCAACATATTTTCCGTGATGTAGAAAGTGTCCTGCGTATCACGGGCAGGGTGGCTCTTGGGCATATTCAGCATCTCGAAGTTGTAGTGGTCATATTCGATTTCGGGACCTGCAACAACATCAAAGCCCATGCCCAGAAAGATCTGCTTCAACTCGCCCAACACCTGCTCGAACGGATGGCGCATTCCTTGTGCCGGACGGTTGCCGGGCAAGGTGACGTCGATGGTTTCACTTGCCAAACGTGCGGTCAAAGCGGCGTCGGCAAGTGCTTTGGTGCGCAGTGCGATCTGCTCGGTGATTTCTTCCCGAATCTCGTTAGCCAATGCGCCTACAACGGGACGCTCCTCGGCAGACAGCTTGCCCATCTGCTTCAAAATAGCGGTCAATTCGCCTTTTTTGCCCAAAAAACGAACACGCAAGTCCTCTACGGCACGTTCGTCGGCAGCGGCTGCAATCAGTTCGTCGGCAGTGCGGCGAATGGTTTCCAAAGCTTGTTTCATGCTTGGATTCTCTCCTTTTTCTTTCAGTAATTGCCCAAGAAGGTAAGGAGCAAGGCATTCGGGCATAAAAAAAGACCCCGCCCCTATAACAGGGACGAAGTCTTGGATCGTAAAACTCCGCGGTACCACCCATATTTTTGCTGCAAAGAGCAAACACTCTCGGTTTCGATAACGGGAAAGACCGTCGCAGCCTACAAGGAAGTGTCCGTTCAGCTTTGCCGCTCAGGAGTGAACTTCAGTTGCTTTGTTCTGCCGGCACACTTTCAGCCAAGGGTGCGCCTCTCTGCGGAACAGAAACGATGGAACCTACTCTCTCCGTCGATGCGTTTAAACACAGTGATTATATCACCAAATCCCTTAAAATGCAAGTATTGGTTGAGCAGATAGCAAAAAATTTCGGTTTAGACCTAAGAGTACGTTTAAACCCTGTGCAAACGGAGAACAATAATGACAAACAATCATCGCAGAAAGGAAGAAAAACCATGCGTGAAGTAAAACGTGGAGAAGTGTTTTATGCTGATTTAAGCCCCGTGGTAGGCAGCGAGCAAGGGGGAATCCGTCCGGTACTTATTGTACAAAATGATGTGGGAAATAAATTCAGCCCCACGGTCATTGCTGCGGCAATTACCTCCAGACAAGACAAAAACGATCTGCCGACCCATATCGGTATCCGTGCCGAAGAATGTGGTCTGAGCAAAGACAGCATCGTATTGTTGGAACAGATCCGCACTCTGGATAAACGCCGCCTGAAAGAGCGTACAGGAAAAATCTCTGCCCAAGACCAACAGCGCATCGACCATGCGTTGAATGTCAGTTTTGGGCTTGTGTCCGAGTAAAAAATCACTTCACCCCATGCGCATAATGTAAAACAGCAGCAGCATATGTATTGTTAGAGGTGATGAACAATGCAGTATGCGATGCTGCTGTGCGTATTTGCAGGGTTGGCAACAGGTTTGGGCGGTTTGATCGTATTGTTTCTGCCCAAAATCAGTAAACGCAGTTTGGGTGCAAGTATGGGATTTGCTGCGGGCGTGATGCTTACGGTTGCGCTTGCAGATATGCTTCCGTACACCATTCAGCAGTATCAGCTGTATTTTTCTCCGCTACAGGCAGGTTTTGCGGCTGCCAGCTTATGTTGTTTAGGAGTCATTTCTGCGTTAGCCTTGGAAAACCTGCTGCCCGACCCACGGCTGCTGATGCACGGCGGAAAGGAATACGAACGTGCAGCAAAAACGGCGATCGTCGTTGCATTCGTATTGGCTGCCCATAATTTTCCGGAAGGCATCCTTACCCTGTTGGGCGGATTGGAAGATCGAGCATTTGGTCTGCGAATGGCACTGGCGGTAGCATTACACAATGTTCCGGAGGGGATCGCAGTAAGTGTACCAATGGCATATGCATCGAAAAGCCGTTGGAAAGGAGCAGGCTGGGCTTTTTTGAGCGGAATGGCAGAGCCACTGGGAGCGATACTGACTTTGCTTTGTCTGCGTCCGTTTTTAAATCCCGCATGGATCAATGGCACCATCGCATTTGTCGCAGGGGTAATGGGCGGGGTGTCGGCAAGCGAGCTTTTGCCCAGCGGAATGGAATCCGGCGGAAAAAATGCTGCCATCTCCGGCTTTGCGATTGGGTGCGGAGTGATGCTGGTCGCCATTACAGTGCTGTGTTAAAAATGAAAGCAAGCGAAAATTGCAACATAAAAATAAAAAAAGCCCTTGCAAACAGCGAAAGAATGATGTATAATAAAAACAACTTATTTTATAAAATATCAAAATAAGACAACACTTCGTTGTGTTTAAAAAGAGGGATCAGGATGAAACAGCAGAAAAAACCATATGCAATCGAAATTGGAAAACGTATCCGTGCATGGAGGATCGAAAACGGAATGGAAGTGCGAGAACTCGCCGAATTGCTGGACATCAGTGAACGCAGTGTTTCGGGATGGGAACTGGGCGAGTTTTGCCCGGGGTATCATGCTTTGATGCGGCTTGCAGACAGTATGGGGGTATCGGCAGATTGGCTGATGGGACGCTGTCATTGCTGGAAAACCGCCGATCAGGTTTTGATGGAGCAGAAAGTTGGAGGACGTGTAACAGCATGATTTTGGGAATTGGTGTCGATAGTACCAGTGTACAGCGAATCGAAGCAAAACTGAAAAAAGAACATTTTGTGCAGCGGGTATTCGGAAAAGCGGAACGTGAATTATTTGCGCAACGAAAAAAGTTGGCAGCACAAACTGCAGCCGCAAATTTTGCAGCAAAAGAAGCTTTTTTGAAAGCAGCCGGAACCGGCTTGGGCGGATTTGAACTGGCAGATATTCAGGCGGTTCGCAAAGAAAGTGGCGCACCGGAATATCTGCTAAGCGGAACGGCAAAAGAGTACATTGAAAAAAATAAAATTACAACACATCTTTCGCTTACGCACGAGGGCGATATTGCCACTGCATTTTGTGTTTTTGAGCAAGTTTGAGCAAAGATGAAAAAACTCCCTGCATCCTTTTGAATGGTATGCAGGGAGTTTTCTATGGTAAGTAAAGATGGTTTTGCAAAGAAAATCAAAGGGTAAAGCAAGAACCGCTTACTCTTGCACCAAAGAAGCGATCAATTCCATTTTTTGCGGAATCTCGATGCTCTGCGGACATTTTTCAAGGCACGCACCGCAGGAAATACATTGCTCTGCTGTACCGTCGGTAAATGCCTGATATGCCGTTTTCAATGCACCTTTGTTTTTGGAAAATGCATATTTATCGTTGTAAAGCTTGAACATTTGCGGAATTTCAACGCCGGCAGGACAGGGCATACAGTATCGACAAGCAGTACAGGGGATCGTGCTTGCTTTGCGATACTCTTGCAAAGCTCGATCTAACGTTTCCCGCTCGCTTTCGGAAAGCGGGGAGAAAGGCTTCATGGTAGAAAGGTTGTCGTTCAACTGTTCCAGATTCGACATACCGCTCAGTACGCACAGCACGTCGGGCAGGCTTGCAGCATAACGGATCGCCCAGCTTGCGATACTGCGCTCAGGTGCAGCGGATTTTAGCATCTCATTTGCACTGGGACACAGGTCGGCGAGCGCACCACCACGCACCGGTTCCATAATGATACATTGAAGCCCTGCTTGTGTGATAAGTTCGTACTGTGTTTTCGCATCCTGCATCGTCCAGTCGAGGTAATTCAGTTGGATCTGTACGAAATCCCATTCATGAGCAGCCAATACCGTTTTCAGCAAGGGAATATCCCCGTGGAAGGAAAAACCCAATCGTTTGATTTTTCCTTCCTGCTTTTTCTTGTGTAAAAATTCGTATACGTTCAGTTGCGCGAATTTTTCCCAGTTGGTAGTCTGTACCGAATGGAGCAAATAAAAAACGAAATACGCGACTTGACCTTTATCCAACT
>CALWZD010000030.1 GCA_944385945.1 uncultured Anaerofilum sp. | reverse complement strand
AATGATGGCAAAGACGAGAGCAGGCGGCTTTCGCACCACCAATACGACCAAAAGTTTGACGAAAGGATGTTTTCCCATGAAATTTTTGAATGTGGAGATTCCCGTAAAAAATCTTCCTGTACTGGACGAGGGCTTTATTCCTCTGGGACAATTTTTTGCCAGCTACGAAGCAGGCGCAACCAAACCCATTTGTATTGCAGTTGAGCGCAGCGGCGGTCAAATCGGCACATGGGAAACAAAGATCTATGCTACTGCCGAAATGGCACAGGCAGATGCATACTATGTCGACCGTCTGGTAAAATTCTTGCTGTGGAGCTGGGGCGGATTCAAAGTTACCATTTGCGGCGACGAAACCGTGGCAGCCAGCGTAAAAGCAGCATACAGCGAAACCGGTTCCCGTGCGTTTGATAAAGGCTTTATGGAACAGGTATACGAAACAGAGTTCGTTGTAGAGAGCGTTCCCTACGACCAGAAGCCCACCGCTGTACACCGTGCCGAAAGCATCGGACGCCATACCAACGGCGGACGCATCGGATTTGACGCAGGTGGTTCCGACCGCAAGGTAAGTGCCGTGATCGACGGCGAGCCTATTTACAGCGAAGAAGTTGTATGGTTCCCCAAAATCATTTCCGACTCCGACTACCACTATCAGGGCATTCTGGCTGCGTTCCATACAGCAGCTGCTAAGATTCTGGAAAAAGGTGGCAAGGTAGAGGGTATCGGCGTTTCTTCCGCAGGTGTTTACATCGACAACAAATGTATGGTCGCCAGCCTGTTCATTAAGGTAGGCAAAGAAGACTTCGACAAAAAGGTCAAGAATATTTATCTCCGTGCAGCAAAAGCCCTCAGCGACACACTGGGTTACGAAATTCCGGTCGTTGTTGCGAACGATGGCGACGTTTCTGCATTGGCAGGTGCAATGGGTCTGGGCGAAAATGGCATCATGGGTATCGCAATGGGTACCAGTGAGGCTGTTGGCTACGTTGACGGCGATGGCAATATTTGCGGTTGGCTGAACGAGTTGGCTTTTGCACCGGTAGACTGTCAGCCGGACGCAATGGAGGACGAGTGGAGCGGTGACATTGGCTGTGGTGTAAAATATTTCAGCCAGGACAGCGTAATTAAACTTGCTCCTCGTGCAGGTATTGAACTGAAGGGCGAATCTCCGGCAGAAAAGCTGAAAGAGGTACAGGCTTTGATGGCAGAGGGCGACGAGCGTGCAGTAAAAGTATACGAAAGCATTGGTGTATATCTGGGTCATACTTTGGCGTTGTACGCAAAATTCTATGACATCAAGCACGTTCAGATGATGGGACGTGTAATGAGCGGAAAAGGTGGCGACATCATTATGGAGGTTGCTTCCAAAGTGATGGACGAAGAGTACCCCTCCATTGCTTTCCGCCCCGAAGCACCGGACGAAAAGACCCGTCGTGTAGGGCAGAGCGCAGCAGCTGCAAGTTTGCCCGAAGTAAAATAAAGCGTTTTCAGGATTGTTTTATACTTCTCTCTTTTTGGCAGCGTCATACAGATATATCTGTATGACGCTGTTTTTTGGTAAAAATCAGGAAAAAATCTAAAAATATCGCTTAAAAACGGAAAAAACGTTTAAATTGTTTCTTTTCACAGTATTTTTACTCTTTCGTGCGTTGATTCGACAAAATTATTTTAGGGGGTATGGTATACTTTGCTCAGGATTTCAGGAAAAGACCAAAACGCTGTCGAAGATAGATACAAAAATCTTTTTTCAGATCGTACAACGACAAAAACAGAGTCTTTTCAAAACAATCTTAATATAGCAATGAAAGAGGGTTTATTATGGAACAGACCGCACGTAACCATTCGAAAAATCGCCAGAATCAGTTTCAAAAATTGGGCGAAACAGCTGCACAGATCGCTGTGCGCTGCTGCGATGGAAGTTATCAGGCTGCACAGCGGCAGAGAAGTAGAATGTTGGGGTTGCTTTTTGCAAGTGTGCAGCCTTTTTCACGTTCGGCTCTGCTGCATTTGATACAGGTTTGTGCCTGCTCGCGTCAAACAGCGATGCAGCACGGATTTCGCAAAGGCATCGCCTCAGCTGCACTGGCAGACAAGGGGCTTGCTGTGCCTGCCGACAGAGTGACCTTGCCCGCACTGAACAGCCGTCAGCATGGGTGGGAAGAAGCTGAATACTGGAATCAGCGCAATCATATTTTATGGTTGGAACAACGCTTAAACCGCTCGCTTTCTAATGAAATGCAGCAGGTGCTTTCTGCTTATCTGGAAGCAGAGGATGATTTATGCTGCATGGAAAGCAGATGCGCATATTATTCCGGTTGGCAAGCAGGCTGTCTGACTGCACTTGCCCGCAACCCGTCGTCGGCTGCTTGTCATAGCAGCCATTCTTTGTTTTTGTCACGCTATTATGGCTTTTCTTTGTGAGTTATGAAAGCAAAAAAGAATCATAAGTATCCAACAAACAAAAGACGCAGACAGCCCCAGCGGCTGTCTGCGTTTTACTTATGCCAACAAATTCAGTACGGTATCTCCCAAAAAATATCCTGCCCCAATAAAAACGAGATTCCACAAAAATACACCCGCTGCGGAAGCGATAGTGTACTGCCAAAAATTCATTTTGATAACGCCGGCAGGGATACAGATCAACGTGCGAACCATCGGGATCAATTTGCTTATAAATACGCCCATTGCACCTTTCTCCCGCAAAAAAGCGCATTTTTCTTCGATGATAACTTTATGCTTTGGGTAGCGTTTGTAAATGCGGGGCAAAAGCCATCCACCGGCTTTTCGGCTGATAGCGTACATGATCCAGCTGCCAAGTGTTCCGGCAAACAGACAGATCACCATGGTACTGAACAGGCTAAGCCCACCCCCTCGTGCCCAAATTCCAGCCAAAGGCATGATAACGCCGGCAGGAAAACCGGGCAGATTGAGATATTCCAATAAAACGATGGTAAATACAGCCAAACTACCATATTGTGTAAGGTAGGTTTCAATTAATTCTGCGCTCATGCAAAGTTCTCCTTTTGATTTTCTCCTATAAAGGCAGTATATCCTAAAAAAATTTCGGATTATCAAAAAAAGTGTGAACAAATAAAGACTTGTAGAAAACGGGAAATCACAGTATAATCTTTGATATAAGCAGACTCTCTTTTTGTGAAATAACCACCGCAACAGGAATGTTTGAAAGGAAAAATCCCTTATCACAGCAAAAAAAGGAGGACTTGCAATGCAGATGGTTTTGATCCGTCACGGTGAACCCGACCGCCTTGCCTGCCAAAAGCGGAACTTTTTGGGGCAAGGTTATGAATTGGCACCACTTACCGAAAAAGGAGTGCAGCAAGCACGTGCAGTGGCACAACATCCTTTGCTTGCAGGGGCGCAGGTGATCGTATGCTCGCCCTATACCCGTGCGCTGCAAACGGCAGCCGAGATCTCTCGCATCACGGGGCTGGAGATAAAGGTCGAGATGGATCTACGGGAACTCGAAAAAGATGTGCTGCATACGGCACGTACATTGAAAGAGATGGATGCTCTGCATCAGGATTTTTTGCGTTGCAAGGGCGAACATCCCGCAGGACAAAATTATTGTTGGGAAACGGTCAGCCAACTTTCCCAGCGCATTATCCCCATCTTTGAAAAATACCGTTGTTACGAAAAGGTGATCGTGGTCACTCATGGCGGAATCATTCGCCGCTTTAAAGGAAAAGGGAAAATCGAGTATGCACAGCCATATATGGTCGAACTGTCGGGACCGGTCGAGTGTTTGGGCTGGTGCGAATAAAAAAGGCATAGCACTTGGAACTGCTCTTTGTTTCAAGTGCTATGCCTTTGTAATAACGATTTATTTTGAAACGACCGGTACAACGGTGCCTTGGTACTTTTCTGCGATATAATCTTGAATCTCTTGCGATTGCAATACTTCTACCAATGCCTGTACTGCTTTTTGATTTTCGTTGCCCTCTTTTACAGCTAAGATATTTGCAAAAACGCCTGCGGTTTCGTCTGTTTCGGTGGCAAGTACGCTGTCTGCGATGCCGGCACCCAATGCATAGTTACCGTTGATGACAGCAATATCAAGGTCGGGCAAGGTTGCGGGCAGAGTGGCAGCCTCCATGGGGACGAACTTCAGATTTTTCGAATTTTCGGCAATGCCGTCATATTCCGAAAAATTCAGCGCACCTTCGGCATTTTGGAAATATTCCAAATCCAATCCGTCGTTCAAAGTGATAAAGCCCAAATCTGCCAAAAGCAGCAGCGCACGTCCACCGTTGGTGTTATCGTTGGGGATGCCGACCTGCGCACCGTCGGGAAGTGCGTCCAAAGAGGTCGTTTTGCCGGGATAAACGCCCAACGGCTCGTAGTGGATATAGGCAGCGGTGGTTAGATGGGTGTTGTTTTGTGCGTTAAAATCAATGAGATAGGGCTCGTGCTGGAAATAGTTTGCCCCCAGATCTCCACTTTCCAAAGCGGTGTTGGGAATAACGTAGTCATCAAATTCTTGAATTTCCAGCGTGATGCCCTGTTCAGCCAAAATCGGCTGTGCCTGCCGCAAAATATCGGCGTGAGGGGCAGGGGAAGCACCTACCTTGATGTAGGTATCGGAAAGAGTTTTGTTTGCGTTGCCACAAGCGGTCAAGCCGACCAACAGGGCAGCAGTGCAAAGAATTGCAGTTAATTTTTTCATAGTTTGTGTCCTCCGTTTTTTAAATTGGATGAATCATCAAAATCAGCGGTTGCGTTTGTCGGCACGGCGAGAGATGACCTCAAAGACCGCTTGGATTATGCAAACCAGCACGATGAGCAATAGAATGGTGGCATACATCATGTCGTTTTGATAACGCAGATAGCCAAAGCGATAGGCAAGATTACCCAATCCACCGGCACCCACAGCACCTGTGATAGCGGTGTAGCCCAAAATGGTGATGGTGGAGATGGACAGCCCACGCAACAAGCTGGGAACGCTTTCAACAAGCATCACTTTGCAAACGATCTGCCATGTATCAGCCCCCATGCTGCGTGCCGCTTCGATGACGCCGGTGTCGACCTCTTGCAAACTGGACTGTACCATACGTGCCACAAAGGGGGCAGCTGAAACGGTGAGCGGAACGATAGCAGCATTGCAGCCGATCGAGGTGCCGACGATCAAACGGGTAAAAGGCAGGATAAAAATCATCAGGATCAAAAAGGGAAGGCTGCGTAAGATGTTGACTACCCAACCGAAGATGGTGTTGAATCGGGGAGCAGGCATCAGGGAATTTGGTTGGGTGATGGTAAGCAGTACCCCCATCGGCAGCCCCAGAACATAAGCAAACAAGGTGGAAAAAAAGGTCATATACAAAGTTTCGGCAGTGCCTTGCAGCAGCAAGGCTCCGTTTTGTGCGAGAAATGTTGTCATGTGCGATTCTCCTTTCCCAAAAGCAGTTTGGCGATAGGGCTTTGGGGGTGTTCAAAAATGGTTTTCGTGTCGCCTTGTTCAATGATACGGCTTTCGTCGATGACTGCCATGCGGTTGCAGATACTGTGAACGACTTCCAGTTCATGGGTAATGATAATGATAGTTACACCCAGTTTGCGGTTGATGTCGGAAAGCAGATCCAACACCGAACGGGTAGTGAGTGCGTCCAAAGCACTGGTCGGCTCGTCGCACAAAAGTACCGAAGGATTGCTTGCAAGCGCACGTGCAAGTGCGACCCGCTGTTTTTGTCCGCCCGAGAGCTGTGCGGGATAGGCGTTTGCTCTGTCGGACAATCCAACCAACTGCAACAGTTCGGTTACTCGTTGTTCAACTGCTTTTGCATCGTTTTTTTCAAGCTTCAGCGGAAAAGCAACATTTTCGGCAACCGTTTTTTGCATCAGCAGGTTGTAGCCTTGAAATACCACGCCCATCTGTTTGCGGATAGCACGCTGCTGTGCGCCTTTTAGAGAGGAAATATCCACACCATTCAGCAGGATCTTACCGCTGGTGGGGCTTTCCAACATGGATAAGCAGCGCAACAGCGTTGATTTTCCGGCACCGGACATACCGATGATGCCGAAAATATCGCCATCATAAACGGTCGTGGAAACATCCTGCAATGCGTGTACAGTGGAGTGTTTGTCGGAAAAAGTTTTGGTCAGATTTTGAATTTCGATCATACAATCAAGCCTCACTTTTGGGAAAAATACAAATAAAAAACTCCCGTCCAATGGAACGATTCCAAAGGACGAGAGTGAAAAAACACAATCGTGGTACCACCTATGGTTCGCTTTTTCCTCACGGAAAAAGCCTTGACGGCTGCGGCAAATGCTTACAGCCTAACGCAGTAACGGGCGCACCCGACCTGAGCTAACCGAAATATCGTTCGCCCAGACAGCTCAAAGACCATCTTCGGTATGGTTCGCTTTATCCCTTTTCACCAAACGGGACTCTCTGCAAAAGCTCTGCATACTTACTCTTCTCATCATCGCTTTTTGATATTGAATACTATTATATCGGATTTGTGCGATTTGTCAAGCAAAAAAAGCAAAAAATTTTACAAAAGCGGAAAAAGTTGCGAAAGACGGTCGATGACCGGACAATTTGCGCTCGCAAGTGTGCTGCGGGATTGATGACCGCCGGTGTATAGAACACAGCGCACTCCCAGTGCCTGTGCTACCTCGGCATCGTGTAAAGTGTCGCCTACCATAACAGCATTTTGTGGTGCGATACCGCTGGTGTTCATCCATTGCTTTCCAAGTTTGACCTTGCTTTTTGCATAAATGTCAGAAAGCCCCAACACATCCGAAAAGTACTCCCGCAACCCATAAAAATCCAACTGACGCAGCAACAACGGCAGAGGCGAAGCGGAAAGGACTACCTGCTTGATGCCTGCATTTTGGATAGAAGAAAGGGTCCTTTTACAGCCTTTGGACAGTTGACAGGGATTGGGAACGGTGTACAGCTGCATATAGCGTTCGGCAAGTAGTGAAAAAGAGTGGGTTTCGAAATTGAATCCGGCTCGACGATAATATTCTTCGATCGGAAATCCGAAAATTTTACGGTATTGGCGTGTCGTGAACTGTTGGGGATACCCATGTTCACGCAAAAGTTGGTTTAGCAGATCTTTGGAAAAAGCGAGGTCGTCGAGCAAAGTTCCGTTCCAATCCCATAAAACGAGTTGTGTCTGTTGCATAGTGTGCTCCTTTTTATTGCAAATGGCGTTTCAACGATGGATTTTTTTCGATCAGCCATACCAAAACGACTCCCAAAGCACAGGAAATAAACTGTCCGATGGCGATGGTAACAGCGTTGAAAGCAAAAATTTCGACGGTGAAACGATTGGAATACAGATAAGTAAGCTCGGCACCGACAATGAGCGCATTGAAAAGGATAGGGGGCAACATGGCAGGAATGGCAAGTCGGTTCCAGCGCAATCCGGCAAGCCGACGGGTCACGACCGCCGCCAAAAAGGTAGCGAAAGTTCCTACAAAAATATCCAAAGGCAGTGTAGTGCCGAGAAAGGTGCCGATGAGATTGCTTAGAAAGCATCCGATGGTCAAACCGATAATTGCTTCGGGCATAAGGACAGGAAGCAAAGTAAGTGCCTCGGAAAAGCGGATTTGAATAACATTGTAGCTTAAAAAAGGCAGAGCAATGCAGACGGCAGTGTATACAGCAGCAATCAATGCTGTACGTGCCAGAGATTTCGTGTTCATAAGTGGGTCGTTCCTTTCGAAAAAGCTGCCAGACAGTAAAAATACCCCAAAATATTTTTGGGAAAGGTTTGAAAAACAGAATTGCAGGACGGGAAAAACCTGTCCTGCAAGATGTGGCTGTATGTTTTGCTCAGCGGGTACGTTTATTGCCCAGATAGGCAATGGCGATGGCGTCGGGGCCGGTGTTGCTTGAAACTGCGGCACCCAGTTTGAAGATGCACATCGGTGCTTCGCCAAACTCTTTTTTGCACAGTTTTGCAAGTTCCTCGGCACGAGCCATGTCGGTGGTACCGATCATGTACTCAAACACTTCGCCTTTACGCTCTGATGCAAATTTTACCATAGCAGGCAGAACATTTGCATCGCCACGCACCTTGTTTTCCACCTTGGTCACACCGTCGATCAGGCTGATAACAGGGCGCAGACCGAGCAGTTCGCCGGCAAACGCAGCAGCTGCCGAAATGCGTCCGCTTTTTTTCATTACTTTCAGGCTGTACGCAGCCAGAACGATCTCGGCACGGGCAAATACATCTCGCAAATAGTCCAAAATGGGGGCAAGTTCGGCACCGTTGCGAATTTTGCGAGCAGCTTCGCAAATGTACCAGCCGTACATCATGGAATAGGTATGGCTGTCTACCAGATGAATGCGCATCGAATGCCCGGGACGTTCCTCGTCCAAAGCAGAGATCGCCATACGGGCTGCGTCATATGTTGCGCTGCCCGTAGAATTGATGCTGATATACACCACATCGGTATACCCTTCATCAACATATTTGCAGAATTGTTCACAGAATTGCAGGTGGGTGATGTGGGCAGTGCTGGGGGTACCTTTTGCCTCACGCAGCAAGGTATAGTATTCATCAAAAGAAAAATCTTTGCGCTCGGTATAGCTTACACCGTCCAGTGTAATGGTAAAAGGCAGGATGTCGATGGCATACTTCTTTTCCAGTTCACTTGGAATATCACAGGCAGAATCGGTCAAAATCGCAATCTTACTCATATACAAAAGTCACTTCCATTCGTAATTTCTTAAATGTCCTTCGGCAAGCAGACCGTCAAAGTCCCATTGGCGCAACACTTCGTAAACGCCGATAGCAACCGTGTTGGAAAGGTTCAGGCTGCGGGCGTCGGCTTTCATCGGCATCCGCACACAGGAGGATTGGTTCTCATACAGTAACTGCTCAGGCAGTCCTGCATCTTCACGCCCGAACACAAGGTAAGCCCCGTCGGGATAGGAAACATCGCAATATCTTGCCGGTGCTTTGGTGGTGAAATAGTAGAACGGCCCCTCGTTTTTTTGGAAAAATTCCTCGGTGCTTTCGTAATAGGTGATGTCCAGCAGATGCCAGTAGTCCAGACCCGCACGTTTCAGCTTTTTGTCGTCGATGGTAAAGCCCATAGGCCCCACAAGATGCAGCCGTGCGCCGGTGGCTGCACAGGTGCGAGAGATGTTGCCGGTATTTTGCGGAATGCGTGGCTCGATCAAAACGATATTCAACACCTTAGAGGGTGGGGGAGGGGTGAGCATCCCGAGGAACGGCTCAAAGCATACGCCATAACGGGTATCCGACGGGCTGGCAAGAGCAGCTTTGCTCACAAAATCGGCTGCCACCTGAACCGCATCCGGCAAAGCACTTCCACAAAGCAGCGTACCTACAACGGCAGCAGCAAACAGGTCGCCGGTGCCGGGATAGTTTCGGGCGCATCGTTTTGCGCTGATATGGTAAGGCTGCCCGTTTTCCCGACAAACGTTGCCAATTTCCTGCGAAGAACTACCCACGCCGGTCAGTACAACATTGCAGCCGAATCGTGCAGACAGTCGCTCGGCAAATTCTTGTGCCTGCTCGAGGGACGGCGATTGTTCACAAGGCTGTTGCTCCAGCAAAATCGCTGCCTCGGTCGCATTGGGAAGGATCAGCTGTGCCTGTGCGCAGATAGACTGCATTTCGTCGCAAAGCTGTTGCGAAATGCCACTGTAAACAACACCGTGGTCGCCCATAACAGGGTCGACTACCCGCAGTGCGTCGGGCCACAGAGCGAACGCCTTTTTTATCAGTTCGATTTGGGCAGCGGATGCAAGATACCCTGAATAGATGCAGTCGAATTCTTCGCCAAGAGCTGCGTAATGCTCTAAAGCAGACATACCGTAGTCGGTGGTGTCCAATATGGTAGGAGTGCCAAGCCCACCGGTATGAGCTGACAACAATGCGGTCGGCAGCATGACGGGTTGACAGCCGGTCGCTGACAAAGTAGGCACGATCGCCGAAAGACTTGCCCTTCCCAAAGCGGCAAGGTCATGGATGCAAAGCACCCGTTTGGGTTTTAGCATAAAAAATCCTCCTAGGGAAATCAAATCACACAAAAGCCGCCATAAGGGCAGCAGAACATACACGCACTAATTATAACACATCTTGCAGCAAAAGGGGAGAAAAGGGCAAAAATATTTTTGCTTTTGGAGAAAACTGGAATTCATATTTTTTATCGCTGCTGCGAATACTGGTATAAAATATCGAAGGAGGTATTCAAAAATGAACAATTCGAAACAGATGGCAGCGGGGATCGCAATGGGCGCAGCTGCGCTTGCGGCAGTGGGTGCAGGTGCATATATGGCATACAACAATCCCAAGCCGATGAAAAAGATGATGAAAAAAGCGACCCAAACCACCGAAAAAGCATTGGGCGCAATGGACAAAATGATGTCCCGCTATTTGTAATGCCGAAAAAAGCCAGACCATCCAAATGGCGGTCTGGCTTTTTGATTTGTTAAAGGATACGTACCCGAACAACACTTTCGATTGCGGAAATCAACGGAAGCAGAGTGGGTGGGATGGTGCCGGTGACGTCCAACATGGTGTATGCCATTGCGTTGCGGGATTTGTTGACCATGTTCTCGATATTCAGTGCAGCGTCGGTCGTGACGGCAGTGATAGAGGAGATCAGACCCG
>CALWZD010000029.1 GCA_944385945.1 uncultured Anaerofilum sp. | reverse complement strand
TTGCATCGTCGATTTTCAGTATGCCTGTTTTTTCGTCAAAGGTATGTACTCCGTTGGCACATTGCTTTTCGCAGACACGGCAATGAATGCAGCGGCTTTCGTTGCGCACCACTTCAAACTCCGGATAAATGAAATCAATTTCCATTAGTATGCCCCCTCTTTCACCCGCACGATGACCGGTTCGCCACCTGCCGGTGCCCAGATATTTTCTGCGTTTGGTTCGATCGCACGGATCGCTGCTTCTTCGCTTGCGATGAACACTTTGTCCTCTTTTTCTCCCACGACCATCGAACGCAGCTTTAAACGGTCGTTCAGTGCCATCAAACCACCCTCAAATCCAAGTACGATGGAGAATGGCCCTGTAACCAGCAAATTCGAAAAAATGGTACGCAGATAGGTCAGTTTTTTTCGCTCCTGCTCGTCTTTTTCTGCAATCGTGCTCCAAAACGGTGCTGCGATCACATTTGCAGCTTCCTGTAAGGTCAACCCCTGACGACGCAGCAGGTAGTCCATAATGTAGGTGATAACTTCGGTGTCGGTCTGCAAGGTGCATTTATATCCAAACATCTCGATATAGCGACGGTTTGCATCGTAAGAGGAGATTTCTCCATTGTGTACCACCGAATAGTCCAACAGTGTAAACGGATGCGCACCACCCCACCAGCCGGGAGTGTTGGTCGGATAGCGTCCGTGAGCTGTCCAACAGTAGCCGCCGTATTCCTCCAAACAGTAGAACACGCCGACATCTTCCGGAAATCCGACCGCTTTAAAGGCACCCATATTCTTTCCGCTGGAAAATACATATGCCCCCTTCAGCTGGGTGTTGATTTTCATCACAGTTCTTGCAACATATTCCTTCTCGTCCAGTTGCATTTGTGCTGCTACCGAACGCAAAGGTGCTGCAAAATAGCGCCAAATCAACGGCTCGTCGGTGATCTGTGCCACTGCTCGTGTGGGAATGATCTCCGCCTTTACAATCTCGAATCGTTCTTTCAAAAACTGTTCGCACTCTCTGCGCACGGCATGATCGCTGTAAAACAGATGGAATGCATAAAAATCACGGTATTCCGGATAAATGCCATACCCTGCAAAACCACCGCCCAAACCGTTGGAACGGTCGTGCATCGGCTTCATCGCATTTACCAGCATCTCGCCTGATAGTTTCTTTCCCTCTTTGGAAATCACCGCCGCAATCGCACAGCCCGACGGGATTCGTACCTGACCCTCTAACTTCATAGCACTGTTCCTTTCAAACAAGTTCCGGCGAACATATCCCATTTTTTCGCCAAAAAAAGCAAAAAGACGCCCATCCACAAAAAAAATCCCTTTTTCTGTGAATGAACGCCATTGCTCATTGCAGATAATTTTACCTGTATCGCCCCAATTTGTCAAGGTACGATGTGTTCTATTTTTGTTTCTTATTTTAATGGTTCTCTTGGTTAAATTCACCAAAAAAATTCTGCAAAAAGTACAAAAAAGCCCTTGACAATCTGCTTTGTCGGGGGTATAATGGGCGTCAGAAAGGCAAGGGCGTCTTTTAGGGTAACACCTGAAAGGCGCCCTTGTCTATTTTTATTTCAAGCAAAAGGAGAACTGCACTATGGGAACTGTTACAGATTATTTCGGCTGTTTGGTATTTGACGACAGAGTGATGAAAGCAACTTTGTCTGCAAAGGTGTACCAATCGCTAAAAAGAACGATCGACGAAGGCGCACAGCTTGACCTCTCAGTGGCAAATGCCGTTGCTACCGCCATGAAAGACTGGGCAGTTGCCAATGGTGCTCCCCATTACACCCACTGGTTCCAACCGCTTACCGGCGTGACCGCCGAAAAGCATGACAGCTTTATCAGCCCTGCGCCTGACGGCAGAGTAATTATGGAGTTTTCCGGTAAAGAACTTATTCAAGGTGAGCCGGATGCCTCCTCTTTCCCCTCCGGCGGTCTGCGGGCAACATTCGAAGCTCGTGGTTACACCACATGGGATCCCACTTCCTTTGCATTCATAAAGGAAAAGACACTTTGCATCCCCACCGCTTTCTGTGCGTATGGTGGCGAAGCACTGGACAAAAAAACCCCGCTTCTGCGCTCGATGGAGGCTTTGAACCGTCAGGCACTGCGCATCCTGCGCTTGTTTGGTAACGACACTGTAAAATGTGTCCGCACATCGGTCGGGCCTGAGCAAGAATATTTCCTCATCGACCAACAGGCTTACAACAAACGCAAAGACCTTATTTATACCGGTCGCACGTTGTTTGGCGCAAAAGCTCCCAAAGGACAGGAGATGGACGACCACTATTTCGGGGTGATCAAGCCACGAGTCGCCGCTTTCATGGCTGAGGTGAACGAGGAGCTGTGGAAACTGGGCATTCTGGCAAAGACCCAGCACAACGAAGTGGCACCAGCACAGCACGAACTTGCGCCGATCTACACTACCACCAACATTGCGACCGACCACAACCAGTTAACTATGGAAATTATGCAAAAGGTCGCAACAAAACATGGTCTGGTTTGTCTGTTGCACGAAAAGCCCTTTGCCGGCGTGAACGGCAGCGGTAAACACAACAACTGGTCGATGGCGACAGATACCGGCGTAAACCTGCTTACCCCCGGTGAAACGCCCTACGAAAATGCACAATTCCTGCTGTTTTTGTGTGCTGTTATCAAGGCGGTAGACGATTATCAAGACCTGCTGCGTCTGGCTGCTGCAACCGCCGGAAACGATCATCGCTTAGGTGCAAACGAAGCACCGCCGGCTGTGGTATCTATTTTCCTTGGCGACGAGTTGACCGCTATTTTGGATGCGATCGAAAACGACACTCCTTACAATGCATCCGAGCGCACTCAGATGAAATTGGGCGTTGACGTATTGCCCAAATTCACCCGTGACACGACCGACCGCAACCGTACCTCGCCTTTTGCTTTTACCGGCAACAAGTTCGAGTTCCGTATGGTGGGTTCTTCCAACAGCATCGCCTGCGCAAACATGATGTTGAACGCAGCCGTAGCGGAGTCGCTGAAACAATATGCCGACCGTTTGGAGGGTGCCGAAGATTTTAGCACCGCTTTGAATGCGATGATCAAAAAGACCATCAAAGACCACAAGCGCATCATCTTCAACGGCAACGGTTATGATGAAAGCTGGATTCGTGAAGCTACCGAACAGCGTGGGTTGCTGAATTATCCGACCACGCCCGACTGTATGCCACACCTGCTGGACGAGAAAAACGTAAAAATGCTTACCTCACATCATGTATTCTCTAAGGCAGAGCTGGTTTCCCGCTGCGAGATCATGCTGGACAACTATTGTAAGACGGTCACCATAGAGGCAAACACCATGACCGACATTGCTCGCAAGCAAATTTTGCCTGCTGTTGTGGCATACGCACAAAAACTGGCTACTGCGGCTGCCGCAAAACAGGCATTGGACAGCGGTATCGCTTGCAGCTATGAGAAAGAAACGGTCAAACGTTTGTCGGCACTGACCGACCAGATCGCTACAAAAATCTCGGATTTGGAGGCAACGGTCGTACAACTGCAAGATGCTGCCGACATTCAAGAACAATCGTACATGATCCGTGACAACGTTCTGCACAACATGAGCGAACTGCGTCTTTGCTGCGACCAAGCAGAATTGCTTTGCGCAGAAGATTCTTGGCCTTTCCCCACCTACGGCGAATTGCTGTTTGGGG
>CALWZD010000028.1 GCA_944385945.1 uncultured Anaerofilum sp. | reverse complement strand
CTGTGCAAAATCGGCGAATGATTTAAAATCGCCTACGGCGATGAGTTCGAGTCTCTCGCAAGAACAAAAAATGCAGCGAAGAAAAGAAAAAACCACCAGTCAATTAGACTAGTGGTTTTTTGGTCGGAGTAGAGAGACTCGATTTTGCACGCTGTGCAAAATCGGCGAATGATTTAAAATCGCCTACGGCGATGAGTTCGAGTCTCTCGCAAGAACAAGAAATGCAGCGAAGAAAAGAAAAAACCACCAGTCATTCAGACTAGTGGTTTTGGTCGGAGTAGAGAGACTCGAACTCTCGGCCTCTGCGTCCCGAACGCAGCGCGCTACCAACTGCGCTATACCCCGTGAAGTAAAAAGAGCAGCAGCCAAAGCTGCTGCTCAGTATGGTTGGGGAAGAAGGATTCGAACCCTCACAAACAGAGTCAGAGTCTGTCGTGCTACCCTTACACAATTCCCCAATATTTTCTTTTGCGTGGGCACCGTGCCCTTGCTGCGTTTTATATTATATCGAACCAGAACACGTTTGTCAACACTTTTTTTAAAATTTTTTTGTTTTTTTTGCTTTTCCGTTTTTGCCCTCGTTTTTTGCTGTGGATGCTACGCTTTCGATATATCCACAAGCAAACGATTTTCGTCTTTGCAAAGAGATTGCCCAAAAGGTGAAAAAATCCCGATACTTTTCCCACTTTTTTCTTCCACCGGTTGACAAATACACCCGAAAACGATACCATATACCTTATAGGTAAATGCGATGAGAAAGAGTGCAAAAAGATGGGCTGCCCACCAGAGAGTCGGGGAAGGTGAAAGCCGACGGCAGAACGCTTTTTGTTGTAGCTTTTGAGCAGAAGCGGTGAAGCTTGTTTTACGCATACAGTAGTCGCTTTCGTATCCCCTGCGTTAAAGGGCGCAAAGTGCATCGCCATCGGCGGTGAATTTGGGTGGTACCGCGACCTTGTATTTTAAGGCCGTCCCATGAACGACATGGGGCGGCTTTTTTCTTTGTCACCCCGCATCAATAGAAAAGGAGACGCACAATGAAAGAACTCGACAAACTGTACGACCCTGCACAAGTAGAAGACAGAATCTACGAATCTTGGATGCAGGGCGGCTATTTCCACACCGAAGCAGACAAAAACAAAAAACCGTACACCATCGTAATGCCTCCGCCAAACGTTACCGGTCAGCTGCATATGGGTCATGCGATCGACAACACTTGGCAGGATGTCATCATCCGCCACAAGCGTATGCAGGGCTATGCGGCACTGTGGGTTCCCGGCACCGACCACGCATCCATTGCGACCGAAGCAAAAGTGGTTGCAAAGATGAAAGAGGACGGCTTGACCAAAGAACAACTGGGTCGTGAAGGCTTTTTGGAGCGTGCTTGGGACTGGAAAAACCAGTACGGCAACCGCATCGTAGAACAGTTGAAAAAGCTGGGTTCCTCCTGCGACTGGCAGCGTGAGCGATTCACCATGGACGAGGGATGTAGCAAAGCGGTTTTGAAGGTGTTCAAAGAACTGTACGATAAAGACCTGATTTATCGTGGCGAACGCATCATCAACTGGTGTCCCCACTGTAAGACTTCCATTTCGGATGCCGAAGTAGAGTACGAAGATCAAGAGGGTTCGTTCTGGCATCTGAAATATCCCATCGTAGGCACCGACGAATATTTGGAACTGGCAACCACTCGTCCCGAAACCATGTTGGGCGATACCGCTGTTGCCATCAACCCCAACGACGAACGCTATGCACATCTGCATGGTAAAAGCGTTATCCTGCCGCTCGTAAACCGTGAGATTCCGATTGTATGCGACGATTATGTTGATATGGAATTCGGTACCGGTGTTGTAAAAATCACCCCTGCCCACGACCCCAACGACTTCGAAGTTGGTCAGCGTCACAATCTGCCCATCATTAAAGTGATGACCGACGATGCACACATGACCGACGACTGCGGCAAATATGCGGGTATGGATCGCTACGAAGCACGAAAAGCCATCGTTGCAGACCTCGAAGCACAAGGCTATTTGGCATCCATCGAGCCTCATGCGCATAACGTAGGCACCTGTTACCGCTGTGGTACTACCATCGAACCGATGGTTTCCAAGCAGTGGTTCGTACGTATGGTTCCGCTGGCAAAACCTGCCATCGACGTTGTGCGTGAGGGCAAAATTCGCTTTGTACCCGAACGTTTCGACAAAAACTATTATCACTGGATGGAAAATACCCGTGACTGGTGTATCAGCCGTCAGCTGTGGTGGGGTCATCGGATTCCTGCATACTACTGCGACAGTTGTGGCGAAGTACACGTAAGCGTTGAGCAGCTGACCACCTGCCCCAAATGCGGTGGTGCAGTGCATCAGGACGAGGATACCCTCGACACTTGGTTCTCCAGCGCATTGTGGCCGTTCAGCACTCTGGGCTGGCCCGACAGCACCCCCGATATGGACTACTTCTATCCCACCAACACGCTGGTTACCGGTTACGACATCATCACTTTCTGGGTAAGCCGTATGATTTTCTCCGGTCTGGAGTACACCGGCAAAGCACCTTTCGACACCGTTGTAATTCATGGTTTGGTACGTGATGCACAAGGTCGCAAGATGAGCAAATCGCTGGGCAACGGCATCGACCCGCTGGAAGTCATTAAAGAGTACGGTGCCGACGCACTGCGTTTTGCACTGGTCATCGGTTCTACCCCCGGCAACGATATGCGCTTCTCGGACGAAAAAGTTCGTGCTGCCCGTAACTTTGCAAACAAGCTGTGGAACGCAGCCCGTTTTGTTATGATGAATCTGCCCGAAGACTTTGAGGCTGGTCTGCCCGTTGTCGAGTCGCTGGATCTGAGCGACCGCTGGGTACTGTCCACCTTGAACACCGTTGCAGGCAATGTCAATGAGAATTTGGAGAAATTCGAGCTGGGTCTGGCAGCACAGAAAGTGCAGGACTTCATCTGGGACATCTACTGCGATTGGTATATCGAAATTGCAAAGGTTCGCCTGAACAGCGACGACCAGCAAGAAGCAGACAACGCTCGCAAGGTGTTGGTATATGTTCTCAGCCAGGCACTCAAACTGCTGCATCCGTTCATGCCCTTTATTACCGAGGAAATTTATCAGGCTCTGCCCGGCAGCGAAAAGACCATCATGACCCAGCAGTGGCCCGCTTACACCGAGCAGCTAAACTTCGCTGCCGATGAGGAAAGCTTTACCAAAATCGTCGACCTCATCAAAGCGGTTCGTGCGGTTCGTGCCGAGATGAACGTTCACCCCACCAAGCGTGCAAGCCTTATCCTCGAAACTGCTGACAAAGCAGCGTTCGAGATGGGCGGACAGTATCTGGCAAAGTTTGCGTTTGCAACCGACGTGACCATTACCGAAAAATACGAAGGTTCTACCGACGGTATGGTGCAGATCGTTACCAGTGCAGCCCGTGGCTTTATTCCCATGATGGAGCTGATTGACCGTGAAAAAGAGATCGCTCGTCTGAACAAGGAAAAGGCATCTGCCGAAAAGGAAATCGCAATGTTCGAAAAGCAGCTTTCCAACGAGGGCTTTGTAAGCAAAGCACCCGCAGCAGTGGTAGACGGGATTCGTCAGAAACTGGCAAAGGTACAGGATAAGCTGGCGATGATCGAAGATTCCCTGAAAGCATTTCAGTAATCAATCCAGACTCCCCATTCCGTGCTCGGAACGGGGAGTTTTTCAAAAGGAAAGGTGAAACCATGAATCACATCCAAGCGGAAGAATGGCTCCATAGTTTACCCCATCGCACCGGTATGGCGGGGGTGGAATCGGAAAAAATGCTGTTGCGGTATCTGGGCAATCCCCAAAACCAACTGAAATTTGTTCATATCGCCGGCACCAACGGAAAAGGCAGTGCGGCTGCAATGCTGTCCAATATTCTCAAACAGGCAGGCTATAAGGTGGGCACCACGATTTCGCCGTTCATTCTGGAATTTCGTGAGCGGTTCCAAATAAACGGTGAGATGATCCCTCACCAAACCCTCGCCGACATCACCCAAACCGTCCAACAGGCAGCCCTGAAAATGCAGCAGGAACAAGGCGAGCTTCCTTGCGAGTTTGCAGCCGTCACGGCGGTGGCGTTGGTCTGGTTCGCACAGCAAAATTGCGACATCGTTGTACTGGAAACAGGCATCGGCGGACGCATGGATGCTACAAATGCAGTGGAGAATACCGAAGTTGCCTGTATCATGCGAATTGGTTTGGATCACACCGATATGCTGGGCGATACGCTCGAAAAAATCGCTGCCGAAAAATGCGGGATTCTGAAAAATGGCTGCACGGTCGTCAGCTATCCGCTTCAGCCACAGCCGGCACTCGACGAGATCATGCTTGCCTGTCAGAATGCAGGCTGTGAACTGGTAGTACCCGACAAGGAAGATTTGGTTAGCCACAAAACACAGGGGCTGCATAACCGTTTTTGTTACGGTGGTTATGAAATCACGCTTTCTCTGCCGGGAATGCATCAACAGTATAATGCAGTGGTCTGCGTCGAAGCAGCCCTTGCCCTATGGCGCAAGGGCTGGAACATCGACGATGATGCCATTTTGCGTGGATTGTACCAAACCACTTTTCCGGCTCGCATCGAAGTAGTGCGCTCACAGCCGTTGGTCATTATTGATGGCTGTCATAACCCCGACGGTGCCGAAGAACTGGTCAACACCCTCAAAAAAGCGAAATTGAACGATTTGGCAGTGGTGATGGGTGTGATGGGCGATAAGGACTACACTGCTATTTTAAAGCATCTTTCACAGCAATTCGACCAGATATACACCGTCACCCCGCAAACTCCCCGTGCGATGGATGCCGAACAGCTTGCCGAACAAGCAATGGCATTCTTCCCTCATGTGACCATCTGCGACACAGTACAGGACGCAGTGGAGCTTGCACAGGAAGACGGTTACGATGGCTGTGTGATTTGCGGAAGCCTGTATCTTGCCAGCGAAGCCAGAGGGCTGTTTGTATAACGATAAAAAGAAATGTGCTGTATCCGACATGGTACGGCACTTTTTTTGTGGCAAATTCGGTATAGTAGAAAAGCAAAGTCGGAACGACGAACAGAAAGCAGTCCCTTTCTGTTTTTAGGCGAAAAAGGAGGAAGTACATTGACGGCAGATGTTGAATTTATGGTAGCAGGTGAAGTGCTTACCGCAGCGTTGAGCGGTGAGATCGACCACCACACCGCAGCGACACTGCGGGAAAAAGTCGACGAACAAATCGACCGCCGAATGCCAAAGCGGTTGATTTTGGATTTTTCGGGGGTGGGGTTTATGGACTCATCGGGCGTCGGGCTGATTCTGGGGCGTAGCAAACGAATGCAGGCGACAGGTGGCGAAGTAAGTGTGCGTGGAGTGTCCGAGCAGGTAGGTAAAATGTTGCGTTTGGCAAACATCAAAGGATAGAAAAAACGAAACGGAGGTTTATCTATGAATACAAACAAGGTAAAAATCACATTTTTTAGCCGAAGTGCAAACGAAGCATTCGCACGTGGCGCAGTTGCAGCGTTTGTTGCACCGCTCGACCCAACTGTGGCAGAACTGTCAGACATCAAAACCGCTGTAAGCGAGGCAGTGACAAACTGCATCGTTCATGCATATCCCGATACTGTGGGGCAGATAGAACTTACCGCCGAAGTGCAGGAAAATCAAAAGCTGATCCTTACCATTTCGGATAAAGGGGTAGGTATTGAAAATATCGAGCGTGCAATGCAGCCCATGTTCACCACAGGAAGCCCCGAAGAACGTGCCGGATTGGGATTTGCAGTGATGAAAAGCTTTATGGACGAGGTGAAAGTACGTTCCAAGCCCCAAAAGGGAACCAAAGTGACCATGGTCAAATACATTCGCAGCCGATGATACATATATAATAAGAGGGGAGAAAGCGAATGGCTGCGAAACTGGGCGAAAGAGATGAATTTATCCAAAATAATCTGGGGTTGGTACACGCCTGTGCTGGACGGTTTCGAGGACGAGGCATCGAATACGATGATTTGTATTCGGCTGGGTGTGTGGGACTCATCAAAGCATATGATGCGTTCGACACCGAACGAGGGGTCTGTTTTTCCACCTATGCCGTTCCGGTGATTCTGGGAGAAATCAAAAAGTTGTTTCGAGATGGCGGAACAGTGAAAGTAAGTCGGTCGGTGAAAGAACTGGGATTAAAAATCGGAGCGGCACGAGAAAAATTGCTGAAAAAGAACGGTGCCGAACCCACAGTGAGCCAACTTGCCGAACAGGTAGGGGCTACTCCCGAACAGGTAGCGAATGCCCTATGTGCCTGTATGCCGGCGATTTCACTTACCGCATCAGGAACCGACGGCGACGAAGAAACCCACACACTGGAAATTCCGGTGCAGTCACCGGAAGAAGAAATTGCCGACCTGCTTAGTCTGCGTGAAGTGATGGGAAGATTGTCGGCAGAAGACCGAAAGCTGATTTATCTGCGTTTTTTTAAAAATAAGACGCAAAGCGAAACAGCAAAGGAACTTGGCACTACACAGGTGCAGATTTCCCGCAAAGAGCGAAAAATACTTGCCAATATGCGAAAACAGTTACTGGAATAGGAGTTGTTTCACAGAAATTACAGAAAACAGAAACGAATACTATTTAAAGCAACAAATAGAGCAAAAATGCGAAAAAAGCTGTTGACTTTTGGTATTGTAGTGTGGTATCATACAAAAGTCGCCGAAAGCGACAGCCACGGTGAGCGATCACCGAGCCTGAAAAAACAAATCAAGAAACTTTGAAAAAAGTACTTGACATGCAAGAGATTGCATGATATAATAACTAGGCTGTCAGCGATAAGCTGATTGGCACAGGACCTTGAAAATTAAACAATATCGAAGAAGCTTGAATGGAAACCCTTAGAGCACGCCTGAGAG
>CALWZD010000027.1 GCA_944385945.1 uncultured Anaerofilum sp. | reverse complement strand
GGCAATTTTGGCGGTTTTTACGGCATTTCTACATATGATAAGTTGTATTTCCGCCGACGGACTATCCTGTTTTTACGGTGCGTCCTTTTTTGCATCAAGTGATGCTCAAACGCATAAATCCACGCTGAAATGCGCATTTTACGGCACTCTGTACTTTGCTGAAAATCAGCGTTTGTCGCCCGATTTATATCAAGGGTCGTTCATCGCAAAATAACACTTGTGGATAGTTGCTGACGAGCGGCTTTACCAAAACATTCGCTGCGCTTTCTTCATCGAACAAAACGCCCTCTCCAGCAAGAAAATAGCCAAGTGGTTGCCGTATTTTTTTAACATTGCACACAGCCCGACAGTATTTGTATCTTTATTCACTGTTTTACAACACCTTTGCGAAGTTTTCAAAAGTTCTACATGACATTATAAGTTTTTCCGCATCAAGACGAAATTTTTACTGCTGCCGTGTCGATTGCAGTGCAGAAAGACGCTCGTGCAAAAAACGATACTGATAGTTCAGCATGGCAAAATGTTGGATACGGCGCAAAAATACTGTGTCCGAAAGTCCGCCTACAACACCGACTAGCGGGATGCCCTGCACGAATTTCAAAAATAACATCTCGTCAGCAAGTGCGGCTGCCGATGCTTTGATTTGGGATTTTATATCGTCTTTGTCAGCGATGGCAACCGATTTTGTATACATATCAAGCTGTTCTAAGCAGGCATCCAGTTCGGTACCATAGGACATCGCCCCCTGAATCACTAAAAGCTGATAAAACTGTTCTTCGGGTTTGGTGTAGTCGTACCCATAGTTTGCGGATATTTCGTACAAATTGCGCAGAATGACCCCTGTAAACAACGGTATATCGGGAAGTCCGCATCCGATCAGCCCAAGCCCGACTCCTTCTGCTGCCGAAAACAACAGGTTTGCAGCGTTTGCAGATGATGCTTGCTTCGAAAAAGTTCGGAGCGACTTTTTGTTGGGGCGCAGTTGGTAGGTAAATTGGTTGATCTGGTATTGCTGTTGGGCATTTTGCTTGTTGTAGGTTTTTTCGATCAGCGGAGTGGCACTGTGATAGACCAGTTCAAAAGCTTTTGTAAAAGCAGCGTTGAGGGTCGAACAAAGCGTTTCGGGGATTTTTGCCGAAAGCTGCGGTGCTACCTCCTTTTTGGTTGCATAGCGTTTTGTGTATGCGATGCGTTTTTTTTGCAAACGCTCGAGTTCTTTGGTCAAAACGGTTTGTTCTTTCATGCTCCTCCCCCTAAATATCTGTTGATCTTCGGTTCGTTCAAAATGTAAGTCGATCCCGTTCTTTTCTTTAAGTCATCAATAGTGTAGCATACTGCAATGGTTTCCACAATCTTTTGCCCTTATCCGCTGTTTCGTTTGGCGTATTTTTGCGGTGAGATGCCGAATTGCGCTTTGAACAGACGGGAAAAATATCCCGCATCACAAAAACCGACCTGCAACGCAGCTTGGCGCACCGAAATATCGCTGCTGCTCAACAGCCATGCGGCTTTTTCTATTTTTCGTGCGTGTACGTACTGTGTTACGGTCAGACCCGTTTCCTTTTTAAAACAGGTAGAAAGATAGCTTGCGTTTCGGTTCAGGCGTTCTGCGAGCATTCGCAAAGTGATGTTTTCTTCTACGTTCATATCAATGTAATCCACTGCTTTTTTGATAAGCGACGAATAGGACGAAAAACCGTGATTGACCACCAATGCACAGTACCGCTCCACGATGCGCAACGGCATGACCCGCAAACGGCTCGCCGACTGACAGCGTTCGATTTCTTTTGTCACTTCTCGGCTGAGGGTCTGTCGGTACAAAGGATGCACACTGCCGTTGCGCAATACGCATTCACAAATGGCGTTGAACATCCAAAGCTCTTGCCGAAGTTGCGGTAGGTTGTTGCTTTTGAATAAACCGGAAGATCGAATGTACTGCTCCAGCCATGTGATCGCCTGCCGAATATCGCCGCTTCGCACTGCGTAGAGCATTTGTCGGCGATGGTTCGCTGTTTTTTCCGAAAGTTCCATCGAAAATTGATGTGCCGGTGTCGGCAGTGCCGAAAGGCTTTCGTCTGATTTGCCGGAAAAAACAAACCGCACCACCTCTTTTTGCAAAACAGCCGTTGTGCAGTGTGCTAACACGCTGCGGGCAGCTTTCAGAACAGTGCTTTCCAAAAGCACCGGCAATTCACTGTAATATAGGTGCAGCATATCCCACAGTTTTTCGGAGATACCGTTTTCCCGTATGACTTTGTGCAAAAAGGCGTCGGATACCGCTTCTTGCAGAAAAGGCCCGAAGAATAAAATCGCTCCGCCCTCCTCTTGTGGCAGACGGTAAAATACCGTCACATATCCCAAACGGCTGTGAACGCTGTACAGATATCCTGCCTCGATGTTGCCGTATTCTTCGGCAGAGTTGTGAAAGGAATGGTTTTCGCCCTCCAACAAACTGCGCAAACCGTGGTCGAAAAATATGGCGTCGTCGTAGGGTGGCGTGACCTCTGTAATATTCAAGTTGACACAGTGCAAAAGCTCTCTGGCAAAGTCCAAATATTCCGAGCGAAGCATACTCTTTCCCCCTTTCTTTTTAAAATACACAAAAAATCATCCAAAGTAAACAAAAATCATACAAACTTTATTCAAGCAAAAATGATATACTGTAAGCAATGATTTTTCTGCAAACGGAAAGATTTTTATGCCTCAAAAAACACAATAAAATCAAGGAGGAAGTATTTATGGTCGATTTGAAAGCCAAGCCTTACTGCCTGTCTGATGAGGACATCGCATGGGTCGAGCAAACCATCGCCGGCATGAGCGACGAAGAAAAGGTCGGGCAGCTATTCTTTCAGCTTACGTCTTCCCGAGAAGAAAGCTATTTGAAAGAGCTGATGGAAAAATATCATCTGGGCGGTTGTCGCTACAACCCCGCAAAAGGTGCCGACATTCTGGAGCACAACCGAATTTTGCAAAAATACGCCAAAGTTCCCCTTTTTATCGCTTGTAACACCGAGTCGGGCGGAGATGGAGCCTGTGCAGACGGTACTTATATCGGCAGCGGCATCAAGATCGGAGCGACCCACAACCCCGACTATGCCCGTGCTTTGGGACGTATGGCAAACGAAGAAGCGGTCGCCATCGGCTGCAATATGGCGTTTGCGCCGGTGTGTGACATCCACCAGAACTGGCTGAACACCGAGATCGTCACCCGAACATTCGGAAACGACGCCGAACGTGTAAGCGAGATGAGCAACGCCTATTTGGAGGGTGCGCACGAAAATGCAGGGTTTGCCTGTGCAGCCAAGCATTTTCCCGGAAACGGACAGGATTTTCGTGATGCACACCTGTCCAACAATGTCAATACCTGCACCGTAGAAGAATGGGATGCGACTTATGGCATGGTATACCGTAATCTCATCGAGAACGGTCTGGATGCCATCATGGCAGGACACATCATGTTGCCTTCGTATGCACGGGTATTCAATCCTTCGCTCACCGACGAGGAAATGATGCCTGCTTCGCTCAGCCCCGAAATTATGACCGAGCTTTTGCGCAACAAATTGGGCTTTAACGGCATGGTAGTGACCGACGCTTCCCACATGGTAGCGATGACCGACCGCATGAAACGTGTTGATATGCTGCCTGCTTGTATCAACGCCGGTTGTGATATGTTCCTGTTCTTCAACGACCCCGACGAGGATTTCCACACGATGCTGAACGCTTACAGAACAGGCGTCATCAGCGACGAGCGCATGACCGAGGCTTTGACCCGCATTTTGGGCTTGAAAGCACATTTGGGCTTGCACCGAAAAGCAGTGGAAGAACGTGTGCCTGCTGCCGAACAGCTCGCCGAGGTTTTGGGTCGTGCCGACCATCGGGATATGGCAGAGAAAATCAGCCGTGACAGCGTTACTTTGGTCAAATATAAGGACAAAGATGTGTTGCCCATCACCCCCGAACGCTACAAGCGCATTATGATTGTCCACATCAAGGGCGCAGAAAGTGCGATGTCCATGCTGATGAAAGCAATGGGTGGCGGTGGCGGAAACCCTGCCGAACAGCTGAAAGAAAAACTGTGCGCACGAGGCTTTGATGCGTTCATCTACGAAAGCCCCGTAGATAAGATGAAAAAGCAGATCGCTGCCGGACAAAAACCCGACATCAACCTGTATTTCGCCGGCAAAAACGCCATCAAGGACTTCGTTTCGGAGATGGACTTGGTCATCACTTTGTGCGACGTTTCGGGCGGACGTCCCAGCTTTGGGCTTTCCAAAGGCGGCGGTGAGATTCCCTGGTATGTATTCGAATTGCCGGTCGTAGTGGTAAGCTGCGCACAGCCCACCATGCTGGCAGACATTCCGCAAGCACGTACCTATATCAACACCTACGACGCAAAAGAAAGCACTCTCAATGCTTTGGTCGATGCACTGATGAACGGCACCGAAGCCTTTAAAGGCACCGACCCCATCGACAGCTTCTGTGGCTTGTGGGACGCAAAAATTTAACCTTTCATCGACTCTTTTTAAATAAATCTTTGTTTAAAAAAGTACGGTCGTTGCTTTGAACAACGAGAAAAACAAAACTGCTTTTTGACACAAAAGCGCAGGAATAAGCCGCAAACAAGCAGCTTATTTCTGCGCTTTTCTTGATGCTGCCGATGGGGCAACGTCTTTTTTGCCAATGGGGGCTGCTTATTTTATGTGGTTTTATTTTTTTACCGTATCATTCATTCGCTTGATTTTCCCTTTCCACAATGCGTATTGAACGCCCCAAGCCAATGCAAAGATGAGTACAAATATGCCAAAATAACTTAAAACGCCTGCAAGGGAATGATGCATCCAGTTTGCAGAATAGGCAACAGGAAACATCACGGCGCAAATGATTGCAAAATAAACGCCGGTCTGTTTTGCAAGGCTCCATGCGTCCATTTCCCAAACAAGGGCAGCCATCGAAAAACCACTGCCCAAAACACCGCAAAGTGCCGTTTGAAAAAGTACAGCGTTCAGCTCATTTCCCATTTTGTCGATCAATTCCGGTCGGACGGGATAAAAGCTTCCGTCCCCGATGCCAATCGAAATGAGCAGTGAAATGATAAATCCGATCGCAACGCCGATGATAAACCCGCTGCATCCACGCTTTATGAGTTGCTTTTTCATTCTACCACCTCAAATTCCCAATACTTGTTTGATTTTTGCGACATATCGCCTTGAAACATAGGTAACAGCACCGTTGGACAGTGTAACGCAGATCGTACCTGTAAAACTTAGGTCGAATCCCTTTACGTTTTTTAGGTTGATGATCTCTGAATTGGAAATGCGAACAAACGTATGTGCGTCCAATTTTTGCTCTGCCTCGTACAACCGTAACCGCAGGGTATATTCCCCGTGGGTCGTATCGGCAAACACCTTTCCATCCAATGCGAAAATGCGGTAAATGTCGGTCGGTTCTAAAATCTCTGCAATATCCTGCTGGAATCCCACAAGCGTGGTCGGCTGTTCCGAGGATAATTTTTGAAGGATAGCGTTCACTTCGTTGGTCATCCGATTTGTTACGATTATGATTCTCGGTTCATTGCAACTTTCGTCGATTTTAATTTCAATCTGCATCGCCTGTCCTCCTTTGCTTTCAGTATAATCAAGCCGAGGTCGAATGTCTACCTGTTAGCGATAGGTGGTCGAATCAAAAGGATAAGTGGTTTGTGTCGGCTGTCTGAACGAGTTGTGGAATGAATACAAGCGCATGGGGAACAGTGGGTTTTTGTGTTTCGTAT
>CALWZD010000026.1 GCA_944385945.1 uncultured Anaerofilum sp. | reverse complement strand
TTTTTTTCACTTATTTTTTTGTTTTTATTATTATATGTATATTCAGTAAATTCAGGCAAATACTTATTGAAAAGCAACGCTTTTTGGTGTAACATAAAATCAATACACTTACCGTGAGTAGCAAAGGAGAATAATGAGTATGAAAAAAGTATTGAGCATTGTGTTTGCGATCTGCATTGCCACCATGATGGTCGCTTGCGGTTCTTCTGCAAAAGAGTACGATGTAAACGAAGTTTTGACCGCTTTGAACACGGCAAATCCTCTGGGCGAAAGCCGTGAAGTTACCGCCGATGACGTAAACCTTATCATGAACATCAGCAGTGACCTGTACGAAGAATTTGCAGGCTCCATTGGCAGCGATGAGATTACCGGTGCGATGAATCTGGTGATCAAAGCAGCTGACGGCAAAGCAGAAGATGTAAAATCGGCTTTGGCAACTTATCAGGCAAACCAAATCAGCGTACGGGCACCCTATGCTCCCGATTCTGCTGCTGTGCTGGAAGATGGCCGCTTGGAAGTAAAAGGCAATTATGTGATCCTTTCGTTGGGTTCCTCGGCAGATGTTTATGCCGATGTTGACACTGCGATTGCTGACACCTTTAAATAAGCACATTTTTCACAAAAGATCAAAAAGAGCAGGTCTGTGCGGATGACGAACCTGCTCTTTTTTTCTAGAAGGCATCGTTTTTATCAAGTGCCTGTTGTAAAACAGTAGGGGACGTTTGAAACCCGAAAACGGAGGGATTTTCTTTTGGTTTTCAGCACAGTTTTATTTTTATTTCGATTTTTGCCCATTGCATTGGGGCTTTACTATCTAAGCCCACCGAAACTTAAAAATCTTTCGCTTTTTATTTGCAGCCTTGTGTTTTACTCATGGGGTGAGGTACGTTTCTTCCCCATTATGCTGGTGCTGATTTTGATCAACTACATTTGCGGACTTTGCATGGAGAAGTTCGACGCCAATCCGCATATGCGAAAGGTATTTTTGATTGTATCGGTAGTCGGCAGTCTTTCTATGCTGCTCGTATTCAAATATACCAACTTTATTGTAGATACCATTAACATGGTTTCGGGGTTAGCTTTGCCACATTTGGAAGGCGTGAGCGTTCTTCCTCTGGGTATCAGCTTTTACACCTTCCAGACCATGAGTTACTCCATCGACGTCTATCGTCGTGATGTTGAAACCGAACATAACATCATCGACTTTGGTGCATATGTTGTTATGTTCCCCCAGTTGATTGCAGGCCCTATCGTAAAATATCGGGATGTTTCCAACCAACTGCACGTATACAAAGACCGTTATAATTTGAAGCAGATCGAAGAAGGCATTTCGCTGTTTATTTTCGGTTTAGCAAAAAAAGTTTTGCTCGCTGATACCATCAGCGCATTGTGGCATGATGTGATCGGTAACTACAACGGTGCGACCATGACCAGCATGGGGCGTGTTGGGCTGGAAAATGCTTCGAGTGGACTTGTTTGGTTGGGCTTGATTGCCTATGGATTCCAGCTTTATTTCGACTTCTCAGGCTATTCCATGATGGGTATCGGTATGGGCAAGATGCTTGGTTTTGATTTCCCCGATAACTTCAATCTGCCCTACATTGCAAACAGTATCACCGATTTTTGGCGCAGATGGCACATTACCCTTTCCAGCTGGTTCCGTGAGTATGTTTATATTCCACTGGGCGGAAACCGTCGAGGTATTAAACGGCAAATTTTTAATATGTTTGTCGTTTGGGCTCTTACCGGCATTTGGCACGGTGCAAACTGGAACTTTATTTTGTGGGGCTTGTATTACTTCATTCTGCTCACCATCGAAAAGGTATTTTTACTGCCGCACCTAAAAAAATCCAAAGTATGGTGTCATTTTTACACCTTGTTCTTTGTACTCATTGGTTGGGCTTTGTTTGTGGGCAACGAGCAAGGCGTGGGGCTGGTGCCGTTATTTACCAAATTGTTCAATTTTTCGGGTGGTGTTTCTCCCCTTTACTTTTTGCGCAATTACGGTGTGCTGCTTATTCTGTCGGTCATCTGCTGTACCCCCATTCCGCAAAAAATTTGGGATAAGATAAAACCCCACACTGTACCGAAAATCATCGTTCTCGGTTTGCTGTTTATCTTGAGCGTAGGGTATATTGTCGGGTCTTCCAACAGCCCTTTCCTCTATTTCAATTTCTAAAAAGGAGTGACTGGATTTTATGTTGAAAAAATTGAAGTCAGCTCCGCTGGCAGTTTGCTTTTTCGTATTTTTATTTGGTTTTATGCTGCTAGACATGGCATGGCCCAAACGGGAAAAATCGGAGCTTGAGAACCGCAAGTTACAGCAGGTACCCGATTTTAGCTGGAGTTCGCTGTTTAAAAACGAGTGGACCGCCAAATATGGCGACTATGTAAAAGATCAGTTTGCCCTGCGTGACCAATGGATCGACCTGCGGGCATTTACTGAATTTTTGCAGCTGAAAACCGAAAACAACGGGATTCTTTTTGCTCCCAGTAACTCCGGTACGATGATGTTTACCAAATATTATTCGCTTGGCAGCAACGAAAGCACCTATCTTGCCAACGCAAATGCCGTTGCTCAATTTGCTGCACGGCATCCCGGAAAGGTAACCTTCATGCTTGCTCCGTCAGCATCGGTGGTTTACAGCGATCTTTTACCGGTCGGTGTACCCTTGGCAAACGAAAACCAGTATCTGGACGAGATTTTCGAAATCACTGGCACAGCTGCACAAAATTTTGATTTGCGTGACACCTTTACCGCACACAAAGACGAGTATATTTTTTATCGTACCGACCACCATTGGACGACCTACGGTGCATATCTGGCATATGAAGACTTTTGCAAGCAATACCAACTGGCACCTTTTGACCTTACCGCACACGAAGCGGTGGAAGTGCCTGATTTTTACGGCACAAGCTATTCCAGTTCTCGCTTGTGGAACACTGTCCCCGACGTTCTCACCTACTATCCGCTTTCAAACCCAATGACCGTAGAAGTGAAAGGTGAACTGGGTGCAGATGTGCAAACTGACGGCACGATGTACAACACCGCTGCACTGGATACACGGGACAAATATTCCTGCTTTTTATGGGGTAACAATGGATATAGCACCATTGAAGGGACTGGCACCGGCAGTATTTTGGTCGTAAAGGATAGCTACGGCAACTCGTTTACTCCGTTCCTGACCGAAAACTACGCCAAAATCGGTGTCATCGACCTCCGTTACTGGTCTTCCAACATCGAAGAACTTGCCGACGAGTACGATCAAATCTTGATTTTGCACAACTTCCAAAGCTTCTATCAAGATAACGGCATTCGAAAACTCAATTTGAATGTAGCCTAAAAAGATGGGCACAAAGTGAAACGTTTCACTTTGTGCCCATCTTTCATTTGTCGGATTCCATTTTAAAGATTTTTTTGAGGATACCGGATAAAAATTTCGGGCTGCGTACCACTACGATCTGCATTCAAATCCCTCCTACGATGTTTCTTATCATCAGTATATGTGATTATCGCAAAAAGGTTCCGGATTCCTGAAAAAAGAACCCGAACACCGCATAAAAGCGATATTCGGGCTTTGCTTTTGCCAAAAGTTTTGACGAATTTTTTATTCCTGTCGCTGGTTCCGCAATGCATTTAGCTCCTGCATAAAGGATTCAACATCCTTAAAATCACGATATACCGAAACAAAGCGGATATAGGCAACTTCGTCGATGCGTTTCAGTTCGTTCATGGCAAGTTCGCCGATGCGCACACTTTCCACTTCCTGCTCAAAATCCGCACGCAAATTTTGCTCGATATTTTTCACAGCAGCTTCCAAAAGCGGATAGCTCACCTGACGCTTTTCGCAAGCACGGAGCATTCCGCCAAGCAACTTTTGCGGGTCGAACTCCTGCCGTGAACCATCTTTTTTTATAACGATGATGGGCACAGTTTCCACGATCTCGTAGGTAGTAAATCTTCTCGAACAGGAAAGGCATTCCCGCCTTCTGCGGATTTTTTCGCCATCTTCGGTGGGACGGGAGTCGATGACTTTTGATTCGCCCCCATTACAATACGGACATTTCATATATTACTTTCCTCCTTTAAATGGCATTTTTACCTGTTCGTCAATGTATCGTGCCGCTTTCAGCAGTTGGGCATCCTGCTGAAAATTATCATTATACAATTCTACCACACGGGTCATCTGATGTAAATGAGGCATCAGATGGGCAAAAAGTTCGCCAAAATCAACCATTCCCTCGCCGGGTGCAAGGCAGTCATGGGTTTCGTCTGCATCACTCAGGTGTAAATGGCAGATATTCTCACTGCCCATCGCCTGAATCATCTCTCGTGCCGACACGCCTGCACGTCGTGCCTGCTTTAAGTCGAGCACAAATTTTACGGTATCATCGGTGTATTCACGCAAAAGTTGAACGTTATGCGGAAAGGCACAACAACAACGCTCTACATTTTCCTGCGCAAGAATGACTCCGTACTCCTGCGCAACTGCTGCCAAACGCATAAACTGTTTTGCATAAAACCTCATATCAATGGTTCGGTAGCGGGTATCTCCATGCAGTACCAGCAACTTTGCCCCCAAAAAATTACAAGCGGAAAAGAAACGTCGATACAGCTTTTCTCCATCTGCAAAGCGTCCGTCATATTCCGTAAAAAATAAAAATGGTTCAAAACCGGAAGAAAACGGATGCAAGCTTACAATTTGCAGCGATCTTTCCTGTGAAATCTCTTTCAATCGCTTTAAATAGTCCTGTTCCAGTTCGGAAAATGTGTTCAAAAACAGCTCTGTGCTTCCCTGAAAAAAATCTCCCAAATGCGAAATCGCCTGCGCTGTTTCCTTTGGGTAAAAGCAGGCTGTTGAAATCCCACACTTCATCCGCTCTCTCCTTTTAAAGTTAAATCACTGCATCAACTTTTCCAGCACAGCGATGCGTACACATACCGTCAGCAATTCCGATGCTGTTTCCAGTTCTTCCAGTGTCGGATAGCTGGGTGCGATCCGGATATGATGATCGTTCGGGTCGTATTCTTTGGGGTAAGCAGCACCTGCTGCGGTAAGCACGACCCCTGCTTGCTTGCAAAGTTCAACGACACGCTTTGCACAGCCATCTTCGACGTACAAGCTGATAAAATATCCACCTTTTGGGTCTGTCCACCATGCGACCTTACCGCAAGGTGTCAAACGACGCTGCAAGGTTTCTTTTACCAGCTCAAACTTAGGCTGCAAAATGGCACGGTGCTTTTTCATATGCTCCAACACGCCCTGTTTATTTTTCAAATAGCGCACATGGCGAAGCTGGTTCATTTTGTCGTAGCTGATCAACATCGGCATCATATTTTTTAAGATATATGTCACATTTTTTTCATCGGCTGCAACGGCAGAAACACCTGCACCGGGGAAGGTGATTTTACTGGTAGAACACTGGATAAGCGGGCGGAGTTCGTTGCCTGCTTTACGGCACTCCTGCAAAATGTTCAGGGTGTGCTGTGGCTCGTCGGTAAGATGATGCACACAATATGCATCGTCCCAAATGATTTTAAAATCAGGAGCAGCTGTTTTCATCGCTGCCAGACGGCGCACCGTTTCGTCGCTGTAAACATATCCGTCCGGATTGGAATACAGCGGTACACACCAGATTCCTTTTACAGACGGGTCTTGCACCAATTCTTCGACGGCGTCCATATCGGGGCCGTTTTCGGTCATATCGACACGAATCAGTTCAAATCCAAAATATTCCGTTACACGGAAATGACGGTCATAACCAGGAACCGGACAGATAAACTTGACCGTTTCTTCCTGACTCCAAGGGCGAGGGCTGTCTACAAAACCTCTGCGGCATCCCAAATCAATAAGATAATACATCATCTGCAAAGACGAGTTTCCGCCTACGATGATTTCTTCCGGCTGCACATCCAAAAGCTCGGCAAAAAAGCGACGTGTTTCGGGCAATCCCTCCAATACACCGTAGTTACGGCTGTCGAAACCTGTTTCGGTATGGTAATCGATCGGATTCAGCATATCCATCGACAAGTCCAACTGCTGTGTACAAGGTTTGCCACGGGACATATCCAGTTGCAACTGCTTACTTTGATACTCTTGGTAAACTTTACGCAGCTGTTCCAGTTCGCTTTGGCGTTCTTCGCTGCTCATTTTAAAGTAGTCTGCCATAAATACACACCCTTTTCCATCGTTGTTTCTTCCCCACGTCAAAAAGCACCTCATTGCTGTTGGGGTACTGTTTTGGCACACGTTCATATTATAGTATATTTATCTGCAAGAAACAAGTAGACACGCTTTGGAATTTTACAAAAAATATACTTTTTTGCGGGTTTTATGCAATATTTTTCGGCACGACAAAAAACAGACTGTTTGCCTAAGCAGAACAGTCTGTGTTTTCTGATTATTCCTCGATTTCTCTGTCACGCACAAGCAGCGGTTTCAGGTATTGTCCTGTAAAAGATGCCTCCACTTTTGCGACGTCTTCCGGTGTTCCCTGTGCCACGATCTCGCCACCGGCATTTCCACCCTCGGGGCCGAGGTCGATGATGTGGTCGGCACGTTTGATAATGTCCAGATTATGCTCAATGATGACCACTGTATTGCCTGCATCGGCTAGTTTATCCAACACCTTTACCAGCTTGTGTACATCAGCCACGTGCAGACCTGTTGTCGGCTCGTCCAAAATATACACTGTTTTTCCGGTATCTCGTTTGGCAAGTTCCAGTGCCAGCTTCACACGTTGCGCCTCGCCACCCGAAAGCGTTGTGGCACTTTGCCCCAATGTGATATAGCCCAAACCAACATCAAGCAAGGTTTGCAGTTTGCGCTGAATTTTGGGGATATTTGCAAAGAAGTTACAGGCTTCTTCTACTGTCATGTTCAGTACATCGGCAATGCTTTTTCCCTTGTATTTTACTTCCAAAGTTTCACGGTTATATCTTGCTCCTTTGCAAACTTCGCACGGAACAAAAATATCCGGTAAAAAGTGCAT
>CALWZD010000025.1 GCA_944385945.1 uncultured Anaerofilum sp. | reverse complement strand
GCAACGTCACATTTGATATACTTCATGGTGTCGTGGATTGCCAGACCTGCACTGATGGAACCGCCGGGACTGTTGATATACAGGCTGATGTCCTTCTCGGGGTCTTGCCCTTCCAGATACAAAAGCTGTGCCACCACCAAGCTGGCAGTTGCATCGTTTACCTCGTCGGACAGCATAATGATGCGGTCGTTCAGCAAACGGGAAAAAATGTCATACGAACGCTCACCACGAGCGGTTTGTTCTACAACGTAAGGTACCAGACCCATAAAAAGTCACTCCTTGTCAAAAAATGTTAAACCGTGCTGATGTGTAAATGACCGATACGAATTTTGCTCCGTATCGGTCATTATTTCAGTACAGGTTATGTACGGCTGCCGCCTTTTGATTATTCAGCGGTCTCCTCGGTTGCTTCCTCTGCTTCTTCTGCCTTTGCAGCTTTTTTGCGGGTAGCAGCCTTGCGAGCAGCTTTCTTGGTGATCTTTGCATTTTCTTTTACAAAGTCGATTACCTTGTTTACAGCCAAGTCTTTCTTCACTTCGATCTCGCTTACCAAAGCTTTTACCTTGTCTGCTTCCATCTTGTACATCTCTGCGATGCGGTTGATCTCAGCCTCGAACTCCTCGTCGCTTGCCTGAATGTTCTCCTGTGCAGCGATTGCTTCCAAAGCCAGACGGATCTTTACCTGCTTCTCAGCCTGCTCCTTGAAGCCCTCACGGAACTGCTCAACAGTCTGACCCAGATATTGCAGGTACATCTCCAGCTTCAAGCCCTGCTGCTCCAAACGGTAACGATACTCGTTTACCATCTCGTCCAGACGATTGTCGAACATTACCTGAGGAATCTCGCCCTGCATATTGTCGATGATCTGATCTACCAGAGCATTCTCTACTGCCAGCTCAGCCTCTTTCTCAGCCTGCTCCTCCATGCCCTTGCGGATGCTTGCTTTCAGCTCGTCCAGAGTGTCGTACTCGCTTACGTCCTTTGCAAACTCGTCATCCAATACAGGCAACTCTTTTGCAGTCAGCTCGTGCAGCTTGATCTTGAACACTGCGGGCTTGCCAGCCAGCTCTGCTGCGTGGTACTCCTCGGGGAAAGTTACGTTTACGTCGAACTCCTCGCCAGCCTCGTGACCGATCATCTGATCCTCAAAGCCGGGGATGAACTGACCGCTGCCCAGTTCCAGAGTGTAGTTTTCTGCTTTACCGCCCTCAAAAGCAACGCCATCTACGAAGCCCTCGAAGTCAAACTTTGCAGTGTCGCCCTTCTCGGCCTTGCCTTCACGGGTGATAACACGAGCATTGCGCTGCTGCATACGAGCAATTTCCTCATCAACACGGCTTTCGTCAACAGCATTGACAGTTTTAGTAGCTTTTAAACCTTTGTACTCACCAACGGTGATCTCGGGCTTTACAGCAACCTTAGCGGTGAGAACAACGCCGTCTTCCAAAGAAGCGGAAACAACGTCTGCCTCGGGACGAGCGACCGGCTCGATGCCAGCTTCTTCCACAGCAGCTGCGTAAGCAGCGGGGAACAGATCGTTGATGGCATCATAGTGGAAAATTTCTGCGCCGTACAGCTTCTCGATAACATGACGGGGAGCTTTGCCCTTGCGGAAGCCTTTTACGGTGTATTTCTTTGCCTCACGTTTTGCAACCTTGTCCACAGCGGCTTTGAAATCCTCGGCAGAAACAGAGAACTCCAGCTGTACCATGCTGTTTTCCAGTTTTTCACATTTTACCAGACTCATTTTATTTCCTCCAGATAAAGAAATTCTGTTTATTATACAAGGTACGCAGATCGAGGCACGACCACATACCTGTTTTATAAAAAACCTGTCTGCGACGATCGGGACACCTGATCGACCCATCCGGACGCCCCTAGAACACCTACATTTCGGGCATTTGCCCAACAGCCAGCCGCAGTGCCGCAGAGCTACCGCAGCCGTTTGGTTGAAAGTATAATAAACACCTGACGGGTATTATACCACATTCTTTTTGAAATTTCCAGTAATATTCGGTTTTTTTAGTAAATTTTATATGGATGAAATCCCAGAGCATCTGCCGACACCAGTTTGTAGCAAATTCCAGCCCGTTCGCCCTGCACCGCAAAACGAATGGCATTTCCATGCAAATGACCATAAAAACAGCGTTTTACTCCAAATTCCTGCAAGAGTTCTACCACTCCATCGGCGTGTGCGTTTGGATAAATGGGAGGGTAATGCACAAAAGCAAGTTTTTCTCCTTCTCCTGCTGCTACAAGGCTGGTACGCAATCTGCCCAGTTCACGCATCATCACTCGTTCGTCCTGCTCCTCCTGTGCATCAAACATCCAGCTTCGACTTCCGCAGATCCACACGCCCTCTGCCTGAATGCTGCTGTTATGCAAAATCGTCAAACTGTCGAATCCGTTCTTCTGCAAAAAACGGTCCATCTTCGCTTTGGTCGTCCACCAATAGTCGTGGTTTCCCTTGAGCAAAATCTTTTTTCCCGGCAACTGCTGCAAAAAAGAAAAATCCGCCATACATTCCTCCAACCGCATTGCCCACGAAATGTCCCCTGCAATCACAACGGTGTCCTGTGGTTGTACTGCTTGCAGCCAATTTTCCTGCAAACGGTCGACATAATTTTCCCATCCTGCAAAAACATCCATAGGTTTTTGGGTACCAAGCGAAAGGTGTAGATCTGCGATTGCAAAAATTGACATAAATTCCTCCGTTTAAAAATGGATTTTGTGGGAATACTGGTTACAGAACACCTTGAAACGATTTCGATGCAAAACCAGTCGTTCTGGTTTTTGTCGAAAGGGCTTCAGTGGTAGTTTTGAATTTGAAAGGAGAATGAACTATGAGCAAATCCACTATCAATGGCGTAAAATGTACCGTAGAACGTTGTATGTATCACGACGGCTGCAACGGCTGCAATGCATCCAAGAT
>CALWZD010000024.1 GCA_944385945.1 uncultured Anaerofilum sp. | reverse complement strand
CTAACCAACTGAACTACCGGGCCAATTTTGCATATCGCTTGTGGCGACGATAATTATTATAACTCATAGAAGCGCCAAAGTCAACTATTTTTTCTATTTTTTTATCAAAACATCCACTTTTCATGTTTTTGATATATTTTTTTACTTAACAAGATATTTTTTATGCAAATTCTTTTACTTGACTTTTCAATATGCCTGTCGTACCATGAAACAAACACTTTGCAATCTCAAACGAAAGGTGACGATTTTTTGCACGCTCCCCCTCATTTTCTGGATTCGATCACACAATTTCCAATCGTTTCGCTTACACGGTATCAACAAAGTGCCGGTCTTTCCGGTCAGTTGCTTGCCTGTTTGGCTTATGGTGGTTCGACAGCATCTATAAAAAGCCCCCTTGCTTATGGGATGCTTTCTATGGCTTTGGAAAGCAACCGACTTCGCCCCTCGCAGCTGGTTGTAGAAGCAAGCGCCGGTACATTCGGTGCTGCGCTTGCAGTAGCCTGCAAGCAGTTGGGGCACCCACTTCTCTTGTGTGTTTCCGACTCCACCGCCCCTTCACGTATCGACTGTTTAAAAGCGCTCGGCGCACAGATCCATTCAGTCAGCAACGTACATAATCAGCCACAGCTCAACCAAACTGCTGCTGCACTGGCACAAGAACAGGGCGGATATTTCGTAGATTGCTTCAACAACGACCTCAACCCTGAATTTCACCGCCGAGTCACCGCACCTGCTATTTTACGGGCAACGAATTCACAACTCGATCATATCATTATCGGCGTTGGCACCGGCGGAACGATCACGGGTGTAGGCGAATATGTGAAAGCGTGGTCGAATATCAGCATCGTGGCAGTAGAGCCATGTGAAAGCCAAGCACTGACCGGCGGATTTTGTGGTGCGCACACGATTTCCGGCATTGGCGTTGGATTCGTGCCCGAAAATTATAATCCTTATGTAGTAAATCGTGTTGTTGCTGTTTCCAGCGGTGATGCTGCCTATTGCGCCCAACAAATTTTACTGCTGGAGGGGATTCCGGTTTGTCAAAGCGGTGGTGCAGTGATAGAGGCTGCAAGGCGTATTTTACTGGAAAAACCGAACAGTCGGGTACTTTGCATTTTTTCTGCCATCGAACCTGCCAAATAATCATTCTTTCCGCCAATAAAAAACTTCCGGGGGAAACCAGTGCATATCCACATTTTGTGCGGGTAATGCTTGTTGGTTTCCCCCAGAAAGTTTGTGATTCAATTTGACAGCCGTAAGGTAGGTATCCTTTTCAATTTAAAAAAGGCACTTGTTTATTTGCAGAACGTGTTGATGTAATTTTCACGACAGGTTTCGATGATGCGTCTTGCCTCGTCGGGACCTTCTTCTTCGTTTACAACAGTATCTTTTCCTTCCAGATTCTTATAAACCGTGAAGAAATGGCGCATTTCGGTAAAGATATGGCTGGGCAGCTCGGTAATATCCTTGTAGCTGCTGTAAGTGGGGTCTTGGAAAGGAATCGCAATGATTTTTTCGTCCAGCTTACCGCCGTCCAGCATCTTGATCACACCGATCGGGTAACAACGAACCAAGCTAAGCGGATGAATGACCTCACTGCACAAAACCAAAACATCCAGTGGGTCGCCGTCGTCGGCGAGGGTGCGAGGAATCAAACCATAGTTTGCAGGATAGTGGGTAGACGTATGCAGAATGCGGTCGAGGATGATATGACCGGTTTCTTTGTCCAGTTCGTACTTATTCTTCGAACCTTTTTCAATTTCGATCACCGCAATAAAATCATCGGGATTGATGCGGGCGGGGCTGATGTCGTGCCAAATGTTTGCCATAATTATGTACTCTCCTTTTAATATAGATATTCCTTCCATTTGTTCAATCGTTCATTTTCCTTGCCTATTGTACCACGCAAAACCGCTTCCTGCAAGGTATTCCCTCTTTTAAAAAACAAAAAGCGATTTACCGTTTCTTATCTTGCAAGCTTTTAAAAAAATTTTTATTTAATACCGTGCATTGCATTTGCAATTCGTTTAACTTTATTAAATTTATAATCAGTAAACTTAATTTTATTTTTTGTTACAAAAAAGTCTTGACATATTCCATTTTGCGATGTATAATAAACGAGCGTTCCGGGCTGGGACGATAAAAAACCGGGGCATAGCTCAGTTTGGTAGAGTGCGTGGTTTGGGACCACGATGCCGCAGGTTCAAGTCCTGTTGCCCCGACCATATGCGGATGTGGCGGAATTGGCAGACGCGCTAGATTCAGGTTCTAGTGGTAGCAATACCGTGGGGGTTCAAGTCCCTTCATCCGCACCAGACCATGATAATCCGAACCCGGTTCCAATCGGGGACGGATTCGGATTTTTAGTATATCTATGCTAAAGCAAAAGCGGCGGTATCATAACGATACCGCCGCTTTTGTTATACGCTTTTATGTTGTTCTGCTTCCTTTGCCCTCTGTGCTTTCCATTCTTCAAATTCTTTCTGCCCCTCCGGGCTGGCAAAGAATTTCTGAATTTCGGGAAGCAAGCACCGGGCAAGGGCATTTATCTCATGCTGTGGGGTTTTGTCCGAGTGCTTTTCTGCCATAGCTCGCCTTTCTTTATTCAGTTGTCAAGGTACAATGCCGCATAGGGGCGGCGTAAAAATCTGCTTATAATCAATCACCTTTCCTTTGTGTGTCGCTGTTGCCGTTTCAATTCCGCCAGCAC
>CALWZD010000023.1 GCA_944385945.1 uncultured Anaerofilum sp. | reverse complement strand
ACATTGCCGCCGTGCGCGGCTATGTCCACGCACCGCTGGAAGAGGTGTGCCGCAACATTCGCGAGAAGCTGGTGGCCGGGGTGGAAAAGCGGCTGGACGCCGACGCGCCCCTGGGCTTTCTGCTCCCCGGCGGGCTGGATTCCAGCCTGGTCTGCGCCATCGCAGCGCGACACCTCGGCAAGCCCATCCGCACCTTTGCCATCGGCATGGCGGCCGATGCCATCGACTTGAAGTATGCGCGGGAAGCTGCGCGCCACATCGGGGCCGACCACACCGAGGTGCTGATGACCCCCGACCAGGTCATCGCCGTGCTGCCCGACGTCGTGCGAACCCTTGCCACCTACGACATCACGACGATCCGCGCCAGCGTGGGCATGTACCTGGTCTGCAAGGCCATCCACGAGCAGACCGGCATCAAAACGCTTTTGACGGGCGAAATTTCCGACGAGCTGTTCGGCTACAAATACACCGACTACGCCCCCAGCGCCGCGGCCTTCCAGCAGGAGGCCGCCAAGCGGATGCGGGAGCTGTATGCCTACGACGTGCTGCGCGCTGACCGCTGCCTGGCCGCCCACAGCCTCGAAGCACGGGTGCCGTTTGGCGACCTGGATTTTGTGCGCTACGTCATGGCCATCGACCCCGCGCGCAAGCGCAACACCACCGGCAAGGGAAAGTACCTGTTGCGGCAGGCGTTCGCCGGCACCGGCCTGCTGCCGGATCCCATCCTCTGGCGCGAGAAAGCCGCGTTCAGCGACGCCGTCGGCCACAGCATGGTCGACGACCTCAAGGCTTACGCCGAGCAGCAGTACACCGACGCGGAATTTGCGCAAGCATGCGCGCAGTTCAGCGAACCCCGCCCCTTTACCAAGGAGAGCCTGCTCTACCGCGAACTGTTCGAGCGGTTCTACCCCGGTCAGGCGCAGATGATCCCCGGTTACTGGATGCCCAACCCCGCCTGGCCCGGCTGCCGCGTCAGTGACCCCAGCGCCCGCGTGCTGGCCAACTACGGCGCCAGCGGGCAGTGAGACGCGCCGCGCTCTGCCTCATAAAAGTGGACCCGCACGCTTCTGCACGGTGCAGAGGCGTGCGGGTCCTGTATTTCCGAAGGGACCTTCGCCAAGCCGCGCCCCCAAAACAGTCCGCCGGGACGCAGGGCGGCGGATACTGTGCGGATTGCAGCGCCCGCATCGGACGGTGCTTCCCTGGCGGGGCTTGCCCTCTGCGGCCGCGTCTCTTGCTCCGGCTCCCTGTTTCTGCCGCAGACCGCTGCCCGCCCCGGAGGTGTCCGTAAACACAAGAAAGGGCGTAGTCGTCAACTACGCCCCATCCTCCATCGCCGGATGAACCCAACAAAAAAAGACGAGTGTTCTTACAGCGTTTCAAATGCTATAAGAACACTCGCCATGGTGCGGATGAAGGGACTTGAACCCCCACGGTATTGCTACCACTAGAACCTGAATCTAGCGCGTCTGCCAATTCCGCCACATCCGCATATTTTGTTTTCACTTTCGTGACCGCTGTTTGTTTGTGTTCCCTGCGGAACGATTGTTATTATATCATGGCGTATACACAAAGTCAAGCATATTTTTAAAGTTTTTTTGATTTTTTTGAAAATATATTTTTTATTTCGTAGAATCGTTTATTTTAAAATAAAAAAATGTCTAAAAAGCAGTTTTGGCTTTCTTTTCTGCTTTTTAGACGCACGATTCACTTATTTTTTTATCCACTCTTTTATCGAAAATCCTCCCAACAAAGCAAGCACCGGCAAATAACATACGCTTGCAAGCACAGCACACGATGCCGTTTGCCACAGCAATGAAGCATCAGCGAAAAGCAGTGACACACCTTTTTCAGCCCCCACGCAACACAAAACAGCCCCGATGGTTGGTGCAGCGATCCACCGCCAAAGATGCAAGCGAATCTCTGCTGCTGTCAGCAATCGTCGGAAATTCAAAAGACCGGTAAACAAATTCGAAAATACCATCACCGCCAAAAAACCACGCATTCCGCTTTGCGGTACAAGAAAAGCGATCAGCACGATACGCACTACCGAGTCGATCAACCCGTAACGGAAAGTCGCCATTTGTTCGTTCATCCCTTTTAAAATGCCATCTACCATGCTTTCCAGATACATCAACGGCATCAACGGTCCCAAAATACGCAGATAAAACCCGATCTCCTCGCTTTGGTAGAGCAGTTCCCCCAACGGGTATGCCAACATGGTAAACACTGCCCCTAATAAAATGCCGATGCTGGCGGTAATAGACACGACTCGTTCCACCAAACGGCGCAGTTGCAAGCGGTTATTCCTCAAATATGCTTCGGTGATCTCGGGCGTGAGCAGTGTAGCAAGAGTGCCCAAAAGTGAGAACGGAAAAAACAGCACCGGCATTGCCATTGCTTTTAGTCCGCCATATTGCTCCAAGGCAAGGCTGCGACTGCCCAAAGCTGCCGCTAAACAGGCAGGCACCATCACATTTTCCACAGTGCGCAACGCTTCGGCACTGATGCGTCCTCCTGCTATGGGCAACAGTACGCCTTTTAATCGGTGCAATACCCTTGATGCAGGTTTTGGTGCTGTTTGCTGTTCCACGCTGGGCAAATCGCATTTTGCTGCAATCACCATCCATATACAGCTTGCAATTTCGCTTACTGTGTTTCCGATCACAAGAGCGATGCAGCTGGCAAGCACTCCTTGTTCGAGCGCAGTTTGCAACAGCCACAGCACCAACCCAATGCGCAAGGTCTGCTCGAACAGCTGCGCTGATGCATTGGGTGCCGCCTTACGCCGTGCCAGAAAATATCCACGCAACGCTGCCGCTGCCGCCATAAACGGCAAACTGGGCGCAAGGATCTGCAAACATACGGCGGCTCGTTCGTCGCCCAGCCACCAAGCACTCATCGGCTTTGCAAATGCAAACTGCACTGCCCCCATCGCTGCACCAAGCCCTACCCCCAAAAGCACCGTACTGCGCAGCGCACTGCGCACACAGGCAGGACGATTTTCGGCAAGTTCGGCAGTCACGATCCAGCTTGCCGCCATTGAGATGCCTGCCGTAGATGCGGTGATGAACAACTGATATACTGTGAAGATAAGTTGATATAGTCCCATTCCCTCGGCACCGATCTTGCCGGCAATCAGCACCCGAAATACCATACCGGCAGCACGCAGCAGCAACCCTGCGCCGGTAAGAATCGCTGCATTCGCCAAATAGCTGCCTTTTTTCATCTGCTCGTTTCCCCGCTTCCCTATCCAATTTTGCTTTATTGCAATGTATGCCGGCAATCGTCGGGGTATTCCTTATTCGCATTCTGCAAGCGTCGGTTCAATTTTTTCATATTCATTGCATATGGTGCAGTAAAGGAGTATAATAATGGGAGTTGCACGATATTTCGTGACTTGGCTGTGCATTGCAACACAGCAAAAAAGGAGAACTGAAGAATGAGCGAGTGTACACATAACTGCGAAACCTGCGGCAAAAGCTGTGCAGAGCGCAAAAGTCCCGCCGATTTTCGTGAGCCTGCCCACAAACTGAGCAGCATCAAAAAGGTGATCGGCGTTGTAAGCGGAAAAGGCGGCGTTGGAAAAAGTATGACCAGTGCCATGTTGAGTGTGTTGATGAACCGCCGTGGCTATCACACTGCTGTGCTGGATGCAGACATCACCGGTCCATCCATTCCCAAACTGTTCGGCATCCATGAGCGTGCTCGTGGCGACGAAAATGGTGTGTTTCCTGCGACCAGCAAAACCGGCATCGACGTAATGAGCGTGAACCTGATGCTGGAACATGAAGAAGACCCTGTTGTATGGCGTGGGCCTGTCATTGCAGGTGCTGTAAAGCAATTTTGGCAGGAAGTTATCTGGAAAGATGTAGATTTTATGTTTGTTGATATGCCTCCCGGCACCGGTGACGTGCCTCTGACTGTATTCCAGACCTTGCCGGTGGACGGCATCGTGGTCGTTGCAAGTCCGCAAGAGCTGGTAAGCATGATCGTTGCCAAGGCAGTAAAAATGGCAAACATGATGAATATTCCCATTCTGGGTATCGTGGAAAACATGAGTTATATCGCCTGCCCCGATTGCGGTAAGAAAATCAGCATTTTCGGCGAAAGTCATGTAGACGAGATCGCCGCCAAATTCCAGCTGCCTGTTTTGGCTAAAATGCCCATCGACCCCCGCCTGGCACAAAATGCCGATGCAGGCTGCATCGAGCAGTTCGAGGGCGACTATCTGGACAACGCTGCAAATGCTGTGGAAGCATTGCTGAAATAAATTTCCCATCGCTTACAAAAACACAAAAAACACCCCGTTTGATTTCCATATGGAGAACAAACGGGGTGTTTTCGTTACTGGGATGATTCAGATGTTTGTGCTTGTTCAGACTGTTCCGACTGCTCGGGCGACGGAAGATAATTTCCGTCTGCATCCAAGCCTTTTTGCTGCAAACGTGCCGTTACCCATTCTCTGGTAAAGAAGTAGAGTACCGCAAAGGTAGGAACGCCCAACAACATTCCCGCAAAGCCAAACAGTCCACCGCTTACGATGATGGACACCAACACCCAAATAGGTGACAGACCTGTGCTGTCGCCCAAAATTTTGGGACCGAGGATATTACCGTCGAACTGCTGCAAAGCAAGTACAAAAATCGCAAAATATAAAGCGTCCCAAGGATCAACGATCAACAAAATCATTACACTGGGAATCGCACCGATAAACGGACCAAAAAAGGGAATCACATTGGTAACACCTACCACAACGCTGATCAAAACAGCATATTGCATTCCCAAAATGTTCATGCCAATAAAACACAGCACACCAATAATGGCACTGTCGATGATTTTTCCACCGATAAAACCCGAAAAAATATCGTTTGCATGACGGCTGACCCGCAAGATCTGGTCTGCATTCGATTTTGAAAACAGTGCGTAGGTCATGCGCTTTAGCTGCGAGATCAACGAGTGTTTACTGCCCAGCATATACACCGATGCAATGAGTGCTGTAAGGGTCGTGACCAATCCACTGCCGATCGCCACACCCACGTTCAACAGTTCGGGAAGTGCTGCTGTAAGCATATTTGCCGATTCTTTCACCAAAGTGCTGTACGATAGGAAGAACGGCTCCAGTTCTTGCTGTTCCAGCCCAAATTTTTGGGTAAACCAAATCATCAACCCATTCAAATTTTCCAAATAACTTGGTGTATTGTTGATGAGATCCATCACACTTTGCACTACCTGTGGAATAACGGCACCCAAAAGGACGCTCAGCAAGGCGGTAGCGATTACATAAACACTTAGGATAGACAGTCCACGCTTTGCACGGAATTTTTTAAACACCTTTTCTTCCATATAGCGTACCGGAATATTTAAAAGGTACGCCACGGCAAAACCGATGATAAACGGGCGCAGCACCTTGCCGACCCCTTCGATCTGTTTTAGTACGCCACTAAAATTCGAAAAAACGATGTACAGCACGATCCCCACAAATAAAACGAACAGATTTGAGAGCGTTCGGCTGTTAAAAATTGCACGCATATGCTTTTTCATGTTCCAATTCCTTTGCTTGTAATTTTGTCACCAATGGCTATTTACTTCATCGAACAGCACACGCAAAATTGTCCTGTTCGACAATTTACGCCTGTCTGTTATTATAGCACAGAACAAAAAAGCAGAGCAACAGAAACTTGATATAAAAATAACGTTTAATTTTCTTTTGTGGATTGTTTTACGATTTGGTTGGTATACACAGCCATACCGGCTACCAGGATGCCCTGTGTGATGGCAGCAAAGATCGCCTGTGTCCAGTTCATGCCGTTTTGCGCTTTGGTAGAAAAAATGACCGCAGCAGACAGCACCACCCCCACAGCCCCCAGATAAATCGGGATGCTGCGATCGTCGATAAAACGGCTGGATTTTAAAAACATACCGATAAGGTACAAAACCGGAATCAATATCACCAGTTCCGGCTGTACGAACTGAAGCCCAAATTCCTGCATCGTGCCATCCCTCCCTTTATAGGGCAGCACCGCATCATTTGAGATGTAAAATGTACCAAAAGTTTCAAACGATACATCGTCAAAATATCAAGCCAAGCTATGCGGTGTTACCATAAATAAAAGGTATGCAGAAAAAGCCTCATCTATCACCGTTGACGCTTACAAAGTCGATGCGGTCTTTGTTCCATTGCTTGCGAAAACAGTTTTTTCGGTATTGGTTGGGGGTACATCCCTTTTTGCGTTTGAACGTTTGGATAAAATGGCTTTGTCCGCAAAAGCCCACATAGCTGCCAATTTCTGCACCTGCCATGTCGGAACAACCCAACAACACACACGCCTCCTCTACCCGTTCGGTGCGGATAAACTCACCAATGGTACTGCCTGTTTCTGCTTCAAACAGTTTGCACAGATACTGCGGTGTAAGCTTGCAATTTTCTGCCAACTGTTGCAGTCGGATATTGCTGTGCAGATGGGACAAAATGTACTCGATGGTTCGGTTGACCGGTTTGGAATATCCTCTTGCCCGCACCTTTGCCACACGGTGTGCAAAATCCCATATCATCGCCTGTTGAAGCTGATGCAATTTTTCCAAGCTTTGCATGGAGTCGGCTTTTTGGATATACAGATCGCTGAGCGTGTAGGCGGTTTCAATATCCAGCCCACCCTCCAGCGCAAACCGTGTTACCATTGTTGCCCATGTGATCAGTTCATAGATACGCTGACGAAGCGGGTTTTGCGACATGGTGCCGATACGTCCCTGTGGTGGAGGAAGCTGTGTCACCTGTTCCAGCCCTTTATAATTTCCCCTTCTCACACATTCCAGCACCAACAGTTCGTGTTCATAGGGAGCGTGTAGGCTTCCTTCTTCTCTCTGCCGAAACAGTTCTTTGTGCAAAAGCTGCTCCATTTGGCGAACGATTTCCATTTCCTGTTGCATATTTTATCCCTTTATTGTGTCCGCAAAATTTTGGGCATAGCAAACAAATACACGATGATGGTTGCAAGCGGCCCCAAAATATCCGAAAGCGGCTCCGCATAGAAGATGGCTTCGGCACCCCAAACAGCAGGCAAAATAAAGATGGCTACAAAATAGACGAGCTTTCGCCAGAATGAAAGCGGCAAGGAAAATTTTACCTGTCCAATCGCTGTAAAGCCATCCACCAACTCATATTGCACACCCAAAGGAATAATTGCAAGTGTGCAAACTCCAATCGCCCACACCGCTTTTTCGGTCAATAATGCGTTCTGTGTGAACAAACGCACAAAAAGCGGTCCCAACAATCGAGCCAATACGAACATGATGGCAGTATACCCTGCACAAAGACCGATGATGTATTTTTGTGCAGTTTTCACTCGCTGGAACTGCTTTGCGCCGTAGTTGTATCCCAAAATGGTCTGGGTTCCACCACTGATGCCTCCCAATGGCATGGTGACGACCAGCATAAAACTTTGCACGATGGTCGCACAGGTCACCAGCATATCGCCGTTTTCTGCGCCTCCGTATTTTTGCAGCACTGCGTTCATAGCAATGATCATCACATTATCCACAGCAATGATGAGAAACGGCGTAAAACCAAGGCACAATACCCGTCGGATAATCTTCCAACTGTAACCGCCGAATGTAATACGCACCGGCACCACATAGCTGAACAAAAAGCGCAGCACATACGCAGCACTGGCAAGCTGTGAAAGCACTGTTGCCAATGCGCCACCGGCTACCCCCATATCCAGCACAAAGATAAAAACAGGGTCGAGCAGGATATTCAGCACCGCACCTAAAATGACCGACTTCATCCCCACCTTCGCAAATCCCTGGCAGATAACGAACTGATTCATTCCGTTTGCGATGAGTGCAAACAAAGTACCACATAGATAAATGGTAAAATATTCGTTGGCATACGGATAGGTGGACTCACTGGCACCAAACAGCATCAGCATCGGTCGACGCAGGGGCAGAATGACCGCCATCAACACCACTGCAAACACACAAATCATCATAAAGCAGTTGGCAAGGATCTTTTTCGCCTTTTCCATGTTCCCCTCGCCCATACTCATGCTCATCAGCGGTGAACCACCAATGCCCACCAAAAATGCGACCGAACCTACCATCGTTACTACGGGGCCACAAATGCCGACCCCTGCCAGTGCAAGATCGCCTACTTCCGGGATATTGCCGATATACATACGGTCGACGATGCTGTACAGTACGCTTACAAACTGCCCCAGCATGCTGGGAATGGCAATTCCCCACACCAGTTTCCAAATATTATCTTTTCCTAAATCGTTTTCCATTACCACCGAAGTGTTCCTCCTTACGCCTTTTTCAAGCGAATGGCTTGTTTTTATTCTTCCTTATTGTATAGGTTTGCCCCGACTCTTTCAAGAGCCGGGGCAAAGTTTCTTCGATCCTGCAAATTTTTTACAGGGTGAGGTTAAATTCACTCACAAGCCGCTGCCATGTAGACGGGCCAACGACACCGTCGATGGTCAATCCAAACGCTGCCTGAAAACCAAGTACTGCGCTTCTGGTGATGGAACCGAACTGTCCGTCGATGGTCGGGGTCGGATAGTTCAATCCTCTTGCAACCTTTACAGCACCCAGATAGCTTTGTACACAGCGCACAGCGTCACCGCTGGAGCCTACCCGCAAAGCCGTGCCGGGATAAGCCGGCATCACTTTGGTGTAAACACCAGTCGCCGCACGCATCAGTACCAAACTGAACTGCTGCCAGCTGTTTCTGCCCATCTGACCGTCGATGCTAAGCCCGAACTGTCGCTGGAACAATCTTGCAGCCTGTGTACTGCCGCTGCCGTAGACGCCATCACCTGCCAATTGTGGCTGTGCGGTGTAGGGTTTGCGCAGTCCGTTCTGACTTGTTTGGAACCATTTTACGCAGCTGCCCACTGAGCCCGGCTGCATAACGATTCCGGGATACGGAACCGGCATTGTGGTGAATTTTTGCGCATATTCGTTGATAAGCCTATCCCAAGTAGCTTTTCCTACCACTCCGTCGGGAGTAAGCCCACGGGTCGCCTGATAAGCTACCACCGCTTTTGCCGTACCGCTGCCGTAGATGCCATCTACCGTTGCGGTAAAACCAAAGGCGGTAAGTTCGGTTTGGATCAGTGCTACATCAACGCCAAATGCGCCGTTTCGAAGTGCGATTCCCGGATAAACCGGTAAAGCGATTGCTGCCATTGTTATCTCCTCCTTCAAGCATACTATATGCTTCTGGGCGCAAAAAGGTGCAGCATTCTTTTATAAATCAAAGAATTTATTTTTTCACATTTATATGATATAATGTCTTTTCAGTTATTTTCAGGGAATGCATCTGCCAATTTGGGTGGTTTTCATTCCCATAAAGATTCAGTTATGAGGAGATTTAACTGTATGAACGTTCTTTGTATCGGCGATGTTGTTGGGCAAAACGGTTTGGAATACCTGTGCAGCACATTGCCTACTTTAAAACGGAAGCATCAGGTGGATGTCTGCATCGTCAACGGTGAAAATTCCGACAGCTGCGGACGTGGTATCACACGCAACGGTGCCGAAACGATGTTTGCACACGGGGCGGATGTGATCACCACCGGCAACCACTGCTTTCAACGCACCAAACCCGAAACTTTCGAACAACAGGAATTTTTGCTTTGTCCGGCAAACTATCCGTTTATGCCTGCGCAGGCCGGACGCTGCGAATTAGACTTAGGCAGGGCACGTATGCAGGTTATCAATCTTTCGGGCGTTGCATTTTTGGAACCACTGGACAATCCATTCGTCTGTTTTGACCGTCTGTACGACCCGACCTGCCGATTTACCGTTGTCGATTTTCATGCGGAATCGACCGCCGAAAAAAAAGCGTTCGGTTATTACATCGACCAGCGAGCTTCTGCCATGTTTGGTACCCACACCCACGTTCCCACTGCGGACGCCTGCATTTTACCGCAAGGCTGTGGATATATTACAGATGTAGGTATGTGCGGTCCTGTGGACAGTGTGATTGGAGTAGAACCTGCGCAGGCTATCGAAAAACAGCGCTGCCACACCCCCGTGCGATTTACCGTTGCACAGGGCGAGTGTCGGCTGAACGGTGTCCTGTTTACGTTAGACGACAAAACCGGTCGATGCGTACAGGTTCGGCAGATTTTTGCATAAAGGAGGGGTCTTCATGCGATTGCTTTGCTGTTGTTTGTCCATTGTTTTGCTTCTCGGACTTTTTTCGGCTTGCGGTTCTTCTGCTCTTTCCGATACTGCTTCTTCCCAAACGTCTTCATCTTCGTCTTCGTCCGAAGCATCCCCCAGCCCAGCCCAAGAAATTTTAAACGTCGGATATTCCAAATCGGGCGGATTCAACCCGTATCTTATCAACGATTCGCTTGTGTTGCAGGCAAGTGATCTGGTCAGCGAAAAACTGGTCGAGATCACCCCCGAAATGGGCATCGAATACCGCATTGCCACTTCCATTGTAAGCAATGGACTTTCGGTGGTGGTCGCACTCAGACAGGATGCTGTATTTGCTGACGGCACTCCTATTACGGCAGCCGATGTTGCAGCTTGTTTCAATGCTGCCCGCACAAGTGCCACATATGCAGGTGCTTTTGCCCATGTGACCGACGTACAGGTAAGCGGAGATCAAGTGCTTTTGACTCTCTCCCGTGAGGATAGCTTGTTTGAATATCTGTGTACCCTGCCCATTGTGAAAGAAAGTGAGCTGGCATCTGCCCAACCCACCGCAAGCGGTCGTTACACCTATGGCAGTGATGGCACGTTAGTGAAGAACACTCGCAGCCTATTCCCCGAACCACAAGCAGCACAGACCATCCAATTGATGGACGTTTCCGGTTTTGATGCATTGGTAAGCGGATTGTCGGTAGGCAGCATCGACCTGTATGCGACCACACATGAATCGGTCAGCACTTCTGCCTACACCAGCCGTTCCACAACCTTCAATATGAATCACCTCATCTTTTTGGGTGTAAACAGCAGTTCTTCCTCTTTTTTGGCACAGCCGGCAGTACGCAGTGCCATCAGCACCGCCATCGACCGTGAGATTTTGTGCGAACGTGCCTATTATTCGGCTGCGATCCCTGCCCGTGGTGCTATCAATCCTCTTTACGCTTGCGTGACCGGCAAGCAAAGCATCTCTACTACATCAGATCTTGCTTTGGCACAGAAGACGATGGAACAGCTGGGGGACACCCGCTCGGCAACTGACGGTTTCTATCGTGACGCAAACGGCGCACGTCCCGAACTGCGGCTTTTGGTATACACCGGCAGTGCCTTGAAGCGAAGTGCTGCCACCTTGATCAAAGAACAGCTGATTGAAGCAGGTTTCGCCGTTACCTTGGAAGAAACCGACGATTTTGCCGGTGTTTACAGTCAGAAGATCGCAAATGGAGAATTTGACCTGTACATTGGCGAAGTAAAGTTGTATAATAATATGGACATGAGCCCCTTTTTCGAAAATGGGGCGGCAAGTTTCGGCATTGCACAATCTCCGGAACTGCTGGCTGCCTACACCGCTTTTACGCAGGACAGTTCCAACGCCGAAGCGTTTGAAGATCTGTTTGCCCAGCAACTCAGCTGGATCCCCCTTTGCTGGCGCAGTGGAACCTTGGTCGTGAATAAGCAGGTCACTGGCATCACCCCCAGTTGCTCCAACATTTTTTATTCCATGCAGTCCAGTTTGCCTGCCGAATGAACCGACCGGCATTTTCCGGCAGTTGCCGCATATTACATTGATAAGGAGTGAACCGGTTTGATTAAGTTTCGCAACACAATGGGTACCGTCAATATGACCAACGATTATTTCGCAGGTCTTGTAAATGCTGCTGCACAAAGCTGCTATGGTGTTGCAGCCATGGCACCTTCCAGCACAGCAGACAATATCAAAAGCCTTGTGCTGGGAGAACACTTTCAGCAAAAAGGCGTGCGAGTGACCAGTGAAAACGGAAAACTGGTGATTGATCTGCACATCAAAGTTTCCTATGGTTTGAACATCGCAGCCATCGTAAAAAGCATTAGCCACAAAGTACGTTATATCGTCGAAGATGCAACGGGTCTTTCGGTCGCACGGGTAAACGTAGCGGTAGATGACATTATAACCGACTAATTTTCTTTGCCCCCAGTGAATATATTTTTTTAAAGGTATTTTTTGAGGTGAAAAAAACGGATGATTACAGGTAAAATTTTAAGAGATGCCATGATTTCTGGCGCAAACAACATTGCAAATCAACGTGCGCACGTTGACGAGTTGAACGTTTTCCCCGTTCCCGACGGTGACACCGGCACCAACATGAGCATGACCGTAGGTGCAGCCGGCAAAGAGCTTGCCACTTTGCCCGACAGTTGCACCGTTGCGGAAGCTGCCTCCTGCGCAGCATCTGCAATGCTGCGTGGCGCACGTGGCAACTCGGGCGTTATCACCAGCTTGTTGTTCCGAGGCTTTTCCAAGGCTTTGGCTGGCAAAGAGCAGGCAGAAGCTGCCGATTTGGTCGTTGCACTGCAAAAAGGTGTTGAAGCTGCCTACAAAGCAGTGATGAAGCCCACCGAAGGCACCATGCTTACCGTCGCACGTGTTGCCTCTGAACAGGCTGCACAAGCTACTGTGGAAGACGTTGCACAGCTGTGGACTGTTGTTCTGAATGCCGCACAGGAAGCACTTGCCAACACCCCCAACCAACTGCCCGTTTTGAAAAAAGCAGGTGTTGTAGATGCAGGCGGTGAGGGTCTGGTCGTGATTTTCAAGGGCATGGGCGAAGTGTTCTACGGAAACGGCATGATCCAGCCGCAAGAGGTTTCGACCACAAAAGAAAAGCTTTCCAGCGATGCTGCCGGTAAAGGCGTATTCTCGGACGACCTGATGAAGGTGGAAGACATCACCAACGGCTATTGCACCCAGTTCTTGGTAAACAAGACAGGCGATGTCAGCGTAGAAAAACTTCGTGCTTTTGCAGAAAGCAACGGTGACTCGGTCGTTTGCATTGAAGATGATGACGTTATCAACCTCCACGTCCACACCGCAGACCCCGGCAAGATTCTGTCCGAAGCCATCAAGTACGGTTATCTGACCAATTTCAAAATCGAAAATATGCACGAGCAGTTTTTGGCACGTCAAAAACAGGGCGAAGGCTTGAAAAAACAGGCAAAAGCAGAAGCTGCACAGGAGCAGGCACAAACCGAGTTCGTATATGCTGCGGTCGACCCCGACCGTCCGTACGGTTTCGTTGCCATCGCTGCCGGCGAGGGTTTGAAAGATATTTTCACCGACTTGGGCGCAGATGCGGTCGTTTCGGGCGGTCAGACCATGAACCCCTCCACCGAAGACATCGTAAGTGCCGTTCACAGTGTTCCTGCACAGACCGTTTTTGTTCTGCCTAACAATAAGAATATTATCATGGCTGCCGAAATGGCACAAAAAATCGCAGACCGTCGCATCGTCGTTCTGCCTACCCGTACCATTCCGCAGGGTATCACCGCCATGCTGAACTTTGACCCCGACGCAGCAGTGGATGCAAACACCATCAACATGATGCAGGCTGCCGAAAAAGTAAGCACCGGTCTGATTACCTTTGCTGCACGTAACAGCGATTTTGATGGTAAAAAAATCAAACAGGGCGAAATCTTGGCACTGGAAAACGGTAAACTGGTTGCTACCGGTACCGACATCACCAAAACTACCTACCGTTTGGCACGCAGTATGTGCAAAAAAGACACAAGCTTCGTCACCGTCATTTCCGGCTGTGATGTAGATGCCGAAGATGCCGAGCGCACCACCGAGTTGATCCGCAACAAGATCCCCGCAAACATTGAGGTAAGTCACCTGAATGGCGGTCAGCCCGTTTACTACTATATGATCAGCGTGGAATAAATTCCATTTGCCCCCTGCTCTGCGGGGGGTATTTTTGTAACTATCCCACATAGCAAGGAGGATTTTTCATTGGAACTTTCTACCCCCATTCAGTTCGTAAAAGGAATCGGGCCAAAAACCGCCGAACGATTTGCCAAACTGGAGGTATTCACCGCCGGCGACCTTTTGCAGCTGTATCCACGCAACTATGTAGACTATTCCAATCCTTGCGGTATTTCCGATGCTCCGTTCGACATTGCGTGTGTGGTACGTGGCGAGGTCTACTCCAAAAGCGGTGAAACACGGGTAAAAGGCGGAAAACGAATGGCAAAGGTGCTTGCCGGTGACGAAAACTGTATGCTTGAACTGGTCTGGTTCAACAATCCTTATACCGCCGAAAAACTGGAAGTCGGGCAGGAATATCTTTTTTTCGGAAAGGTCGGCGGAACCTTTACCAAACGTCAGATGATCGCACCGGTCGTGCATCCTGTTACAGGTGCGCCCCCTATCACCCCGATCTATCCGCAAACCGAGGGGCTGAATTCCGCTTTTATCGGGCGGTGTGTTTCCAACGTTTTGGAACAGCTCAGTGAAAAACTGCCCGAACCGTTGCCCGAAGAAATGCTTGTTCGCTATCGTTTGCCGCACAAAGATGCCGCTGTGCGAGCGATACACTTCCCCGCTTCGCTCGATCACGTACTTGCAGCACGTCGTCGGCTGATTTACGAGGAATTGCTTGTGTTGCAGCTTGGTTTGCTTCTGCTGAAAACACGGGACAAACAAACGTCGGCACCTATACTGGAACAGGTCGACCTGCACCCCTTTTTCGACTCCCTGCCCTTTCGTCCTACCGGTGCACAACAACGTGCCTGTGGTGAGATTTTGCAAGATATGCAAAAACCGATCCCGATGAATCGACTTTTACAGGGAGATGTTGGCAGCGGAAAAACCCTTGTTGCCGCTGCTGCCATTTATGCCGCTTTTCAAAACGGAAGGCAGGCTGTTTTAATGGCACCCACCGAAATTTTAGCACGGCAACACGCCGCTACTTTGCAAACGATGTTGGAGAAATTCGGCATTCAAACGGCTCTGCTTGTAGGCGGTATGCGGGCTGCACAAAAACGGGAAACCCTTTCTGCCATTGCCGACGGCAAAGCACATCTTGTGGTGGGAACTCATGCTGTGCTGTCTGGCGGGGTGCAATTTTCTGACCTCGGTGTTGCCATTACCGACGAACAGCATCGCTTTGGAGTGCGTCAACGCCAAACACTGGCACAAAAAGGAAAAACGCCTCATCTCTTGGTCATGAGTGCTACCCCTATTCCCCGTACCCTTGCACTGTTGATTTATGGAGAACTGGATATTTCGGTGCTGGATGAACTTCCTCCGGGAAGAACCCCCATCAAAACATTCGCTATCACGTCAAAAAAGCGAGCCGATATGTTTGGTTTTTTACAAGAGCAGATCGACAACGGCAGACAGGTCTATTTGGTATGTCCGCTTATTGAAGAAAGCGAAAAGGTAGCCGAACTGAAATCGGTAAAAACCTATCTGGAACAGATCGTCCAGCCGCTACTCCCCCATTGTCGTATTGGGCTGATGCACGGAAAACTGAAACCCAAAGAAAAAGATGCGGTGATGCAGGAATTTAAAGAAGGGCTTTTGGACGTTTTAGTTTCTACCACCGTGATCGAGGTCGGTGTGGACGTGCCAAATGCCAATGTAATGGTCATCGAAAATGCCGAACGGTATGGGCTTTCGGCACTGCATCAGCTACGTGGACGGGTCGGACGTGGCGGTGGCGAAAGTTGGTGCATTTTGGTCAGCGACCACAAAGGGGAATCGGTCAAGCAGCGATTGCGTTTTTTGTGCAGTACCACCGACGGCTTTAAAATCGCACAATTCGACCTCGAGAATCGTGGTCCCGGCGATTTCTTCGGCAAACGTCAGCATGGTCTGCCCGGCTTGAAATTGGCAGACCTAATGACCGATACCCGTACTCTGAAAGCTGCCCAGCAAGATGCATTACAACTTTTGCATACCGACCCTCGGCTGGACAGCTTGCCGATTTTGGCTGAACAGGTGCAGACTTTGTTCGAACAAAACACGGCAATGAACTGACCAAAACCATACCTTGACTATAATAAATCATTTTATAAAACGCATCCTTTCCTCAAAAGACAGGGTGCGTTTTTTCATCACGCTTTCTACAATATTTAGTTAAAGCTACGCCTGTATTTTATCATTTCATCTATATCTTGTGAAATGATATTGATTCTCACCCACAAACGCTATATAATATTAAAAAATATTTATTATCGTTTATGGAATTTTTAGGAAAGGGAGATTCTATGGATATTATCAAGCGAAGTGGCGAGCATCAGCCCTACGATGGCGAAAAAATCATCACCGCCATGCAAAACGCATTTTTAGATACCAACCAAACCGCCGACCGCAAAACCCTCGAGGCACTGCTGCACCGAGTTGAAGCACAATTTCCCGCCAGTGTGTCGGTCGAACAGATACAAGACCTTGTAGAGCGTACCTTGATGGAGCAAGGATTTTTTGAGGTCGCCAAACGCTACATCCTCTATCGCCAAAAACGTTCGGAACTGCGTGATGTGCGGCAAAGGATCTCTGCCATCTTCGATTGCCCTCTTTTGGAGGAATGTTTGCTCTCCATTCAAAATGATTTTGACGGTGACCTTTATTCTTTACAAACCCTTGGCACCAAATTTTTCTCCTTTGCCAAGGCAGGGATGCAGCAAAAAGAACTGTTCGCTGCACTTACGAAAGCTGCCGTTGAACTGACCTGCCCCGAAGCTCCAAAGTGGGAGTTTATCGCTGCCCGTATTTTGGCAGTGTCCTTTTATGCGTCGCTGCGCCCGCAACTGGAACAGCGTGGCATTCATTCGCTGTATGAAAAGATCCGCTGGCTGACCGACGAAAATTTGTATGGCAGCTATATCCTTGAACGCTACTCCCCTGCCGAGATCGCACAAGCGGAATCCTTTCTCGTTCCTCAGCGTGACCATCTGTTTACCTACGCCGGTTTAGATCTTCTGCTGAAGCGGTACGTCATTCAAACACGCAGCCATATCCCTCTCGAAACTCCGCAGGAGATGTTTTTGGGCATTGCACTGCACCTTGCCATCAACGAAAAAAATGACCGCATGGGCTGGGTCAAAAAATTTTACGATATGCTCAGTCAGATGCAGGTCACCATGGCTACCCCCACCTTGTCCAACGCTCGTAAACCGTTTCACCAGCTTTCCAGCTGCTTTATCGACACAGTCCCCGACAGCTTAGAGGGCATCTACCGCAGCATCGACAATTTTGCACAGGTCAGCAAATACGGTGGCGGTATGGGGATGTATTTTGGAAAGGTTCGTGCCTGTGGAAGCAGTATCCGTGGCTTTGAGGGAGCCGCCGGTGGGGTCATCCGTTGGATCAAACTGGTGAACGACACCGCTGTTGCTGTCGATCAACTTGGGATGCGTCAGGGAGCCGTTGCCGTCTATCTGGACGCATGGCACAAAGACCTACCGGAATTTTTACAGCTTCGCACCAACAACGGTGATGACCGCATGAAAGCACACGATGTTTTTCCGGCAGTCTGCTTCCCCGACCTGTTCTGGAAACTCGCTTCCACCGACCTCGATGCACCTTGGCATTTGATGTGTCCGCATCAAATTTTGTGTGTAAAAGGGTACTCACTGGAGGATTTCTGGGGCGATGAATGGCAGCGTCGCTATCTGGATTGTGTTGCCGACAGCCGCATCGAGAAGCGCACGGTTTCGGTAAAGGACTTGGTGCGTCTGATTTTGAAAAGTGCGGTAGAAACCGGCACTCCGTTCATTTTCAATCGTGATCTTGTCAACCGTGCCAACCCAAACCCACACCTCGGAATGATTTACTGTTCCAACCTCTGCACCGAAATCGCACAGAATATGGCAGAGATCCAGCATCTCAATACCGAGATTCGCACCGAAAACGGGGATGCTGTTGTAGTAACTACCGTAAAACCGGGCGAATTTGTTGTGTGCAATCTCGCCAGCTTATCGCTGGGTAATATTCCTGTACAGGATGATTCTGCCGTGTCCAAGATTGTACACACCGCTGTACGTGCTTTGGATAACGTCATCGACCTCAATTTTTATCCGCTGTCATACGCCAAACTCACCAACCGTCGCTACCGCAGCATCGGACTGGGAGTGAGCGGATACCACCATATGCTGGCAAAGGAAAAAATTCGCTGGGAAAGTGAGGAGCATTTGCAATTCGCCGACCGCTTGTTCGAAACCATCAACTATGCTGCCATTTCGGCAAGTTGTGAGCTGGCACAGGAAAAAGGACGATGTGATACTTTTGCCGGCAGCGATTGGCAAACAGGTGCATATTTTGCCAAACGTGGATATGATTCTCCGCAGTGGCAGCAGCTTGCAGAACGTGTGGCAAAACACGGAATGCGAAATGCCTATCTGCTTGCCATCGCTCCCACCAGCAGCACCAGCATTCTTGCCGGAACGACCGCCGGCATCGACCCTATTATGAAGCATTTCTTCCTAGAGGAGAAAAAAGGCAGTATGCTGCCCCGTGTTGCGCCCGACCTTTCTGCCGAAACCTACTGGTTCTACAAAAATGCGCACACCATCGACCAAACTTGGAGCATTCGTGCTGCCGGTGTACGCCAGCGTCATATCGACCAAGCGCAAAGCATGAACCTGTATATCACCAACGAATACACCATGCGTGGAGTGTTGAACCTGTATATAAAAGCATGGGAATGCGGTGTGAAAACCATCTACTACATTCGCAGCCGTTCGTTGGAAGTGGAAGAATGCGAAAGCTGTTCTTCCTGACCCTTTGCCCTTTCTGTTTCTGCATCAATAAGGAGATGTTTGTATGAGCGAATTGAAAAAGAAACCTCTATTCAATCCACACGGCGACACCGAAGTGCGGCTGCGCCGTATGATTGAAGGCAATACCACCAACCTGAACGATTTCAATAATATGCGCTATCCTTGGGTAAGCGAGTGGTATCGACAGGCAATGAACAATTTCTGGATTCCGGAAGAAATCAACCTGAGTCAGGACATCAAAGACTATCGCCGTCTATCCGATGTCGAACGCAGCGCATACGACAAAATCTTGAGTTTTCTGGTCTTTTTGGATTCTATCCAAACAGCCAACCTGCCCCATATCGGGGAATATATCACTGCCAACGAGATCAATCTTTGTCTGTCTATCCAAACCTTTCAGGAGTGCGTACACAGCCAAAGTTACAGTTATATGTTGGACAGCATTTGCAGCCCCACCGAGCGCAACGACATTTTGTACCAATGGCAGACAGACGAACATCTTTTACGGCGCAACACTTTCATTGGCGATCTATACAACGAATTTCAACAAAACAAGGATGCCAAAACATTGTTGAAAGTGATGATGGCAAACTATATTTTGGAGGGCGTATATTTTTACAGCGGGTTCATGTTCTTTTATAATCTGGCACGAAACGGAAAGATGCCCGGTTCTGCACAAGAGATCCGCTATATCAATCGGGACGAGAACACCCACCTGTGGCTATTCCGCAAAATCCTGCTGGAACTACAAAAAGAGCATCCCGAACTGTTCGACACAGACACTGTTTCCATGCTGAAAGAGATGCTCATTGAAGGAGTAGAACAGGAAATCGCATGGGGGCAATATGTCATCGGAAACCATATTCCGGGGCTTACCGCTCAGTTGGTGCGGGATTATATCCGTTATCTGGGCAATCTGCGTTGGTCTGCACTGGGCTTTGGCAGCCTATTCGAGGACAATCAGCAAGAACCAGACGGCATGGAATGGGTCAGCCAGTATTCCAATGCAAACATGGTGAAAACCGACTTTTTCGAGGCGAAAAGCACCGCTTATGCTAAAAGCACCGCACTGGTGGACGACTTGTAATAAAAAAGCACTTGGATTCTTATAAATCCAAGTGCTTTTGCTGTTTTATTGTTATTTTTTCGCTTTATAGTACGAATTGTAGAAAATCAGCACCATACAAACGATAACTGCGACGATCAGCGTACTCATACCGCCTACGATGCCGACCTGTTCGGCGACTAAGCCGATGATGCTGGGCATCAAAATCGAGCCACATCCTGCAATGGTAAGCAATACCGCCATCGCCAGCGGATATTCTTTTGAAATATGACCCACACTGGAAATGGTGGTAGGATATAAGCCAGCCATGCAAAATCCAAGTCCCATAATACCGACCGTGATGGGAACAAGCGTCCTACTGGTAATCATAACGATAAAGAACACCAGATACCCACAAGCACTGATGCACAGCAGCTTGGACGGCGAGATACGGGTGGAAAGAGCAGCACACAACAGACGTCCTGCCAAAATAAACAGCCACAAAATACTTGCCATACTTTGTGCATAGCTGTCGGTCATCAAGCCGCTTTCTTTAAAGTAGGTCACCAACCAACCGTTTACTCCCTGCTCGGTACACAGGTAAAAAAACAAGATGCCTGCTGCCAGCCAGAACTCTTTCATTTTCAAAAAATCGTAACCACCCGCAGCACTGCTTTTGCGCACAGGTCGGTTGTCCATTGGCTTGACCAGCGAATAGATCACCGAAACCAACAGGCAAGCAATCAGCACGACCGCAATCGCACTGCGCCAGCCTTCGGGATTGGAAGCCGTAAAAAACAGCACCATAAACGGGCAGATAAATGCGCCGATTGCAAAACAACCGTGCAGCAGATTCAATGCCCATGCTTTTCCGGGGGCAAGAAAATTGACAGCCGTGTTGTTATAGATACTGATACTGCCCCGACAAATACCGGTAAGGAAAAAGGCAACCATCAACACAAACGGATTCGCACTGAGCAACATCAATCCAAAGGACAGCGCACCTGTCAGACTTAACAACACCGAACTTGCTTTTCGCCCGATATACAACGGGATCAAACCAGCCAAAAAGCTGGAGATCAAATTGCCTACCGAATGCAAGCTGAGCAAAACGCCGGCGAGGGCATAGTCAATGCCATACGATTGGCGCATATATGGCAGCATTGCGCCCAACACCAGCGCAAGCATACCGTTGATAAGAAATGTGGTGTAGCACCCCGCAAATAATGTTTTTTGCGCAGGGGTATAGGTTTGATTGGACATATTTTCCTCCTGACTGACCATTCGGCGACTGCGCTGAACCTCCTCAAATCCAGCCGCTATCCCGACCGGATTTATTCTGCCGGAACAAAGAAATAGGTAGAAGAATCCACCATTTTCGCCCACGGTGCATCTACCAGAACCTTTTGCACGTCGGTTCGTTTAAGCCCTAATGCTTTTACCACTTCGGGAATGCGGATCAACTGTTCCGGATGAGCCACAAAATAGTCGTGTACTGCAACATTTACCACACTGCTCACCGGCTTTGCAGCGGCACGACGGGTCGTGGACGGGCGAGAAAGGAAGTCCTCGGGATGTTGGCGGCGATATGCCGTATACACCATTTTGATGCGGGACACCATTGCAGCAGAAATTTCACCACGCTGGGCAAGGGCAGAAAGGTCTACACCTGCAAGGTCAGCCATAGTGCGCAGTCCTTTTGCGCTGCACCATGTAACAAAGTGTTCGTACACCGAATTCGAGTAGACTTCACGGATCGTTTGCATAGATACGATATTCCTTTCTCAGTTCAACTTTTTCAAAAAATTCACAAATATTTTTGCAACAAAAAACAGGCTGCTTTCACTGTTGTCAAAGCAGCCCGCAAAACACATTCGATTATTTTGTGCCGAAGATACGGTCACCGGCATCGCCCAGACCCGGAACGATATAGCCGTGTTCGTCCAGCTTTTCATCCAATGCAGCAATATAAATCTCTACATCGGGATGCTGCTCCTGCAGGCGGGCTACACCTTCAGGTGCTGCGATCAGGCACAAAAATTTGATGCTCTTTGCACCACGCTTTTTAATCAGGCTGATGGCGTCGCAAGCAGAACCGCCTGTTGCCAGCATGGGGTCGAGCACGATCACATGACGCTCGCTGATGTCGCTGGGCAGTTTGCAGTAATACTCGGTCGGCTCCAAAGTGTCCTCGTTGCGGTACAGGCCGATATGGCCTACCTTTGCAGCCGGGATCAAAGACAACATACCGTCTACCATGCCCAGACCTGCTCGCAAAATAGGCACGAATGCCAATTTACGACCGCTGAGCATACGGGTGCGTGCCACCGCAATGGGAGTTTCCACCTCTACTTCTTCGGTGGGCAGGTCACGGGTAGCCTCGTAGCACATCAACGTTGCGATCTCGCTTACCAGATCACGAAACTCTTTGGTGCCGGTGCTTTTGCTGCGCAGCAGGCTGATTTTGTGCTGCACCAGCGGATGATTTAACAGCATGGGTTCTTTACGCATAATGGGATAACTCCTTTGTATCAATATTACAGCGTTCGCTGTTGAAAGGGTCTTGTTACAAGGGGAGAACGATCACAGAGCTGCCTGTGCATCCTCGATGTCTTTCAGCATATTCACACGACGCTGATGACGTTCGCCCTCAAATTCTGCATTCAGGAATGCATCTACCAAACTGCACGCCAAACCTGCACCTACCACACGACCACCCATGCACAACGCATTTGCGTCGTTGTGGCGACGGGTAAACTCGGCACTGAATACGTCCGAACAGCAGCAAGCACGGATTCCACGAATCTTATTTGCTGCCATCGAAATACCAACGCCGGTACCGCAGAACAGCAGTGCCAAGCTGCACTCGCCGTTTACCACTGCATTACACGCAGGCTGTGCGATCTGGGGATAATCACAGGATGCACCATCCAATGTGCCAAAATCCTGATAAGCCAGCTCCAACTCGTCGAGATGTTTTTTTACGGCTTCTTTCAGCTCGTATCCGCCGTGATCTGCTGCCAATGCAAGAGGTTTGGTTAATTGAATCATGGGTATCATTTCCTCGCTTTTCTATTGTAAAAATAAATCAAATTTGTTCAGATGGAACGGATTGGTCTTTCAGCCGCTGCATTCGCTCTCGTTCTGCCTGGCTCAGCCTGTGGTAGCACGGACGAAGTTGTTCACCGGTCTGCACCTGTCCCTGCTGTGCGCTATGCATTGCCGCAAGACAAACCCCTACGGCAGTTCCCTCAGACAAAAAGCTATGCCACTGCACCACACCTTCTACCTGTTTGAATCCATTATAACACATTTCTGCGCCATCACCAACAAAAACCAACGGTTTTTTGCAATCTGCAACAAAATCCGCCAAATTTTCCAGTGGATATGCACCATCAGCCAGTAAACGCTGTGGACAGCCCCCTTGTGCATCTACCGCAAATGCACCGGCATAGACCTGTCCCCGCCGTGCATCCAACGCTGCCAACACTGTGCTTGCTGCCGATACCGTCCATGCTCTCGCTTCCAAAGTGCTTACCGCTACACAATCAGCACCCGTTGCCATAGCAAGCCCTTTTACAACTGCCAGTCCAATGCGCAGACCCGTAAAACTTCCCGGCCCTGCACATACCGCCCACAGCTGCACATCTTTTGCTGTAAGGCGTACCGCTTTCAGGGCAGTATCGACCATTTCCAGCAAACTTTCGCTATGAGTAAAACCGGTACGTAAGGTCGCTTCGTACAGTACGCTGCCGTCCTGCATGATTGCTACCGATGCGGTCTTTCCTGCCGATTCGATACCGAAACAAATCAAATTTCTGCCCCCTCAATGGTAATGGTTCTTTCGTTTTCGCCTTCTTTTTGAATATGGATACGCACAGCCGGCTCCTGTGCCAAAAGGTCGGCAAAATTTTCGCTCCATTCAGCCGCTACCACTGCACCTTCGTCCAGATAGTCGTAAAAGCCGGCTACCTCCAGATCTTCGGGTGTTTGCAGGCGATACAGGTCGAAATGAGCAAACGGCTGCTTGCCACGGTAATAATTTGCCACCGCAAAAGTCGGGCTGCTGACAGGGTCGGTGCAGCCAAGCCCTTGTGCGATGCCCTCGCAAAAGGCAGTTTTTCCTGCACCAAGACCACCGGTGAACAGCACCAAACTGCCGGGGGAAAGGCTTTTTGCCAAGCGGTTTCCCAGCGCAACCGTTTCACTGCGGCTGCTCGTTTTAAAAACAGACATACTGTGTGGGTACTCCTTTTTATTGCAGCTATTGTTCTATGCCATTCATTATAGTATAAAATTGGCATATGTGCAATGTTTTTTGCTTGTGTAAGTTGTGGGGATAGGGTATAATTGAAAAAGGTTGTTTTTAAAACCGAAATTTTTTAGCCGATTTATCGTTGGAAAGATAGAATCGTTTGCTATAAAGGGGGAAATCATTCTGAAAACGCTCAAGAAATTTTTCACCCAAAGCGATTGGGTGTTGTTATTTTTATGTGTCGCCTGCTCCACCATGTCGGTGACGGTGCTGGTTTCCTATGGGTTGTACGAAACCGGAAGCTGGCGTGATGCCATCGTGCAAGGGGCTGCAAGTCTACTCGGCATCATATCGGCACTGATCCTTTCCCGCATCGACTACAGGATGCTTGCGAATGTCTGGCCGGTACACGTTGTATTTACGTGGGGTTTGGTACTGCTGACTTTGCTAAAAAACAAAAGCATCGGACCTATCACCTTTGGTTATGCACCCTCCGGTACCGAAAATTATTCTTGGATCCGCTTTGGCCCGCTCAGTCTTCAGCCCACCGAACTTGCAAAAATCAGCTTTATCCTTACCTTTGCCATGCATCTGGACAATGTGCGTGAACGGGTAAATCAACCTGTGGTGTTGGGAAAACTGTTGCTGCATTTGTTGGTACCGGCTGCTATCATCCACATTCAAGGCGATGACGGCACCATGCTCATCTTCCTTGCTATCGGTGCGACCATGCTGTTTTCGGCGGGCATCAGTTTGAAATACGTTTTTTCTGCTATCACTGCTGCTGTGTGTGGTGTGGCATTTATGTTGGTGACGGGAAAGGGATTGTCGGGCTACCAGATCCAGCGAGTTTTGGCGTTGTACGATTCCAGCATGGCGACCACCAATCCCGAATTGTACGAGCAAACCATGTATCAGCAAGACGCCGGACGCATCAGCATCGGTTCAGGGCTGATTTTTGGTCGTGGATTGTTCCAACCTGAACACAACTGGGTACCTGAGGGCAGAAACGATTTTATTTTTAGCTATATGGCAGAAGGAATCGGCTTTGTTGGCTGTGTTATCGTGCTGATTGTTCTGTTCAGCATTGCTTTCAAAACATTAGGCACTGCTTTGCGCAGCAAAGAGCCACTGGGTGCATATATTTGTGCCGGTGTATTCGCCTCGCTTATTTTCCAAATCATTGTAAATCTGGGCATGAACCTGCGGTTACTGCCTGTTATCGGCGTTACTTTGCCCTTTTTCTCCTCGGGCGGCAGTTCGGCACTGATGATGTATCTGTGTATGGGACTGGTGCTGAGCGTATATTCACATAATCCAAAGGCAGATGATATGTTTGAAGAACGATAAAAAAACTCTTACGCAACGCTTGAGTGAGTACAGTAAAAGTGGTGCTTGCCCAATGCATATGCCGGGGCATAAACGGCAAGCCATTGCAGGTGGTGGGTTGCCACTGGAACTGGACATCACCGAGATCAGCGGTTTCGACAATCTGCATCAGCCGGAGGGCATCTTGCAGCAGTCGATGCAGCAAGCGGCAACATTATACGGAGCCAAACAGTCTTATTTTTTGGTGAATGGTTCGAGTGGTGGCATTCTTGCAGGGATTTGTACTGCCTGCAAACCCCATAGCACCATCATTATGGCACGGGGATGCCACAAGTCGGTCTATCATGCCGTTGAGTTGCGCCAGTTGACTCCCGTATACCTCTGTGCAGAATTGGACGAAACATTCGGTGTAGCAAAGTCTATTACGCCTGAACAGGTCAAGCAAGCACTTGCTGCTTATCCCGACGCCGCCCTTGTATTGCTTACCAGCCCCACTTACGAAGGCGTCATCAGCGATATTGCTTCCATTGCAGAGCTGTGTCATGCGCATCGTATCCCTTTGATGGTAGACGAAGCACACGGAGCGCATCTTGGCTTTTCTCCTCGCTTTTCGGGCGGTGCGGTCGCAGCAGGGGCAGATATTGTAATACAAAGTTTGCACAAAACTTTCCCCAGCCCCACCCAAACCGCCATTGCACACCGAAACGGCGATTTGATAAACGCCAAGGAATTTGCACGGCAGCTGTCTATTTTTCAAACGAGCAGCCCTTCCTACCTTTTGATGGCAGGCATCGACGATTGTTTGCACTTTGTACAGAAGAATCAGAGTGAACTATTTGACGCCTATGTGCAGCGGTTAGACACTTTTTCGCAGGCTATGGTGCAGCTGAAGCATCTGCGGATTCTGTGCCATGGAAAAGACAGGTTCGAAAATCACGGTGGATTTTTTGCGTTTGACCAAGGAAAAATCGTGATTTCTACCCGTTCCACCTCTTTGACCGGAACCCAGCTGAAAGACCGATTGCGGGACGAATTTTGCATCGAACTGGAAATGGCGATGGGCGATTATGCACTGGCGATGACATCCATTTGCGACACAGACGAGATGATGCAGCGATTGACCGACGCACTGCTTGCCATCGACGCCACCCTTTCCCCTGCCCAGACACCACTGCCACTTACAGTTTCTTTGCCTCCAATGCACCTTGCCCCATGGCAAGCACAGCTAGAAGATTCTGCTATAGTTTCGCTGCAAGACGCCGAAAACGAAATTTGTGCCGAAAGCATTTGGGCATATCCTCCCGGCATTCCGCTTATCACCGCAGGTGAGTGTATCACTTCCGATTTTCTTTGCCAAATTCGGCTACTTTTGGAACAAGGGGTCGAATTGTATGCGCAAACTTCCGATTTTCCACACCAGATCGCCATTGTTTTGCGATAAACTGTGAACGCTTATATATACTGATTCCTATTGACAGAATGCAAAGATTATGGTTCAATATATAAGAGAGCGTGGCTTTGCTGCGCGCATTTTTCCAACAAGGAGGCTGTGAACTATGACTCGAATCCAGACTTTGGATACCCGCAACCTGGCTGAAACTGCTAAAAACGGCGGCTGCGGCGAATGCCAGACTTCCTGCCAGT